>CBFGVX010000013.1:0-57037 GCA_965652425.1 uncultured bacterium | reverse complement strand
AGCCCGGTGGTGACCGCGCGCCCGTCGAGGACACGGTCGATCCCGACGAGGATTCGGCCTTCGGCATCAAGCCCGGCCGATCGATCCGCCTTCCCGTCGGCTATCTCTTCTTCGCCATCGCCGGGGTCATCGCCCTGATCATCGCCGGGTACATGTTCGGCTACCACCAGCGCGACCGCGTGGCCGAGCAGGAGCGCCTGCGGATGCTCACGGGAGAAAATCCCGGTTCCGGGGGGGGTGGGGGGAGCGGGGGGGGCAGCTCGGGAATCACCGACCCGCTCAACAACGGATCCTCGGCCCAGCGAGGTGGCGGCAATTCCGGGGCCTCCAATCAGAGCGGCTCGGGCTCCACCCCCCAGAACCAGTCCGGTTCGCGCACGGGTTCGCCCCTGACCAATGTCTGGTTCGTCCGCGATGGCGTGTCCGACCCCCGGGAGCGCGGCCGGAACTACTTCATGCTGGCCACCAACTACCCGTGGGACGAGGCCGAGCGGGCCGCGCTCTTCCTCGGGCGAAACGGGGTCGGAACCGTCGTCTACCCCAGCAGCCGCTCGGGCCGGTGGAACCTCAGCACCCGCCGCGGCTTCGAGGGGGGCACCTTCCGCGATGCCGAGGCCCAGGCCCTGGTCGAAGAAATCAAGCGTTTGGGCCGACAATTCCGCTCGGAGGAGCGGGGGGCCACCGATTTCGACGATCTCTACCCCGCCCTGTTCAACTGAGCCCATCGCGCCTTGATGGCCCGCCGAAAACCCGCTATTCTTGTCGGCCCGGCCCGTTTTCTGCGCCGGACAGCAAAGGATCATGCCATGAGTCTCGACCAGTCCCTCAAAACCGCCGGCAACCTCGCCTCGCACCGCAATGTGCTCAAGCGCCACGAGCGCATCGAGCGCCTGAAGGACCAGAAGGACTTCGATCCGAAGCAAAACAAGGTCCTGCACCTGCAGAAGACCGGCAACCGCAAGGTTCGCTGATCGCACGGGCGGCCCGCGTTCGCCCCTCGACCGACCACCGCTGTACGACCAGGGCGCTCGATTCACGAGTGCCCTTCTTTCTGCGCTGCACCCTCATCGTGAGGCACTCGACATGGATTTTGACCGGCTGATCTCGCCCCGTGCCAAGTCTCTCGACGCGTCGGGCATCCGGCGCGTCTTCGAACTCGGCGCGACGATGAACGACCCGATCAACCTCTCGATCGGCCAGCCCGACTTCCCGGTGCCAGACGCCGTGAAGAAAGCCGCGATCGACGCCATCGAGAACGATCGCAACGGCTACTCCATGACCGGCGGCATCCAGGAACTCCGCGATCGCTGCGCATCGTGGATCGCCGACGACCTGGGTTGGCCCGATGCCTCGACCGAGGACGGTCGCAAGCAGATCGGCGTCGCCGTGACCTCCGGCACCTCGGGCGCGCTGTTCCTGATGAACATGGCCCTGCTCGGACCCGGCGACGAGATCATCATCCCCGACCCGTACTTCGTCGCGTACCCGCACATGGCGACCTTCGCGGGCGGTCGCGCCGTTCGCTGCGACACCTACCCCGATTTCCGCATGACCGCCGAGCGCGTCGAGCCGCTCATCACGCCGGCCACCAAGGCCGTCCTGCTCAATTCGCCGGCCAACCCGTCGGGCGTGGTCATGACCCAGGCCGAGTGCCGCGACCTGCTCGAACTGTGCCGGGCCAAGGGCGTGCTGCTGATCTCCGATGAGATCTACGACGAGTTCTGCTTCGACGATGCGCGCGAGGACTTCGCCAGCGGTCGCAAATGCCCCAGCCCCTGCCGCGAGCCGAACTCGCACGAGGACACGCTGCTGATCCGCGGCTTCGGCAAGACCTACGGCTGCACCGGCTGGCGCATGGGCTACATCGCCGGCCCGCCCCGCATCGTCGCCGAGATGTCCAAGCTCCAGCAGTACAGCTATGTCTGCGCCCCGACACCTCTGCAGTGGGGGTGCCTGGCGACCTTCGACACCGACATGTCCGGCCCGCTCGATGATTACGCCACCCGGCGCGATCTGGTCATCGAGAAGCTCGGCCCGTACACCGAGGTCGCCCGACCCGGCGGGGCGTTCTACAGCTTCGTCAAGGTCCCCGAACGGCTGGGCATGACCGGCCGCCAGTTCTTCGAGAAAGCCGTCCAGAAGAATGTGCTGATCATCCCCGGCGATGTGTTCTCTGAAAGGGACACGCACTTCCGGCTCAGTTTCGCGACCGCCAAGCCCCGCCTCATCGAGGGGCTCGATCGCCTCGCCTCGATCATGGCCGGCTGACCGACGCTCGCATTGAAGCCCACTCCGAGCAGGGCTACCCTTCCGATTCCTGTTGCGATCGCGGCACGCCGCTGCGACGACTCAACCCCCGATTCTCTTCAAATCTCGCACCCCCTCGCGGGTCGCGCACCAAGAAAGGCAGCCCTCATGGCTCTGAAAGTGGGCATCAACGGTTTCGGCCGCATCGGCCGTCTGGTCTACCGCATCGCGTCCCAAACCCCCGACATCGAGATCGTCGGCGTGAACGACCTGGTCGACGCCGACAACCTCGCGTACCTGCTCAAGTACGACACCATGCACGGCCGGTTCCGTATCAACGGCAAAGAGGCCGATGTGCAGGTCGGCGACGACTCGTTCTCCGTCAACGGCAAGACCACCCGCACCACCGCCGAGCGCGACCCCGCCAACCTCCCCTGGAAGGATCTCGGCTGCGACATCGTGCTCGAGTCCACCGGCCTGTTCACCGCGGCGGACGACGCGAAGAAGCACATCACCGCCGGCGCCAAGCGCGTGCTCATCTCCGCGCCCACCAAGACGCCAGATACCGTCAAGACCATGTGCTACAAGGTCAACCACGAGGTCTACGACCCCGCCAAGGATCAGGTGATCTCCAACGCGAGCTGCACGACCAACTGCCTCGCGCCGATCGCCAAGGTCATCAACGACGCCTTCGGCCTCGAAGAGGGCCTGATGACCACCATCCACGCCGCCACCGCCACCCAGCCCACGCAGGACGGCCCGTCCAAGAAGGACTATCGCGGCGGGCGCAACGCCTACATGAACATCATCCCCGCCAGCACGGGCGCCGCCAAGGCCGTCGGGCTGTGCCTGCCCGAGGTCAAGGGCAAGCTCACCGGCATGTCCTTCCGCGTGCCGACCGCCGATGTCTCGTGCGTGGACCTGACCTTCCGCACCTCGAAGGCGACGAGTCTCGACGCGATCAACGCGGCGATGCAGTCCGCCGCCGAGGGACCGATGTCCGGCGTGCTGTACTACACCGAGGAAGAAGTCGTCTCCTCGGACTTCGTGTCGCACCCCGGCTCGTCGATCTACGACGCCAAGGCCGGCATCGAGCTCAACGACCGCTTCTTCAAGGTGGTCTCGTGGTACGACAACGAGTACGGATACGCCTCGCGCTGCGTCGACATGCTCCGCATGATGGGCCAGAAGGACGGTCTGGTCTGATCAGACCGTCTTGTCCATCCGCTTGATCCAGTTCGGGCCGCTCCATCCGGGTGCGGCCCGAATGGTTTCCGGGGCGGTTTTTGTTGGAACAGGGAACACCCACCCCCCCGAATGCGAATGGCAGGTCGGATCGAAGCCGGCACCCGATCCGACCGATTCTTGATCAGGGTCATCCGCCATACCTTGGCGCGTTCTGACCCGCCGAGCCGAACTCGCGTTGACACCCGATTCGGCCCGGTCTAGTTTGCCGATAACAAGCCCAGATTTGGGGACGCAGGGCCAGAGAGCGTGAACACAGGCGAATCATCCCGGAGGTCCGACCAGAGCGAGGGCACCAAGCTGCCCATGCCCGAGGACACCAGCGCGCCCCGCTCCCGCTCGCACGCCTCCGCCGACCCCGATGACAGCCGCCTGCCCATGCCCGAAGACACCGTCGAGATCCTGACCGGGCGAAAGTCCGACCAGGAATCCAGCGATGGCTCCAAGTCCGGCTCCAGCGCCGCCGGTGGCTCGGCGATCGGCTCCATGGACACCATCGTGGGCCGTCTGGTCATCGAGCAGGGGCTGGCGACCGACGACGAGGTCAAGTCCGCGATCGCCAAGGTCGCCGGCGGCTCCGATCCCAGCGACCGCTCGCTCGCCGAGATTCTGGTCAACAAGGGCGTCATCACCCAGGCCCAGCTCGAACGCCTGCGCAAGCAGGTCGAGGCCGAACGCTCCGGTCAGCAGATCCCCGGCTACCGCGTGCTCGGCAAGCTCGGCGCGGGCGCGATGGCCGCCGTGTTCAAGGCCCGACAGATCTCCCTCGACCGGCTGGTGGCCATCAAGGTGCTGCCCCGCAAGTTCAACGGCAACCGCCAGTTCATCGAGCGGTTCTACGCCGAGGGACGCGCCGCCGCGCAGCTCAACCATCCGAACATCGTGCAGGCCTTCGATGTCGGCAAGGCCGGCGAGTTCCACTACTTCGTCATGGAGTATGTCGACGGCGGCACGGTCCACGACACCATCGTCCAGAACAAGCGCTTCGACGAAGCCGATGCCATCAACATCGCCATCAATGTTGCCGAAGCCCTCGAACACGCCCACGAGCGTGGCCTGATCCACCGCGATGTCAAGCCCAAGAATGTCATGATCACCAAGGGCGGCGTGGTGAAGCTCGCCGACCTCGGTCTGGCCCGCGCCATCGACGACAAGGACGCCGCACTCGCCGAGAAGGGCAAGGCCTACGGCACGCCGTACTACATCAGCCCGGAGCAGATCCGAGGCGAGGTCAATGTCGGGCCCCAGGCCGACATCTACTCCCTCGGCGCCACGCTCTACCACATGGTCACCGGCAATGTGCCATTCAACGGCAAGAACCCCAAGGAGGTCATGGAGAAGCACCTCAAGCAGGCGCTCATCCCACCCGACCATGTGAACCCCAAGCTCTCGGCCGGCATCTCCGAGGTCATCGAGATGATGATGGCCAAGAGCCGGCGCGAGCGCTACAAGAACTGCAAGGACCTGCTCATCGACCTGCGGGCCGTGAAGCGCGGCGAAGACCCGCCCATCGCCCACAAGGAAACCACGCCCGATGCGCTGCTCGAGGTCGCCAACCTCCAGAAGTCCATCGATGTCGCCTCCTCTGGCATGATCCCCGTCGACCAGAGCCGCCCGAAGGGCATCTGGGCCGAGCCGGTCGTGAAAGTTCTCATCACGCTGGTTCTTGCCCTGCTCATCATGGTCGTCGTGCTGACCGTTCTGGTCGCCACGAACATCTGAAATCGGATGATCGCTTGTTCGCCGATGGGGGCCATGCGCCACATCGGTGCGGTACCATGCGCGCTCACCATCCACCCAACGCACCCGGAGCCCCGCCATGGAACTCTACATCGACACCGCCAACCTCGACGAGATCAAGCAGGCCCACGACATGGGCGTGCTCGACGGCGTCACCACCAACCCTTCCCTGATCGCCAAGGAAGGCGTGGACTACGGCAAGCGCCTCGCCGAGATCTGCGAGGTCGTCGATGGCCCGGTCTCGGCCGAGGTCATCGCCGTCGACTACGAGGGCATGATGAAGGAAGGGCGCGAGCGAGCGAAGATCGCCGACAACATCGTCATCAAACTCCCCAGCACCGTCGACGGTCTCAAGGCCTGCAAGGCCTTCAGCGATGAGGGCGTGCGCACCAACCTCACGCTCTGCTTCCAGCCGCTGCAGGCGCTGATGGTCGCCAAGGCCGGCGCGTTCCTCGTCAGCCCCTTCATCGGGCGCGTCGACGACATCGGCGAGGACGGCATGCTCCTCATCGAGAACATCCGCCAGATCTACGACAACTACGGCTTCACGACCAAGATCCTCGCCGCTTCGATCCGCCACACCAAGCACATGCTCGACTGCGCGCTTGCCGGCGCGGATGTCGCCACCGTGCCCTTCGGCGTGATCAAGGGGCTGATGAACCACCCGCTCACCGACAGCGGCCTTGAGAAGTTCCTCGCGGACTACAAGAAGGCCTTCGGCGGCTGATCACGCTTCGTCGGTCGTCTTGGGCGCTTCCTCGGCCCAGATGTCACCATCGGCCAGTTCCAGCGAGTTGCCCGCCGGGTCGCGGAAGTAGACCGACCGTGCTCCTGTCGGCCAGCCGCGCTCCATCTCGATGGCGACCCCCAATTCCGCGAGCCGCGCCGCCCACGGTTCGAGCGTGCCCTTGTCCACCGCGAAGC
The DNA here is from genome assembly GCA_965652425.1 of uncultured bacterium. Lineage (GTDB taxonomy): Bacteria > Planctomycetota > Phycisphaerae > Phycisphaerales > UBA1924 > JANSXG01. The sequence goes on along the minus strand of CBFGVX010000013.1, from coordinate 50,881 downwards.
AGATGTGCCCGGGACCGGTCGCTCCGTGCGCAGGGACCAGCCCATCGGTTTCTGTCGCCGCGCGTTCGGGCTGGAAGATGAGCAGCACGCTCTGCGCATTGATCCGGAACGACACGCCGCGATCTGAGAGCGTGGTCGGTTCGAACCCAAAGACCCGCTTGTAGAACTCGATCGCCGGTGCGAGGTTCTCCGCATACAGAACGGTCTCGTGGATCGCCGTCGGTCTGAGTCGGGGGTCGAGCATGGTCGGACTTTAGTCCACGAGAAAGGTGAACTCGATCTCCACCGGGGCGTTCAGCGGCAGCGATGGCACGCCGACGGCCGCTCGGGCGTGCTTGCCGCTGTCGTGCATCAACTCGGCGAGCAGGTCCGAGGCCCCGTTGATGACCTTGGGCTGGTCCCCGAACCCTGGGGCGCAGGCCACGAACCCGCCGAGGCGGATCACGCGGCGAACTCGTCCGAGGTCGCCGATCTCCTGTTCGAGGGCGGCCAATCCGTTCAGAGCACACTGGGCCGCACATTCTCTGGCGGTCTCCAGGGAAACCTGGGAGGGGACCGATCCTTCGGCCATCAGTTTCCCATTGAGAAATGGGAGTTGTCCGCTGATGAAGACCAAGCTGCCGCTGTGGACGGAAACCGCGGGAACATAGGAAGCGACCGGTGCGGGGGCCTTGGGGAGAACGAGGCCTCTGTGCTGGAGTTCGGTGCGGATGTCGGCCATGATCGTGTGCCTCGGGCTATATATAAGGTATGTGTTCGGTTCCGGGTGTCTTGAAAATTTTCACGCCGTCTTTCGGTCACTCGGAACCGTGGATGCTTGACGGGCGAATGGTCTGGTGTATGGTATCGGCTTGGAGGGCTTTTCGCGGACCTTGAAAAGATCGTATCTCCTTGACTGCCCTGATTTTCGGTCGTTCGACCGAGGCATTTTTCAGAGATCTTTTCAGACCGCGGCCTCCACTTCGATCCCCACCGGTTGCGCTCGGGTGTGCCGAGTGTCTGCTGGCGAAAGCCACCGGTTGGGCAAGTGAACGAGGCGGGAAGAACCCCGCCGCCGTGATCAGGAGATCTTTTCATGCAGAATCGCAACAAGAAGTCGGGCTTCACGCTCGTCGAGCTGCTGGTGGTGATCGCCATCATCGCGCTGCTCGTCGGCATCCTGCTGCCCGCGCTGTCCAAGGCGCGCAAGAACGCCAACCAGGTCAAGTGCCTGACCAACGCCCGCGCCATCGGCCAGGGCTTCACGCAGTGGGGCAGCGACAACAACGACAACTACCCGCTGCCCTCGCTGATCGACCGCGTCGGCGACACCGAGCAGTTCACCGCCGGCAACGACCAGCGCGATCGCTCGGGCGCGATCTACTCGATTCTCATCTTCAACGACATCCTCGTTCCCGACTCGATGATCAGCCCGGCCGAGGCCAACGGCAGCATCCGCCAGAACGAAGAGTACGAGTTCACCTCGCCCGAGGGCGCGGTTGTTCCCCGCCGGGCTTCGTGGGATCCCAAGTTCAAGGGTACTCCCCGTGCCGAGGGTCAGAGCATCCAGGGCATGGACAACAGCACCGGCCACACCTCCTACGCGCACGCCATGCCCTACGGTGCCCGCCGCGCGCTCTGGAAGAACACCTTCAGCACCTCGGTTCCGATCGTCGCCAACCGCGGCCCGGTCTACACCGATACCGCGACCCCCGATCCGACGCAGGGCTGGGAACAGGTCGAGAACAGCCCGCAGGGCGAAACCTCCACGGCGAACCTCGTGCACGGCTCGTTCGGCACCTGGCGCGGCAATGTGGTCTTCGCGGACAACTCCGGTAAGTTCTTCAACGATCCCGATCCCGAGTCGGTCACCTTCAACGACACCTCGGGCAGCGATGCGATCGCTCAGCGCGACAACCTGTTCGTCGATGAGACCAACGAGGGCAACAACCTGAATGTTCAGGCCCGCCGCAACGCCTACCTGCGTCTGTTCACTCGTGGTGCCGGCACCGCCGATATCCAGCAGGTCGTCAACCCCGGTCAGTACACCTGGGTCGACGGGCTCAACTGATATCGATCTCCGTGGAACCGTCTCTTCCCTGGGTCGAGACGGTTCGCTCTGAATCTCGCCCGATCAGTGTGCGAGCACTGATCGGGGTTTCCCGGAACCGCGCGGCAAAAACCGCCGTATAGAACAACGCAATCCAACCAACCGTGATCGGGCCTCGCATCCTCTGCGGGGTCGGATCGGACGGTTGCCTGAACGAAAGTGGAGCAGACGCATGAACAAGAAGCGTGGATTTACACTCGTCGAGCTGCTGGTGGTGATCTCGATCATCGCCCTGCTCATCGGCCTGTTGCTGCCGGCCCTCAGCAAGGTCCGCAAGAGTGCTCAGGAACTCAAGTGCCTCACTAATGTGCGCGGCATCCATCAGGGTCTGGTGAACTGGGCTCAGCAGAACAACGAGAGCTACCCGGTCCCGCAGGTGCTCGACCGTGCCAACTTCACCGAGGCCGCTCCGACCGCAACCCAGCCCAGCAAGAACCGCACCGGCAATGTGTGGTCGATCCTGATCTTCTCCGAAACCGTCAACCCCGAGATCTTCATCTCGCCCGCGGAAATCGATGTCGATATCCGCCAGCCCGTGCTCACGCAGGAGCGTCAGAGCAGCGAGTACAACTACTCGTTCCCCGAGCAGGCTCAGAACCCCGCCAAGGCCGTGTACGACCCGCAGTTCCGCGGCTCGAAGCTCGACACCCAGGCCACCAATGTCTCGGGTCGTTACGGACACAACAGCTACGCCCACATCCCGCTGCGAGGTGCCTCGCTCGAGAACTGGTCCACCGTGACCGCTCTGGGTAATGTGGCCGTGCTGGGCAACCGTGGCCCGGTCTACGCTCCGGGTGGCGCTGGCGGCAACCCCGTGGTCGCCCCTCCGTCCGAAACATGGCGTCTGGCCACCGGCACCCCCTTCGGGTCCGTCGGTGAGAACTCCCAGACCCTGCTGATCCACGGTTCCCGCAACACCTGGTCGGGCAACATCGTCTACAACGACGGTTCCGGCCGCCTCGAGCGCGAGCCGAACCCCTCGTCGCTGCGTCAGATCCGCGACAACACCCCGACCGCGATCGGTCAGGCCGCCCCCAGCTACAACGACAACCTCTTCGTGTTCGAGAACACCATCGGTAACCTCGATCAGCGCAAGAACGCGTACCTGCGGATCTGGGCCCGCGGCATCCCGACCGCGACCACCGGCAACCAGAACGCCTGGTACGGCACGATTCCGACTCCGAACGAGAACGGCACCCTGGGAAACATCGGTAACAACTTCGTCTACAACGACTGAGCCGATCGAAACCCCCGATTTCCGAAGCCGGCCTCCCTCGCGGGGGCCGGTTTTTATTCGTGCTTCAACCGCTACAATGGCCCGCCCCATGCACACCCAGCCCCAACCACAATCGCCGACGGTCTACCTCGAAACCTTCGGTTGCCAGATGAACGAGCTCGACTCGGAACTCATCACGGGTCAGCTGCGCCAGTTGGGCTACCGCTTCTCCGCGCAGCCGGAAGACGCCTCCGTCGTGCTCTACAACACCTGCTCGGTGCGCGACCTCGCCGAGCAGAAGGTCCGCTCGCGTCTGGGCGAGATGGCTCTGCGCAAGCGCCAGCAGCCGGACCTCGTGGTGGGCGTGCTGGGCTGCATGGCCGAGCGGGACGGCGCGGACATGATCCGGCGCTTCCCGGTGGTCGATGTGCTGTGCGGCCCGGCCGAACTCGACAAGCTCCCGTCGCTGCTCGACAACGCCGTGCGCACCCGCCGCTCGATGCTGGCCGAACTCCCCGAAGACGAGCGAGCTCCCCTCCACGACGCTGCCTCCGGCGACTGGAGCCACCCGCTGGCGACGCGCTCGGCGAAGGCGGTGGCGCTGCAGGGCAGCGCTTCGCGCCGGAGCGGCACGCTCGCCGCGGCGGGCGACTCGCTGGAGATGCTCGACCTCTCGCGCACGGTCTCCCCGACCGACGATCAGCACAACGGCTCGGCGTATGTCCGGATCACGCGCGGCTGCAACAAGTTCTGCACCTACTGCGTCGTGCCGCACACACGGGGCGCGGAGATCCACCGCCCGCCGGACCACATCGTGGACGAGTGCAAACGGCTGGCCGACGCCGGTGTGCTGGAGATCACGCTGCTGGGCCAGACCGTCAACCACTACCGCTTCGAGCACGGCGCGGCGGTCACGGTCAACGGCGTCACCCAGCCCCAGAAGGGGCGCACCTACAAGGGCTCGCACAACCGCGACCTGTACGCCGGGGAGAACATCACGACCTTCGCGGACCTGCTGAAGCGCATCCACGACGAGGTGCCGGCCATCCAGCGTCTACGCTTCGTGACGAGTTATCCCAAGGACTTCGGCGACGATGTGCTGGAGGTCATGCGCGATTCGCCCCGCATCTGCCGCTACCTGCACTGCCCGGTGCAGTCGGGTTCGGATGAAGTGCTCAAGCGGATGAACCGCGGCTACACCGTCGCGGAGTACATGGACTTCGTCGAGCGGGCCAGAGCGATCCTGCACGAGCCCGAGAAGGGCCGCCCGCTCACCATCGCCGGCGACATCATCGTTGGCTTCTGCGGCGAGACGGACGAGGACTACCAGAAAACCGTCGAGCTGCTCGAGCGTGTGCGCTTCAAGAACAACTTCATCTTCAAGTACTCGCCCCGCCCCGGCACGACCGCGTTCGACCGCATCCCCGATGATGTCCCCGAGCAGGTGAAGCGCGACCGCTGCAACGACCTGCTCGCGGTGCAGAACCGCATCTCGGCGGAGATCAGCCGCGAGCAGATCGGCAGCGAGTTCGAGGTCTTCGTGCAGGGCGTGAGCGTGCGCGAGCGCAAGAAGCGCCAGGAACCGAACAGGAACAGCGCGATCGGGCTGACGGTGTCGGGCAAGTCGCTCGACGGCTCAGCGCCCGCGAGCGCGTGCAGCGTGGACGGCTCGAGCGTCGTGACCGACGGACACGCACCGGCCGGTCCGGTGCAGCTCTCCGCCCGCACCGACGGCGACCTGATCGTGGTCTTCGACTGCCCGGAAGGGCGATCCCCGGACGACCTGATCGGTCGGATCGTGCGCACGAAGATCCACGACGCCAGTGCTCTGACGCTGTTCGGCACGCTGCTCGATTGAATTGGCGGTAACGGGTGCCACGGCTTGTCTCGCAAGCCGTGTTTTCAGGACCGGTCGGCACGGGTTGCCCTTCGGGTCAACCCGTGGCACCACTGTGTTGGTCGTTTCTCAGATCAGCCGCCGAACTGCTCGGCGTTCGCGCCGTCGCGCACGGCCTGTTCGGCCAGCCAGCCGTCGGCGAGCTCGATGACCTTCTCGTTGAACTCGTGGACGAATCGCGATGGAACGCTGCTGGGCCGGTCGTTGATGATGATGGAGAAGACGACCCGCTGGCCGCTGTTCTCATCGACGATGTAGCCCGACAGGGCGTGGACGCCGTTGAGGTAGCCGCTCTTGGCGTAGACCTCGTGGTTGAGGTTGGCGTTCTGGAGGCGGGTTCGCAGGGTGCCCTTGCCGGGGGTGGCCAGAGAGCGGGTGAACGCTTCGGAGAGCTTGGGATCGTTGGCGAAGGAGGCGAGCCACTCGCTGACGGCCTGGGGAGTGACGGCGTTGGAGCGGGACATGCCCGATCCGTCGGCGACAACGACCGCGCTCGGCGGTGATTTGGAAAGGCGCTCCTGCACGAGCATGCGCATGACCGTGCCGCCGTTGGCCCAGGAACCGGGCTGTCCGGTCACCTCGTGTCCGAGGCGCTTGAGCAGGGCTTCGGCGTAGAGGTTCTGGGAATCCTCGTTGGTACGGCGCAGGACGACATCCAGCGGCGACTTGACGATGTGCAGGTCGGTTCGAGTGGAGATGTCGTCCGAGAGCGTCACGCCCCGGATGCCGTTGACCTTGATGCCGGCGGTGCTCAGCCGGTCCTGGAGCACAGTGGCGAAGTGCGTGGCGTTGTCGTGGATGGTGACCTTGATGGGGCTGCCGACCCAGCGGACATCGCCCCGGAGGACGATGTTGTTCGTGCCGTGGGCTCGGGCGGCCCACACGGTCTGCTGGCCGCTGCCGACCGAGCGGGCCTGGTTGCGGATGCGGATGTCGGGGGAATCGGGCTGGACGGTGTAGGTGGGGGCCTCGCGCTCGCGGGTCGGGCGGGTGAAGACCTCGACGACATTGGTGTAGAAGTTCAGTCCGCTCACCTCGGCGCAGTACCACTTGTTGAGCTGCTCGACGGGCCAGGTGGGATGGACGAACTCGTTGTCGAAGATCCGGGTATCGAGCACGATCTTGTCGAACTCGGTGATGCCGGTGGCTTTGACCGCGTCGACCCAGATGGCGAGGAACTGCTCGATGGTCAGGCCCATCTCCTCGAGGAGCACGGGATCGCCGAAAGCCGGGTCGCCGCTGGCGATGATGAGCAGATTGGGCTTGGCCCCCGGCGTGGAGGGCGGCAGCGTGGCCAGGGTGGTTTCGAACTGGAAATCTGGACCGAGGACATGCAGCGCAGCGCCGGTGGTGAACAGCTTCATGTTCGAAGCGGGGATGAACCGGTTGGTGGCCTTCTCAGAGGCGAGGGTGCGCCCGGTTCTGGGGTCGGATATCACGACACCTACGGTGCTGGATTGAAGGCGGGATTCGGAGAGCAGGCGTTCGAGGCGGCCCTGAAGCTCCTGCCCGATCGCTGCGTCTGAGAACATGCAGAGGGCGGCGATGGCGAGTGCGAGCAGAGGGCGGGTCGTTCGGAGCACGGGGGGACCTCGATCGGCTGAAGGTGAATCAGAAAAGAGTGGATTTGCAGTGTCATCGACCGGCGTTCGGTTGTCTCTCCAACCGGCGACACGGATCGTGGTTTCGGCGATCTTTCGGAGCAGCGGGTACACTGCGCGGCCCAGATTCGACCACGCCACCCGCACCGTTCGGAGAGATGATATGGCCGAGGCCAAGCCGGAAATCGCGTTCGATGAGTTTGCCAAGGTCGACCTTCGGGTCGCGAAGGTGCTCAAGGCCGAAGAGCATCCCAATGCGGATCGGCTCTTGAAACTTCAGGTGGACGACGGGTCGGGCGAGCCGCGCCAGATCTGTGCCGGCGTGAAGGCCTATTACAAGCCAGAGGATCTGGTCGGCAAGCACATCGTGATCGTCGCGAACCTCGCGGCCCGGAAAATCCGGGGCGAGGAATCTCGTGGGATGCTGCTGGCGGCGAGCGATGCCTCGAAGGACGAGGCGGCCGAGGGCACCGAGCGGAATGTGGTTCTGCTGCAGCCGATGAGCGATATCGCGCCGGGCTCGATCGTCAGTTGATCGTTTCGGTCGGCTCGGGGCCTGGCTCGGGATCGATCAGGCCTCGGATCTGCTTTTCCTTCTCGACCATGGGTTTGCTGACGAAGATCCGGCGCCCGATCGCCACGATCGGAGTCATGCCGGGCAGCGTGGGCTGATTGGCGGGCAGCTCGATCGCGGGCCAGGGGATGGAGATCGGTGCGTGCAGCGCCCCGAGCAATGGCGGCAGGCGCAGGTGCAGGTAGTCATCGTCCACGGCGAAGAGCACGAAGTTCTTGTATCGAAACAGCGGTGAGAAAAAGACGCTGCCCACGCCGCGCTGCGCCCCGATGGCGGGCTTGGTGGCGGGGTAGCGGCGTGCGAGGTCCCACCAGCCGCTGAGCATGACGGCGGCCATCATGATCGGCAGCCAGATCAGCGCGAGGCCGATGATGACGACGAACGGGATGAGCACGGCATTGGGCATCGGATCGCTGGGTTACACCCAGTGGTGGGGGCGGGACGGCGGGTTCTGATCCCGCGGGCCGCCATCGTCTGGCGGGAGATGGTCGCCCCCGAACTCGCTGCGGATGGCCATTTCCTGCTCGACCATGCTGCGGTCGGCGTAGGCCCAGTAGGGATCCATGTAGAAGCGGACGCGGCTGGGGTCGGCGGGGTCTGGGGTGATGTCGCTGATGGCTACCCAGGGGATGCTGGTCCAGGGGTACTTGGTGAGGATGTCCGAGTCCTTGCGGAAATGCAGGTGATCGGTGGTGGCGTGGTACTGCACGAGCTGGGGGAAGGCCTTGGTACGGAGGAACCTGATTCCCCAGTAGGCGATGGAGAGAAAGAACACGAGGAAGACGGCGAAGGTCACCCAGCGGAGGTAGACCGGGGACTGCACCCAGCCCATGAGCATGGCGACGATCAGACCGATCGAGGCGAATGCGAGCAGACCGGCGATGCCGAATACGCACCCGAAGCGGCTCTGGCGTGCCTCGCTGGCGATGGTGAAGGGCTCGCTGGTGACGCAGAAGGAGGCGGTCTGGGGCTTGCGGTCGGTGGGGACTTCGGTGGAGGGCCACTGCTGGGCGAGTTTGCCCCACGGCCCGAAGATCGCTCCTATGGCGTTGAGGGCAAAGGAGAGGATGAGAATGCCGCCGACGATGCCGCCGAAGATGATGAAAATGACCGGGTTGATCACGCGCTGTTCCTTTCGCCCGACAAGGGTATCCGGCGGCGGGGATGACTTCCGGCGTATGGGGGCGGAAAAAGGGGTCAGAGGGGTCCAGGATCGGGAACGCGCATGAAAAAACGCGGCCCCCTGTGCTGGGCCGCGTTTGGTTCCATGTCGAGTTGAGATGCCGCGGCACCGCTGACTCCACATGGGTTGCCCGTGAGAGAACGGGCAGAGAGAGTGCATCCGGGAGAGAACCGGACGCAATAACCCGTGAGAGAACGGGTGTTCTGGAAGGGGATTGCGGCGAGAGAGGCCTCAATCACCCTATGAAATTATCGGCGACGCATTAATACTACGCGCAGAGCGGGCGAGGACAAGTGAAAATTCGGGGGCATTATGAAAACCCGTGCATCGGTGTGCGCCCGAATTTCGGAATTTTGCAGAAATTGCGCCCCTTTGTCAAGGGAATCAGCCGATTCAAGGGCTTATGGGACGGTCACCCCAGCAATGGGCGTAGGTATTGCCCTGTGTGGCTGCCCTTGGTTTCGGCCACCTCTTCGGGGGTGCCAGCGGCGATGATCTGGCCGCCGCCGTCGCCTCCTTCTGGGCCGAGGTCGATGATCCAGTCGGCGCACTTGATCACATCGAGGTTGTGCTCGATGACGACGAGGGTGTTGTCCTGGTCGGCGAGGCGGTTGAGGACTTCGATGAGCTTGCGGACATCCTCGAAGTGCAGGCCGGTGGTGGGTTCGTCGAGGATGTAGAGGGTGTGCTCGCTGGTGGGCAGGCCGTGGTGGGTGGTGCCCTTGCCGAGTTCGGTGGCGAGTTTGACGCGCTGGGCCTCGCCGCCGGACAGGGTGGTGGAGGGCTGGCCGAGCTTGATGTAGCCCAGCCCGACATCGAGCAGGCACTGGCTGAAGCGCAGGATCTTGGGGTGGTTCTCGAAGAAGGAGCAGGCCTCCTCGATGGTGAGATCGAGGACATCGGCGATGTTCTTGCCTCGGTAGGTGACATCGAGGGTTTCGCGGTTGTAGCGGGAGCCCTTGCAGACCTCGCACTCGACGAAGATGTCGGGGAGGAAGTGCATCTCGATCTTCTTGACGCCCTGGCCCTGGCAGGCCTCGCAGCGTCCGCCCTTCACATTGAAGCTGAAGCGTCCGACCTTGTAGCCGCGGATCTTGGCTTCGCGGGTCTGTGCGAAGGTCTTGCGGATCTCGTCGAACATGCCGGTGTAGGTGGCGGGGTTGGAGCGGGGGGTGCGCCCGATGGGGGACTGGTCGACCTCGATGATGCGGTCGATGCGGTGCAGGCCGTTGATGCGGGTGTGCTGGCCGGGCTTGTCGCGGCTGGAGGTCAGGTGCTTGCGGGCGGCCTTGAGGAGGATGTCGTTGACGAGGGTGGATTTGCCCGAGCCGGAGACGCCGGTGACGCAGACCATGCCGCCGAGCGGGAAGGTGGCATCGACATTCTTGAGGTTGTTTTCCTTCGCGCCCCTGATGGTGACAGCGTCTTTCGTGTCGAGCACGCGCCGTTCGTCGGGCACGGCGACTTCCATGCGTCCTGAGAGGTACTTGCCGGTGAGGGATTCGTCGGACTGTTCGATGTCGGCGACGGAGCCCTGAGCGATGACGCGCCCGCCGTGGACGCCGGGGCCGGGGCCGATGTCGAGGACATGGTCGGCGCAGCGGATCATCTCCTCGTCGTGTTCGACGACGAGGACGGTGTTGCCGATGTCGGCGAGGTGGCGGAGTGTGCGGATGAGGCGGGTGTTGTCGCGCGCGTGCAGGCCGATGGTCGGTTCGTCGAGGACATAGGCGGCGCCGACCAGGCCTGAGCCGACCTGTGTGGCCAGGCGGATGCGCTGGGCTTCGCCGCCGGAGAGGGTGGCGGTCTTGCGGTCGAGCGAGAGGTATTCGAGGCCGACGGAGGCGAGGAAGCCGAGGCGGGCCTTGACCTCGCGCACGATGGGGTCGGCGATCTGGGACTGCTCGCTCGTGAGCTTGAGGGCATCGGTGATGCGGAGCGCGGTGGCGATGTTGAGCTTGGTGAAGTCGGCGAGGTTGAGGCGCTTGGGGTTGGTGCTGAGGCCCCGAGTCGCCCGGTGGTCGAGGACTTCCTTGGGGAGCGCTTCGGTGCTTTCGATGAAGACGGAGAGCGATTCGATGCGAAGGCGGTCGCCGAGGCAGTTCGGGCAGGTGCGCTCGGTCATGAACTGGTGGAGGAAGTCCTTGGCCCACTGGCTCTCGGTGCGCTCGAACCAGCCGTGGAGCATGGGGATGACGCCTTCCCACTCGGCGTCCTTCTTCTTCGAACCGGTCGCGGCGTTGCCGTAGAGCAGGGTCTGACGCAGCTCGGGGCTGAGGTCGCCGATGGCGGTGGAGGGTGAGACATCGAACCAGCGGCAGAAGCGGCGGATATAGCGCCCGGAGAACATGCCGCCGGGCCCGGTTTTTTTCCATGGGGCGATGCCGCCTCGCAGGATGGACTTCTCGGCGTCGGGGAGGACGAGTTCCTCATCGAATTCGAGGATTGCGCCGAGGCCGTGGCAGTCGGGGCAGGCGCCGTGGGGGCTGTTGAAGGAGAACAGTCGCGGTTCGAGTTCGGTGAGCGAGCACTCGGGGTGGTCGGCGCAGGCGTACTTCTCGGAGTAGACCGTGTCGGACCAGTTCCCGTCGCCCTGATCGACCGAGACGATGACCACGCCCTCGCCGACGCGCAGGGCGGTCTCGACGGATTCGCTGAGGCGCTGGCGGGCATCGGGCTTGACGACGATGCGGTCGATGACGGCCTCGATGGTGTGCTTCTCGTAGCGTCCGAGGTTGAGCGGGTTCTCGGATTCGTCCTTGAGGGCTTCGCGCAGGTCGACGAGCGTGCCGTTGACGCGGGCGCGGATGAAGCCGTTGGCGACGAGGCCGTCGGCGACCTCCTTGTGGAAGCCCTTCTTGGAGCGGACGACGGGCGCGAGCACCATCAGGCGTGTGCCCTCGGCGAGGGTCTGCACGGCGTCGGTGATCTGGGAGGGGTTGGAGGAGGAGATCGGCTTGCCGCAGCGTTCGACGATGGTGCCGTCTTTCTTGGTCTTGGTCGGTTCCCAGCAGGTGGGGGAGCCGACGCGCGCGAAGAGCAGGCGGAGGTAGTCGTAGATCTCGGTGGAGGTGGCGACGGTCGAGCGCGGGTTGCTGGAGGCGGAGCGCTGCTCGATGGCGATGGTGGGGGGCAGGCCCTCGATGTCGTCGACATCGGGCTTCTTGAGCTGGTCGAGGAACTGGCGGGCGTAGGCCGAGAGCGACTCCATGTACTTGCGCTGGCCCTCGGCGAAGATGGTGTCGAAGGCGAGCGAGGATTTGCCGGAACCGGAGAGGCCGGTGATGACGACGAGCCGGTCGCGCGGGATGTCGACATCGATGTTTTTGAGGTTGTGCTCGCGGGCGCCGCGCACGCGGATGGCGCGGATGGGGTCGAAGCGGTCGTCGCCCTGCTTGGTGGCGAGCGGCGCGATGTTGGCTTGCGGGCGCGCAGCGTCGAGCGCGCTGTCGACCTCGCCGCTGCTGAGCATGGGCTGGGGTGATTTGCGCCGGGGCGATTTCTTGCGCGTGTTTTTCTTGGAGGGTGCGGTTGAGGACTTGGTCGATCTGGCCACAGTGATCCTTGGGTTCAGGGGAGGATCATGATAGGGCGCTGGTCGGGGAAACTGTGGTCAATCGCGGTTAGGATCTTGCCCCATGACCGATGAATTTCCCACCCTGCCCAACGGATTGATCTACGCATGGCGTCTGAATGGGTCTGGCGGAGCGAAGCTGCTGGAATGGGAAGAGGTGCGTGCGGCGGAGGGCGATCCGAAGCACCCGATCTGGGTTCATCTCGATCTGAATGTCGAGGGTGCGGTGGAGTGGATCCGCGGGGAGGCCGGCTTTGACGAGTGGGTGGCCGATGCGCTGGTTCGCACCGGGACTCGCCCGCGCACCGTGCCGTACGCGGGCGGGGCGATGGTGATCCTGCGCGGGGTGAACCTGAACCCCGGCGCGGAACCCGAGGACATGATCGCGCTGCGGATGTGGGCCGAGGCGGGTTGGCTGATCACGCTGCGGTCCCGCAAGCTCAAGGCGGTGGTGGCGATGCGGGAGGCGCTGCAGCGAGGCGATGGGCCGACGAGCACGGCATCGATGCTGAGTTTCCTGCTGCACGAATTGGCGACGAGGGCGGGAGATGTGATCGACGATCTGGAGGAGCAGTCCGAGGAGCTCGAGAGCCAGATCGACGCGAATCGCGCGGGGCGAGTTCTGGCGGACCGCCTGGCGGATCTGCGGAGGCGGATGATGGGACTCAAGCGGTATCTGCGCCCGCAGCGCGATGCGGTGATGCTGCTGGCGGCGGAGCCGCTGGCGTGGTTGCCCGAGGAGGAGCGGGTTCGCATCCGCGAAGCGGGTGACCGGTTCACGCGGCGAGTCGAGGATCTGGAGTCGTTGCGGGAAGAGATGCAGGTGACGCAGGATGAGTTGAACGCCGCGGCGAACGAGCGGCTGAACCAGCGGATGTATGTGCTGGCGATCGTGTCGGCGGTGTTCATGCCGCTGGGGTTCGTGGCGGGTGTGTTCGGGATGAATGTGCGTGTGCCGCTGCAGGAGAACCCGTGGGGATTTGTAGCGGTGAGCGTGCTGATGTTCGGTCTCGGGGTGAGTGTGCTGGTCTGGATGAAGCGGCGCGGCTGGTTCTGAGGCGGTCAGACCGGGTCGCCACGGCGGCCGGACGACTTGCGCTTGCGTCCGGACTTGGTTCCGGCGGCACCGGGCTTGCCCTTGGAGCCGGAGCGCTTGGCGCCCTTCTTGAAGTCGCTGAGGCGGACTTTCTCTTCGCCGCTCATCAGGGCGGGGGAGTCCTTGATTTTGTTGATGGTGTCACGGAGTTCGGCGGCCTTCTCGAACTCGAGTTCCTGGGCGGCACGGGTCATCTCTTCTTCGAGCATCGAGAGCAGGTCGTGGACATCGTGCGACTCTTCGGAGGTCTGCACGGCCTCGCGTGCGGTGCGGGTGGCGCGGAGCTCGGACTCGATGCCGCGGCGGATCTGTTTGCGGATGGTCTGCGGGGTGATGCCGTGTTCGGCGTTGTGGGCGAGCTGTTTGGCGCGCCGGCGCTCGGTTTCGTCGATGGCGGCCTGCATGGGTTCGGTGACTTCGTCGGCGTACATGATGACCATGCCCTCGACATTGCGGGCGGCGCGACCGATGGTCTGGATGAGCGAGGTTTCGCCGCGGAGGAAGCCGGTTTTGTCGGCGTCGAGGATGCAGACGAGCGAGACTTCGGGGAGGTCGAGGCCCTCGCGGAGCAGGTTCACGCCGACGAGGATGTCGAACTCACCCATGCGCAGGTCGCGCAGGATTTCGATGCGGTCGAGCGTGTCGATCTCCGAGTGCAGGTAGCGGACCTTGAGCCCGGCCTTGTCGATGTAGTTGGTGAGGTCCTCGCAGAGGCGCTTGGTGAGGGCGGTGATGAGGACGCGCTCGTTGCGCTCGACGCGCTTGCGGCACTCTTCGAGCAGGTCGGGGACCTGATTGCCGGCGGCACGGACCTCGACGACGGGGTCCACGAGCCCGGTGGGCCGGATGATCTGCTCGATGACCTCGCCCTCGGTGCGGGTGAGCTCGTAGGGGCCGGGAGTGGCCGAGACATAGAGCGCCTGCGGCACCATTTTCTCGAACTCGTCGAAGGTGAGCGGGCGGTTGTCGAGGGCCGATGGCAGGCGGAAGCCGTGCTCGACGAGGACCATCTTGCGCTGGCGGTCGCCGTTGTACATGGCGCGGACCTGGGGCATGGTGACATGCGACTCATCGATCATCATGACCCAATCGCGCCCGGCGGGACCGGCGTAGAAGTAGTCGAGCAGCGTCGCGGGCTGGTCGCCGGGCTGGCGGCCGTCGAAGTAGCGGGAGTAGTTCTCGATGCCCGAGCAGTAGCCGACCTCCTCGATCATCTCGAGGTCGTACTTGGTGCGCGCGAGCAGGCGCTGGGCTTCCAGGAGCTTGCCCTCGCTGCGGAGCTCCATCACGCGGGCGTCGAGGTCGGTCCTGATCTGCTGGATGGCCTGGTGCTTGGTGTCCTCGGGCATCACATAGTGCACGGCCGGGAAGATGTGGAAGAGGTGCTCCTCGGCGAGCAGTTCGCCGGAGGTGGGGTTGATGAGCGAGATGGACTCGATCTCGTCGCCGAAGAGTTCGAGGCGCACGGCGTACTGCTCGTAGGCGGGGTAGAGGTCGATGACATCGCCGGAGACGCGGAAGGTGCCGCGTTTGAAGTCGATCTCAGCGCGCTGGTACTGCATGTCGGCGAGGGCGAGCAGGAACTCGCGCCGGTTGATCTCCTGACCGGTGGTGACGGTGAAGACTTTCTCGGAGTACGCGCCGGGCGAGCCGAGGCCGAAGATGCAGGAGACGGATGCGACGACGATGGTGTCGCGTCGGGAGAGCAGGTTGCTGGTCGCGGCGAGGCGGAGCCGGTCGAGGTCGTCGTTGCGCGAGGAGTCCTTCTCGATGTAGATGTCCCGCTGTGGGATGTAGGCCTCGGGCTGGTAGTAGTCGTAGTAGGAGACGAAGTAGCTGACGGCGTTGTCGGGGAAGAGGTCCTTGAACTCCTCGTAGAGCTGCGCGGCAAGGGTCTTGTTGTGGCTGAGGATGAGTGCGGGGCGCTGGAGCTTTTCGATGACATGGGCCATCGTGAAGGTCTTGCCGGTTCCGGTCGCGCCGAGGAGGGTGGTGGCGGGGGCGCCGGATTCGATTCTGCGCGCGATGGCTTCGATCGCCTGGGGCTGATCGCCGGTCGGTTTGAACTCGCTTCGGAGCTGGAAGAGGCGTTCGATCTCGCGCATGGCGGATGGTAGGCCTCAGCCGCGGGTAGCGAAGATGAGTTGGCGGACAGGCGTGCGGGCGAGGCGCTGGGCGATGGGGAGGACGAGCAGCGTGGTCAGCCCGATGAGCACGATCCACGAGACGGCGATGGGAAGCAGCGGGGGGCGGAACTGCGTGGTGATGCTCGCAAGCACGGTCCACATGCGCTGCCCGGCGAACGCGCCCTGAAGGCCGAGCAGCGTGCCGAGGATGGCCCCGGTGATGGTGAGCAGCAGGACTTCGGCGAGGATGAGCCGCCGGAGCAGGGAGGCGCGAGCGCCGACCGCACGGAGCACGCCGAACTCGAAGCGCCGGGCGTCGATGCCGGCGATGACGATGTTGCTGACCCCGAAGATGCCGATGAGCATCGACGCGATGGCGACGGAGGCCATGATGCGCATCGAGCCGCGACCGATTTCGAGGATGCCCTCTTTGATCTCCTGCCCGGAGCCGACAATGATCAGCGGCAGTTCGACGGCCTCGCGGATGCGCTGCGT
This sequence comes from uncultured bacterium, assembly GCA_965652425.1. Classification (GTDB taxonomy): domain Bacteria; phylum Planctomycetota; class Phycisphaerae; order Phycisphaerales; family UBA1924; genus JANSXG01. The sequence continues at coordinate 35,030 of CBFGVX010000013.1, read as the reverse complement.
GGCCTCCTCGTCGCCGACCGAGCCGTCCATCTTGATCTGGACGAACTCGATGGCGTCGGTCTCGAAGAGCTCGCGAAGATCCTCGAGCGAGCCGAAGACGGAGTGGATCGCGAAGTCCTGGCGCTCCTTGCCGACATCGAAGTACTTGCTGACGAGGTCGAGCCCCGGCGAGGTCACCGCGCCGACGATCTCGAACTCGTGCACGGTGTCCTGCCACGGCACGGGGAAGGTGTTGCCGATCGCGTACTCGGGTCGGTTGGTCAGGAATTCGCGTGCGACGATGACCGCGCCGCCCTCGGCGAGGCGGCGCTGGGCGTACTCGGGGTCGCCGGCGACCCAGTTGAGCTTGTTGAGTCGGAAGAACTTCTCGACCTCGAAGCCGATGAAGGTGGTCTTGGGGGCCCGGAAGCCGTCGAGTCCGAACGCGCTGGTCTCGATCTTCTGCTCCGTGATGATGCAGGTGTCGGTGACGAACTCCAACGATTCCAGGCGCTGCGAGACATCCTGCGGCAGCCCGAAACGCGACAGCACGAAGGCCTCGGGGAACTCGATGGAGCCGAGGTAGTCCCGGAGCAGGGCGTTGCCGTTGGTCCAGATGCTCACCAGCATCGCGACGCCGATCATCAGGGCGCCGGCGGTGAAGCCGTGGCGGACCGGGGTGCCCGAGACGGTCCCCTCCAGCATGCCGCTGGGCAGGCGCATGACTCGGCGGATGACCGGCCCGAGCAGTCGCGCGACGATGAGGACCAGCGGCACCCCGAGCAGGAAGTAGCCCAGGAACATCAGGGGCAGGCCCGCGTAGGCGTAGGAATAGAAGACGAACGAAGGATCGTCGGTGGCCGTCACCATGGCGAATTGCAGCCCGATCAGGCCGAGCCCGACCAGGCCGAAGATCAGCACCGTGGAGCGTGGCACCGGCCTCGCGTGGGTTGCGATGGCGGCAAGCGGACGCGAGCGGGAGGCCGAGATCGCCGGGTACAGCGCGCCCGCGATGCCCGCGCCGATGGAACCGACCGCTGCGAACACCAGCCCCCATGCCGAAATGTGAAGCCCGGCGGGCAGTCGCTCGGGGAAGAGCAGGGTGAGGAAATAGGCGAGGACGATGCCGAACGGGATGCCCAGCGCCGCTCCGGCAGCACCGAGAAAGACGCCGATGCCGATCTGCGCCCCGGCGAGCTGATGGCGTTCGGCGCCGATGCAGCGCATGATGGCGAGTTCGCGCCGGCGTTCCAGCACGCTGGTGGTCATGCCGGTGAGCACGATGAACGCCGCGGCGACGAAGGCGAGAATCGATGCGATTGCGTAGGACAAGCGGTTCGCGCGCAGATTGCTCTCGATGCCGGTGGTGATCAGCTCGGTCGGCTCGGCCTGGAGGCCCTCCGGGAGCCGTTCGCCGATGGATTCGGCGATGGCCCGCGGATCTGAGTCGGGATCGAGCTTGAGCAGCACCTGATGCAAGCGCGGCGTACCCAGTCGGGCTTGCGCCAGAGTGGATATGGTCAGTTCCGCGGTGGGCTTGTCGACGATCTGCACGGTCTGCTGCGCCTGTATACCGACGAGGCGAAGCGTGAGCGGTTCCTGACCGGGCTTGGCGACCAGCCGCACGGTGTCACCAAGTGCGACACCCAGTTCGGAGGCGACGGATTCGGCGAGAACGATCTCGTCGTCGGCCCGCACGACCCGGCCCCGATCCATGAGCGGTCGGCGGATGGTGTACTCGAGCTGTGGATCGATCCCCGTGCCGATGGCATCGACGCGGAGTGGCTCTCCATCCGGCCCCGGCTTGACCGAGATGAGTTCGATCGGGCCCCGTCCGCGTGGGACGACGGTCGCGCTGCCCGCGAGCGAACGGACCGTCTGAAGGACCTCGGGATCCATCAGGCGGTCGGAGATGTCTTTCACTCGGACATCGGCCGAGCCCAATTCGCGCTCGACCTGGAGCATGGTCCCGGCGTTGATGGACGCGAGCGCGCAGGAGACCGCGGCGATGAGGGTGGTCGAGAGCGCGACCGCCGCCACCAAGAGCGCGGTGCGGCTACGCCGACCGGCTAAGGCGTTGATACTCAGCCGCAATGTCGGTCGCATCCATCGCTCCGGTTTCGATCGTTCCGCTCACCACGCCGTCGCGCAGGAGGTAGGTTCGTGTGCAGTGGGCCGCGGCGGACGGCTCGTGTGTGACCATGACCACCGTGATCTGCTGCTGCTCGGCGAGCGAGGCCAGCAGCGACCAGAGCTGCTCGGCGCTGGCCGAATCGAGGTTGCCGGTCGGCTCGTCGGCGAAGATCACCGCCGGCGAGAAGAGCAGCGAGCGGGCGATTGCCACGCGCTGCTGCTCGCCCCCCGAGAGGGCTTCGGGGCGATGATCGGCCCGCTGGCCGATGCCGAGCTGGTCGAGCAGTTCGGTCGAGCGTGCGGCGAGTTCGTCGGCCGGGCGGCCGGCGAGCATCCCCGGCAGCTCGACATTCTCGCGTGCGGTCATGGTCGGGATCAGGTTGAACTGCTGAAAGACCACGCCGATCTGGGTGCGCCGGAACTCGGTGAGCGTGCGGTCGTCCATCTCGTCGAGGCGTTTGCCCGCGACCGAGACCGTTCCGCCGCTGGATTCGTCCAGCCCGGCGAGCAGGTGCAGGAGGGTGCTCTTGCCGGAGCCGGACTGGCCCATGATGGCGTAGAAGCCGGACTCATCGATCCGGAGCGTGGCCCCGCGCAGCGCCTCGACGGTGCGGCTGCCGATCCGGTAGGTCTTGCGCAGGTTTTCGCACTCGATGATGGGCATGGTTGCTCGGCGAGGTCCGGATCGTGGTTGGGAGACGGTCCGGGACGATTTCGCCCTGGCGATACCCCGGATTCGCCCTCAGGAGGCGTATTTCTCGTCGTAGGCGGATTTATCCAGGAGATCCTCAAGCGGGGAGGAGTCACTGACCTTGATCTTGACGAGCCAGCCCTTGGCGTAGGGGTCGCTGTTGATCAGCGAGGGGTCGTCGTTGAGCGCTTCATTGACTTCGACGATCTCGCCACCGACGGCCGAGTAGATATCGCTGGTGGCCTTCACGGACTCGACTTCGCCGATGGTGTCTCCGGGTTCGAGAGAGTCTCCGACCGATTTGAGTTCGACATAGGTGATGTCGGTCAATTCATCGACCGCAAACTGGGTAATTCCGATGGTGACCGTGTCGCCCTCAAGTTTGTGCCACTCGTGGGATTCCGTGTATTTACAGTCGGCTGGGGTGGAAGACACTGGCGATGCTCCGTTGCTTGGATCTCAGAAAGACAGCGGCGGCGGCCTCGGCAGACGCCCCCGTGGGCTGGCATGCTACACGCAACCGGCGCCAGCGTTCCAACCGCAAGCATCCACCGGCTTGCTGAACCGGCCCGAACCGGTACAGTGGCCCGCTCACGCTGGCGAACCGCCGAATCATCACATCCAGCCGGGGATGGTCTGTCCGATGCTGATCACACTCTCTTCCAACGCCCTACGGGCCCAATTGATCGGCTCCGAGCCGGAACTGGACCTGCTCGATATGCCCCGACTCGCGCGGGAGGAATTCGGGTTCGCGGGGCTGCAATTGACGACCTCGCTGCTCAAGGGCTGGGACAGCAAGCGACTGGAAAAACTCAGGGATCGCGCTGATAAGGCGGGTTGCCCCTGCCTGGTGCTGGTCGAGGAGCAGGCGCACCAACTGGGAGAACTCGAGGGCGACACCACGGAAGAGGTGATCGATCGCATGAGCCGCGTGATGCAGGTGGCCCACCGGCTGGGCTGCTCCTCGGTGGCGATGTCGCTAGCCCCGGTTCAGGACGAGAATGAGGACACGCAGGATCTCGTGGCCGAAAACCTGCGCGATGTGGTCCGGGCGGCTGAGCGGCTGGAACTCAACCTGCTGCTGTCGATTTCCGAGGGTCTGGCGGGGAGTCCGGAGCAGTTATCCGGGCTGATCCGCAAGGTCGGCGGGTTCCGGATCGGGTCATTTCCGTCGTTCGCTCAGGCCGCCGCATCCGGGGACCCGGAGGCGTACCTGAAGGCGATCGTGCCGTACGCCTCCGCGGTGACGGCTTCCTGCGGTGCATTCGACGCGAAGGGCAAGCATCCGGCGTTCAGCATCGAAACTTGCGTCGAATCCATCCAGGCGGTGGGGTACGACGGAAGTCTTGCGGTAGAATCCCAGAGTGGGCCGCAGGCCAAAGCCCAGATCGCGGCGTGCAAAGCGGCGATCGATGCGGTGCTGGGCAACGAAGCGGAGAACTGAGCATGGGCGGAGCCGACTCCGAACTCAACGCCATCGGCAAGCAGCACCCGGTGCTCGATCGAGTGGTGATCGCCATCGATGGACCGGCGGGAACCGGCAAGTCGACGGTCGCCAGAGAACTCGCCGCTGTGCTCGGCCTGGAGTTTCTGGATACCGGCGCGATGTACCGTGCCGCGGCGGCGCTGGCGGTGGATCAGGGCATCAGCTTCGAGGACGGCGAGACCCTTGCCGACCTCGTGCGCCGGGCCGACCTCAGGTTCGACTGGACCGCGGACCCGCCGACGCTGCATGTGTTCGGCGAGCCGATGATCGAGCGCCTACGCGATCCGGATGTGTCGGCGGCGGTTTCGCCGGTGTCTCAGTTGCCCGAAGTTCGCGCGGTGCTGGTCGAGAAGCAGAGGCGGATCGGCGAGGTTCACCCGCGCCTGGTCAGCGAAGGGCGCGACCAGGGCTCGGTGGTGTTCTTCGATGCCGATGTGAAGTTCTACCTCGATGCCTCGGTTTCGATCCGGGCCGAGCGCCGGGCCGAGCAGCTCCGGTCTGCCGGAAGGGCCGTGGACATCCGGGCGGTCGAGCAGGAGATCCGCGATCGCGACCATCGCGACACGACCCGCAGGATCGGGCCGCTGATCTGCCCCGACGATGCGCTCGTCGTGATGACCGACGACCTCGATCAGTCGCAGGTGGTCGAGCGGCTTTGCACGCTGGTTCGCGAGCGTGTGCCCGCGGATCGCCTGAACGAACCGGTGGGGGCGGGCAACGGTGGCTAGAGCGCCCTGGAGAGAGCGCTACCCGCAGCAGAGCCGGGTCCATGTCGCGTTCTACAACTTCTGCAACCGCGTGGTCCACACGATCTATCTGTGCTGCTTCGGGTACCGGCGCTACGGGCGTTCGCGCGTGCCGATGAGCGGCGCGTGCATCCTCGTCTGCAATCACCAGTCGCACCTGGACCCGCCTGCGGTCGGCTCGCTCGCCATGGGGCGCGGCGTGCATTTCCTCGCGCGGGGGACGCTGTTCAGCAGCCCGGCGTTCGGATGGCTGATCCGCCAACTGAACTCGATCCCGCTTCGCCGAGGCGAGGCGGATCTGGTCGCCATCAAGGAGGCGCTGAAGCGATTGGAATACGGCGCGGCGATGGTCGTGTTCGCCGAGGGCACGCGCTCCGAGGACGGCGCGCTCAAGCCCTTCGAGCGTGGCACGCTGCTTCTGCTCCGCAAGTCGCGCTGCCCGATCGTGCCGGTCGCGGTCGAGGGCTTTCACGACATCTGGCCGAAGGGCCAGAAGCGCCCGCGCCTGTTCGGCGGCGTCTCGGCGGGGATGGTCGGCGAACCGATCCCGCACGACGAACTGCTCAAGGACGGGCCGGACGAGGCGCTTCGCCGACTCGCGCGCGAGATCGATGCGATGCGCCTCGAACTGCGGGCCAAACTGCGTGAGCGTTCGAACGGCAAGCTGCCCGCGCCCGGGCCGGGGGATCACGCCGCGGACCCGTCGGGCTGGTATCAGGTTGAACCGGCGAAAGAGCCAACGAAAAAGGCCGAGCCCGTCTGAGGCCCGGCCTTGGACAGTTGAGATCGACTCGAATCAGGCGATCCCGACAGCCGCGGCGTCCCGGTCGCTGAGCATGCCGCCATCGGAGCGCTGCTTCACGGTTGCATCGCGCTTGCGAGAGCGTTCGCACATCGGCTGATCGCGCAGGTCATCGATACGGACCTCGGAAGCGTTCGCATCGACCGATGCGCGGCTCACGCCCAGCAGGTCGGCGAGGTCGTCGGTGTCGAACTTGGCCAGTGTGCCCTTGGGATCAGGGAAGACGATGGCGCAGTCGAGCGGGTTCTCGAGGTCACCCTTGGCGCGGACCTGCTCCATGGCCTTCAGTGCCGCGTCGCGGGCCTTCATCAGGTCCGACCACGCGGGATCGCACTGGACCGGGAAAGACTCAACGAAACGCGCACTGTGCACGCAAGTGGTGTCGTTCCTGTCCTGGTTGGTCACGCCGCGCAGTTCGCGGTACGCCTCGTCGGCGGTGTGCGGGATGATCGGCGCGAGCAGGCGGCACAGCCCATCGCAGATGTCCCACAGCGCCGACTGTGTGCGCCGGCGACGGGGAGAGTCGGCGGTGTCGCAGTAGAGCCGGTCCTTCACCGCGGCGAGGTAGATCGCCGACATCGTGTCGTTGCAGAAGTTGTAGAGAGCGCTGGTGGCCTTCTGGAACTGGTAGTTGTCAAAGGCCGCGCGTACCGTCTGCGAGAGTTTGTTGAACTCGGCCAAGGCCCACGCGTCGATCGAGGTCGCGGGGAATTCGCTGAAGGCGACGCACATGCCGCCGTCGCCTTCCTTGAGCGACGGCTTGAAGTCCGCGAGGTTGCTGAGCATGAAGCGCAGCGTGTTGCGGATCTTGCGGTAGGTCTCGCCGGCGGTCTGGAAGAAGCTGAGGTCGGCCTTGATGTCGTTCTCGTAGCTGATCGAGCCGATCCACCAGCGGCAGACATCGGCGCCGAAGTTCTTGACCAGCTCGTCCACATCGAGGGCGTTGCCCAGCGACTTGGACATTTTCTTGCCGTCCTTGTCGACCATGAAGCCGTGGGTGAGCACGCTCTTGAACGGCGAGAAGCCGGTGGTGCCGAGTCCGGGCAGCAGCGAGAGCTGGAACCAGCCGCGGTGCTGGTCGGATCCTTCGAGGTAGAGGTCGATCGGGTAGTCCACGCCGTCGTTGTCGTCGAGGGCCTTTTCGGCGCCGCCGGACCGCTCGCGCATCACCGCGTTCCACGACGAGCCCGACTCGAACCACACATCGAAGATGTCGCGGCTCTTGGCGAGCGAAGCGACATCCAGCCCCTTCGGCGCATCAGCGTCGGAGGCGTAGTCGTAGTGACGCAGCAGGTGCGCGCTGTCCCTGGTGAACCAGGAGTCCGAGCCCTCCTCGCGGAACGCCTTGGCGATCGCGCGGACGGAGGCGGTGGTCAGCAGCGTGACCGGGTTGCCCTGCGCGTCCTCGCCGTAGAAGGCGGGGATGGGCAGGCCCCAAGCGCGCTGGCGGCTGATGCACCAGTCGGGCCGGGACTCGAGCATGCCCCGCATCCGGTTGCGTCCCCACTCGGGGATGAACTTCACGCGCTCGGCGGTTTCGTCGAGGGCGTGCTCGCGCAGCGTCTTGCCGGACGCCTTCGCCGGCTCGTCCACACCGATAAACCACTGCTCGGTCGCGCGGAAGATGACCGGGGTCTTGCTCCGCCAGTCGTGGGGGTAGGAGTGCATGAAGCGGTTCGAGTGGAACAGATGGCCGCTGGACTGGAGGTCTTTGGTGATCTGCTCGTTGGCATCCCAGACCGACAGCCCGCGGTACTTGGCGGGCACCGAGTCGTCGTAGGTGCCGTTGGCGCGGACCGGGCAGTAGACCGGCAGCTTCTCGCGCAGGCCGGTCATGTAGTCCTCGCTGCCGTGCCCGGGCGCGGTGTGGACGAGGCCGGTGCCGTCTTCGAGGGTGACATAGTCCGCCGCGACGACGCGGTAGATGCCGTTCGGATCCGAGCCGCGCATCGCCGCGTCGGGCTGGGTGGCGAAGTCCGGGCCGCCCTCGACGAACGGGTGGCGATAGCGCAGGCCGACGAGCTTGTCGCCAGTGGTCGTTGCCACGATCTCCACCTCTTCCGCGCCCGCGGCTTTGGTGACCTTCTCGACCAGACCCTCCGCGAGCACGGTGTAGCTGCCGTCGACCTTGACCAGCGCGTAGGTGAACTTCTCGTTGACCGCGATGGCCAGGTTCGCCGGGAGTGTCCACGGCGTGGTCGTCCAGATCATGAAGCTCGGCTTCTGGTGCGGGCGAGCGGGTTTGGTGGCCTCTTCGTCGTCGTCCTCATCGGCGTGCGCGGGAAGACCGAAAGCGTCGTAGACGGCGTCGCCGTCGGCCGCTTCGAAATCCACAAACACCGAGATGTCCTCGCGCTCCTCGTACTCGAGCTCCGCATCCGCGAGCGCGGTCTCATTGGCGATCGACCAGTGGACCGCCTTGAGCTGGCGATACACCAGCCCCTGCTCGACCAGCCCGGCGAAGACCTCCAGCGTGGCTCCCTCGTACTCGGGGAGCATGGTCAGGTACGGGTGGTCGTAGTCGGCGAGCGTCAGGAGTCCTTTCATCTGGCCGGTCTGGTGCTTCACATGCTTCTCGGCGTACTTCTGGCACTCGCGCCGGATGGCCATGCGCCGGGTGTCTTCATCGAGGGTGGCCAGCTTCTCCAGTTTGCCGCCGGAGCTGAGCTCGGTCATCACCTTGTGCTCGATGGGCAGGCCGTGGCAGTCCCAGCCGGGGACATAGGGGCATGCGAAGCCGGCCATCAGCTTGGAGCGGACGACGAAGTCCTTCAGGCACTTGTTGAGCATGTGCCCGAGGTGGATCGAGCCGTTGGCGTAGGGGGGGCCGTCGTGGAAGACGAACCGCTCGCTGCGGGTCTGGTCCTCGGTGACCTGCTGGTACAGGCCCATCGCCTCCCAGCGCTTGAGGGAGGCGGGCTCGTTCTGCACCAGGTTCGCCTTCATGGGGAAGGCGGTTTGGGGCAGGTTCAGGGAATCCTTGTAGCGGGCTTTGTCCGCTTTGGTGGAAGTCTGGTTCATGGCTGCGTTGCTCGGGAGTACGCCGGGATTCGGCGTGTTTTCAGGGAAGTTCGGCGGGGCGGCATGGTACCCGATGGCGCGAACGGGTCGCGCTGGTGGGTGGGAACGGGAATGTGGGTTGCCCCGGTGAGGCGGATCGAAGTGCCGTGCCGCGCACGAAAACGGCGTATCTCCAGCCCTCAGCGGGGCGAGATAATTCGCAGACCGTGTTGAGATGGACGGGTGCGTGTAAGCATCATGCATGAACTATATCGGAAGAACGCCGCGGCGGAATCACCCGGTGAGAGTGGGGAACAAAAAACCCGGCCCACTGAGGGGCCGGGCCGAGGAGGATTCAGGAGGTCGCCGGACCGTTACTTTTTCTTCTTGGGGTCGGTGTGCTCGAAGATGGCCTGGGTCCGGAGCACCACGCCGCCCTGCGAGATCATGTGGTAGCTCTGGGCGTGGACCTCGCGACGGAAGCGCTGGACATCGAGGATGGTGGCGCAGCGACCGCCGTCGGTCTCTTTCCATTCGAAGAGCATGGCCTCGTTCTCGCGGGCAAACTCGGTCAGCTCGTCGTAGGTGTCCCGGTACAGGGCCTCGGGGAGCTGCTCGGTCTGGACCGTGGAGACATACTTCACATGGTCGCCGAACTCCTCTTCGTGGTCGCGTTCACCGGCGCAGGGGAGCTCGGTGACGAGGCCGCGGGCGGGGAAGTTCTGGTCGGCGGCGGTGATCAGTTCGGTGGCGCAGACGCCCTGATGGACGAAACGCATGAGGTGAGCGCCGGGCATGATCCAGCCCTCGAACTCATAATCCATGTGATTGACCGTGCGGCGATCTTTGATAGGAAAAAGTTCGGGGTGAAGGGCGCGACGGTACAGAAGAAGGCGGTAGGCCTGCAGGCACGAAGATTTCGTTGGAGAAGTCATAGGACCTCCTGGGTACAGAAGCCGATTTGGCGGGTTTGGAGAGCGGGTTGGGTACTCCCAACTTGGAGCACCAGTCTAAACCAGACCCGCCGGTATTCAACATAAATTTTCAAGATTCGTTGCAGTGAACCGAATATCTCACTGTGGACCTTGCGGCAGATCTTGCGCTCCGAGCAAAAGATCCCCACAAGGTGTAGGTTTTGCGATGGGTCAGACTCTATACGCGTGAGCGGCTCGTGCGGTTCGCCCGGATTGAGGGACCGAAGATTGGACGGTGGGGTTCGTGCGTGCTCTGGAACACATCCGGCGATTGCCAAAGAAAGCACAGGCCGCGGCTTTGGGCCATGCCCTGCGCATCGCCAGCGAGGACGAATGCCGCGTGTTGTGCCCGCTGGCTCTCGAAGCGATGGCGGTTATCGGACGCTCGGATGGGCTTACGCAAGGGCTGCTGGTCGCATGGCCTCGACTGGACGACCAACTCAAAAGCCAAGTCCTGCTTTCCATAGGCGAGGCGTTCGCACGGAGCGTGCTGGGGTTGCCCCCGGAGCAGGGGGCCGCGGTCGCGGCGGACTGCATCGCTCAGGACCGGCTGCACGAGTTGCTGGTCGGCTTGGGCAACGATCCTCTCGAGCATCCCGAGTTCCTTCGCTTGGCCTGTTCCAGATCGCACCACTGCCCGAAGTATGGGGACCCCGCGCGCCGGGCTGTCGTGCGATGCAGCGTTCTGGTCGGGCCGCGCGACAACGGGTATTCGGCCGAGTGCCGATCGATCGTGGACCGCGAACTGGTGGAGTGGGCCAGAAATTACGATGAGCACCGCGATGATCGCGTGCTGAGAGCGGTGCTGGCATCGACTCAATGCTGCGGGCCTCGGCTTGATGCGTGGCTGTCGGGACGGCATCAGGACGAGCATCTGCCTCTGCGAGCCGTTGCGGGCAGAGTCGACTTGCCCGTGGCGGCGGGGATGGCCATCGGCTGGTTGGGCTGGTCGGCGTTGGTACCGGCGGCTCGGCGCGTGTTCGAGCGGGTGATCGAGAGCGGCGACACCGAACTGGCGGAAACGCTCTTGGAACCGTGGGTGCTGCTCCGCTCGCGTGAGCGGGGGGGGCGCGTTCGGTCCGTCCTGACACCGAAGCAACTCAACCGTCTGCACGCGATGCATGGCCTGAGCGCACACGCACGGCGCGGTGCGCTCGAGATGGCGCGACACCTCGGCGCAGCGGGCATGGCTTCGCTGACGAATGCGGGCGTGGTCGCGGATCCCGATCCGCGTGTGCGCATGGCGGCGGTGCAGGCGATGGCCGATGCGGACGCGAGCGATGCGCTGGACGACGGCCTGGAAGACTTCTCGTACGACCGCGTACCGAGCATCGCTCTTCTGGCTGTCGGTGCGCTGGGTCGTGCGCGCAGCCACCATCGGCGTATCGCGAACGCGGAGCGACTGCGAGGGCTGACCCGTTCCGCGGATGCACGGGTTCGTGCCGCGGCATCACGGATGCTCGATCGCAACGATCCGATGCAGGTGCCGACCGGCGAGGAGCGTCGGTGGTGGTGTCCGGGGACGGCCCGGTGGATGCTCGGTCGATCGCGCGATACCTATGTGGACGCGCTGCGCCAGCTGCTTTCGAAAGCGGATGCCGCCGGCACGGCCATCGAACTGGTCCGGCGTCTCGGTCTGACCGCCGAACTGTGCGAGCATGTAATCCGTGTGGCACGCGCTCATCCCGACAACCGTGCCAGGGCGAACGCCGCGCTCCTCTTGGGGGTGCTTGGGCGCGAGGGGGCCGCTCAGGATCAGATCGACCAGGCGTTCACGGTGCTCGCTGACATGCTGGGAGATGCCGACGAGCGCGTTCGCGCGAACGCCATCGAGGGGCTTTCGATGCTGAGGGGCGAGTCGATCCGCCTGGACCGCTTCGCGACCGATCCCTCAGCACGAGCGAGGGCCAACGCGATTCGGCACGCTTCGGTTTGGATCGAGCCGCGGGGCGAGGGGGCGCTGCCGAGCGGGGCTTTGACCTACCTCGCGCAGATGCTCGACGATGAGCGAGTTGAGCATCGGCTCAGCGCACTGTGGGTGGTGAGCCGTTGCCGCCCGCTCGAACTCGCCGCGACTGTTGCCGCGCTCGCGCAGGAGGATGGAGATCCGCTCGTCCGTACGCGTGCGAGGCAGTGCGCGGCTCGCCTGCTTTCGGCGATGGAGCCGACACCGAGGGAGGTGGCGGTTGGTTGATGGCTTGATTCATTGGGGATCAACCCCGCGAATGACACACGCGATCGCGCAGATCGGACCTCCACGCCTGTTCGACGGTGAAACACCGGCACAAAGCGGCGTCGGTTTGTGGGTGTATGCGATCTCTCTCGTCGTCGGCGTGCTGCTCATCTTTGTGGTGCTTCGGCTGAAGACACTGCTCGGCAGCGACGATCGCATCGCGTTTCGATTGCTGGCTCGTCGCTGCGGTTTGATACGCCGGGAACGAGAAGCCGTTGAACGGCTGGCGTCGCGATCCGGGGTCGCGCCGGTGGCGCTGTTGATCAGCGAGTCGGCGTTCTCGCGTGCCGCAGCGGGGGAGCGGCTGTCGCCATCGCAGAGCGTGGAGGTCAAGCCCGTTCTGCTGACCCGGACGGACTTGGGAGATCTTGAGCGTGTGTCTGCCCGACTGTTCCCCGAGGGCTCGCTGCAGCCGACCGTGCGGATACCCGATGAAAACAGGGAGGAGATCCCCGATGAAGCCAACCGCTGGACGGCCTGAGCACAACGAAAGCAGCGAATCGTCAGGACGCGACCGTCGGTCATCGCGTCGGATGGCTTCGGGCCGGCAACTGCCGCTGGTGCTGCTGGCCGGTGATCAGCGGCTGGGTCCGGCGGTCACGATGCGCTGCGTGAACATCTCCAAAGGCGGGATGCGCCTGGAAGGTCCCGCTCCGTTGGTTCGCGGGACGCGCGCCGCCGTGGAGATGGTGTCCACCGCCAGCCGTCGGAGGGCCGTCGTGGGGATCGAGGTCGTCTACAGTCACATGAATCATCGCGGCGATACGGACGCAGGCGTTCGTTTCGTGCGGCTGGACGAGCAAACGGTCGCATCGAATTTTCTCGACGAACACGGACGGATCATACCGTTCGGCGATGCGCTGGGGCTGCACGACGATGGCTGATCGGCGTATCGTGCTGATGGGGCTGCGCGGGAGCGGCAAGTCCACCGTGGGGGCGATCCTCGCACGCGATCTGCAAAGGAACTTCGTGGATCTGGATGATCGAACGCTCGCGCTGCTTCAGAAAGAGCACGGCGTGCCGACCATCGCGGCGGCATTTGAGACGCTGGGCGAGCGGGTCTTCCGCGAGGCCGAATCGCGAGCGCTGCGGGAAGTGCTGCACGACCCCGAGCTGGCGAACGCCGTGATTGCCCTGGGCGGCGGAACGCCGACCGCGCCGGAAGCCGCGGATTTGCTGCGCTCGTGCGGTGCGGAGATGGTGTACCTGCGACTTCCGGTCTCGGTGCTTCAGGAGCGGATCCGGGGCGAGATCGATTCGCGCCGACCTGCATTACTGCCGGGAGCGGATCCGGTCGGGGAGATCAGCGCGGTTCATGAGCGGCGGGATCCGCTGTACCGCTCGCTGGCCACCATCGTGATCGAAACCGATGACTCAGCCGAACAGGTCGCGGCGATCATCCGGGACGCGATCGCGTGATGCGGATTCAGGCGGCGCGGGCGTAGCTGCCCCGGGAGATCTGCGTCAGCAGGGCCTGCTCGTCACCGGGGCGGTCGAAGCTGTGGAACACGCACGCCATCCGGACCGATCCGCCGTCCTCGAGATCGTCGGGTTCGGACCAGACCACATGGGCGGTGGCGCAGATACCGTGATCACGACCGGGGCGCAGCGAGGTGGGGCCGGGGAGTTCGATGCGGACTTCGATGACCGTGCCGGGCTCGATGGGTGCATCGAGTTCGAACCGCATGCCGCCGAGCGAGATGTCGTAGGCATGGCCGGTCATGGTGTACCGCTCCGTGCCCGGCTCTCGCACCGAGATCTCGGTGTACATCGAGGGGAGCTGGTAGCGGGTGTGGATGCGCCGGTTCGGTTCGCTGTTCTGGATTCTGGTCATGACACGCCTCCGTGCGTGGGCCCGCCGATTTTCGGACGGTATACCTATCACTCATCGGTCCAGAACCGGAACCGGTTGAGTTTCGAGACGCTTTCCGAGCATATTTTGGGACCCGGACGGGACCAAAGCCGCTTACTGATCGGGATCGGCGAGCAGCTGGAGGGTGACCTTCGAGATGCGGATACCCATCTCCGCTTCGAGTTTTTCGAGGTCTTCCGGGGAGATTCTGCTGAGGATCTGCTGGCCGAACTCGGCGGGAACATCCATCAGGCGTCCCTCGGGGGTCACCACATGCAGGTGGTCCTCGATGTCGGCGTCATAGCGGGCGGCGGAAGCGCACCCGGCCGGGGGCATGATCTTCTGGCAGAGGCCGGCTCCGCAGAGGGCTTCCAGCGTGTTGTAGACCGTCGCCAGACTCATGGTGCAGGCGTCGGAGCCGGCGTTCACCATCGCGTGCAGTTCTTCGGCGGTGGGGTGGGACCGGCAGGCCTCAAGAGCGCAATACACCCGGGCCCTCTGCCTGGTGCAGCGGAGGTCATGGTCGGCGAAGAGCCGCCGCGCCTTTTCCTCTGATGTGATGGGGTATTGCATGGGTGGTGTCTGGGGATTTCTGCCGGGTGAGTATTGGCCTGGCTTCGTCCAAAAGCCACTGACCAAGGCATTTCGGCTGAAAATTGGTGGGCCTTTGAGGATCTGGGTTCGCTCTGTTCAGCGTCAGGAGTATTCCGCAGCATCGGCTTGGGCGGCTTCGCCTTCCGATGCGGCGGTGTCGAAGACCATCTTGTAGTGCTCGATCCCGGCTTCCATGAACGGTTCGCCCGAGCGGACCCAGCCCAGACTCGCGTAGAAGGGTGCGGCATCGACACGGGCGTGGCAGTACAGCTTGGTCAGGCCCAACTCCCCCAAGGCCCGACGCTCGAGCTCGATGACCAGACGCCGACCGATGCCCTCGCGCTGTCGCTGGGGGTCGACGGCCATCTGCATCAGTTTGCCGGTCGAGGGTTCGTCGTCGGGGTAGGAGGGCAGCAGCAGGGCGCAACCGATGACCCGCTTGCCCTTGGGATGGTCGACCACGGCAACGAAATGCTCGAATCGGTCCTCGAAGCCGGGGAACTCCTCTTCGAACAGCTGCATGTTGTAGTTGATCGGGTCGAGCAGCACGCTCTGTCGCAGGGCGATTTCCTGCTCGTAGAGGGGGTGCTGTCGATCGATGCGCAGGTATTCGATCACGATACGGCCTCCGGTAAGACCTTCGCATGATAGCGTTTACTTACAATCGCGTGCCGGACGAGGGGGATGAGGATTCTCGGTCCTTCAGGCCGGACTACAGTGCGAGCCATGCCTGAGTCCGTCCCCGTTCTCTGTGAGTCGTGCGGCTATGACCTCTCGGGGTCCGAGCGCGATGGGCTGTGCGGCGAGTGCGGTGCGCCGGTATCCGAGAGTCTGCCCGAGCAGCGTCCCGGCTCGGCGTGGCAGCGCGGGGGTGGGCCGGTGTGCCTTGTCCGGACGGCGGCGTTGGTGGCCCGCCAGCCGCGCGGGATCTGGGGGACCGTGCGGGTGGATTTTGTGGGATCGCTCGGACTCCTCTTGGCCAACGCGGCAGTTGCCGGATTGCTGTTCGGGATCACGACGGATCGGCTGATCGGTATCCCCGCGTTTGCGCTCGGGATCGTGGTGTTGTCGATGATCGAGTTCGTCGGGCTGCGGATCTTCGGCAAACGGCGTGGCTGGCGGGTGAGCCCGGAGGTGGCCATGACGGTGGTCGGTCACGCTTCGGCGGCGTGGATGCTGGCAGCGGTGCTGTGCGGGGTTGGCTTCCGGATCGGGCAGTCGACGGATGGTGGATTGCCCTTGCCCCAGGCGATCTGGTCCATCGCGGGACGGTCGAGCATTGATTGGTCGGTCGTGCTTCCTGTGGCGGGGTTTCTCGGCGGGATGCTGGCGTTCGAGGTTCTGGTGTACATCGGCGTTCGGCGGTGCCGCTTTGCAAACCCGCCGACCGCGACGCTCTGAGCGGATACCATTGGGCCATGCAGAATCGTCGCCCAACGCGTCAGGTCGTGCTCGGAGATGAGCGGGTCGGGTTTATCCGTATTGGTGGGGGAAAGCCGACCGAGCGCCATCCTGATGCCACGCCGGAATCCTCGCCCGAGCAGGGCGGACCGGCGCCGGTGAGCGTGCAGACGATGTCGGCGGGGTACACGCACGAGATCGACAAGTGCGTGGCGGAGATCAACCGCCTCGCGGCGGCGGGTGCGGACATCGTGCGGGTGGCGGTGCCGGAGCGGAAAGACACGGAGGCGCTCAAGGAGATCCTGCCTCAGGTGTCCGTGCCGATCGTTGCGGATGTGCATTTCCACTTCAAGCGGGCGCTGGAGGCGGTGGAAGCGGGGGTGCACAAGATCCGGCTGAACCCCGGCAACATCACCGAGCGCGATCAGGTGAACGAGGTGATCGATGCCTGCAAGAGCGTCGGGATCCCGATCCGCGTGGGCGTGAACGAGGGCTCGATCATCGAGCGCAAGGACAAGCAGCGCCGGATGGTCGAGCTCGGCAAGTTCTTCGCCGATCGCGGACTGGGCAAGCGCGGGCACCTCCTGAGCATCATCATCGCGAAGCTCGAGGAGTATCTGGACATCTTCTACGAGCGCGACTTCCGCGATGTGACGATCAGCGCGAAGTCGATGGACGCGGCGTTCGTGACCACGGTGTACCGCGAGATCAGCGACCGGTTCGATCATCCGCTGCACCTGGGCGTGACGCACGCCGGGCCGAAGGAGACGGGCACGATCCGCTCGATCGCGGCGTTGTCGGGCCTGCTCACGCAGGGCATCGGCGATACGCTGCGGATCAGCTACGCCAACGACCCGATCTACGAGGTCGAGGACGGGTTGGAACTGCTGTACTCGCTGGGGCTGCGCGAACGGAAGGGGGCGGACCTGATCGCCTGCCCGACCTGCGGGCGCATCCAGGTGGACCTGTTCACGCTGGTGCAGGATGTGCGTCAGAAGCTGCGCACCGATATCCGCGTGCCGATGAAGGTCGCGGTGATGGGCTGCGTGGTGAACGGTCCGGGAGAGGCCGAGGGCGCGGATGTGGCGGTGTTCGCGGGCAACAAGCGCGGCATCATCTATGTGCAGGGCCAGCGCGTCGCGAACATCCCCGAAGAGGAGATCCTCGACCGGCTGCTCAAGGAATGCGTCGCGTTTCAGGAGAAGGTCGAAAAGGGCGAGGCGAAGCTCGGCGACAAGGTCGTGGACATCGTGCCGCCGGACCCGATCGGCGAACTCGGGAGCGGGATGGAGAAGATCGCGGCGGGCGATGTCGAGAAGATCGGTCGCCCGGCGAAGCTGACCGTCGGCGAGACGCGCTGAGCATGCAGCCGCTGCGCGTCGTCTGGTCGAGTGACCATGAGTTGGTTGTCGACAAGCCGGCGGGGTTGCCCTCGGAAGCGACCTATCGCAAGGACGGGAAGTCGGCGCAGGAGATGGTTCGGATCGGCGCGTTCGGAGGCGCATCGCTGAGCGATGCGGCCCGTTCGAAGTTGTTGGACGCGGTTCTGCCGCACCGGATCGATGCGCTGACCGAGGGGCTGCTGGTGCTGGCGCTGAGCAAGGATGCGGCTGGGTGGCACGGCAAGGACATCGCCGCGCGGCGATGGCGGAAGCTGTATGTCGCCGCGCTGCCCCGCGTGAGTGAACCGGAGCGCCTGCTCGGTGTGCAGAAGGCGTATCTGGTTCGGCAGGGACGACGAGCGGAGCGCGTGAGGTCGGGCGGGAAGCCAGCGTTTCTCGATGTGCTCGCGATCGAGCCGAGCGCCGCCGACCGAGACACGATGCACGCGCTGATCGATCTGAAGACCGGCCGGTACCATCAGATCCGTGTGATGATGGAGGGGCTCGGGGTGCCGCTGATCGGGGATCGGTTCTACGGTGGGCGGGATGGCGCCATGCTTCTCAAGCATGTTCTGGTCGGTTTTCGCCCGATGGGCAGCGACCGTCTCAAGGCGATCGAGGCGACGCACGGGCTCGTCGAGCGCGGCGTGTCCGAATCGATCGTGGAGCGGATTCTCGACCTGCAGCGCGAGCTGGACGGAGCCGCGCTCGAAGTCGATTCAGCGGCCGACTGAGAAGGCCGAACTGACGAAGCGGCCCTGCTCGCGTGCGAAGTCCTCGGGCATCGGTGGAAGGTCCAGCCACTTGATCTGGCGCGTGCTGATGCCGTCAACGATTGCGCTGCGGAAGCGGTGCGGGTCGCAGAGTTGTGTGCAGTTGGTCGAGGCGAGGATCGCGCCGCCGGGAGCGAGTGCGCTGACGGCCTCGGAGACGAGCGCCGGGTAGTCGCGTTCGGCCTTCCACGCGGCGACGCCTCGGCGTTTGTCGGCGGAGCCGAAGGTGGGGGGGTCGAGGATGATCAGGTCGAAGCGAAGATTCTTGCGCTGCGCCAGGGCGAGGAACGAGCGCGTGTCGAAGCGGGTGAAGTAGTGGCGATCGGGGTCGATCGCGTTGATGGCGTAGTTTTCCTTGCCCCAATCGAGGTAGCGGGGGGAGACATCGATGTTGGTGGTTTCGACGGATTCGTCCGCGCTCGCCGCGGCGGATCCGAAGGCGCAGGTGTAGGCGAAGGTGTTGAGGACTCTGGGGCCTCGGCCAGTGTTGCGGACGAACCGCTGGCACCACTCCCGAACCCACGCGCGGTTAGCACGCTGGTCGAGGAAGATGCCGGTGGAGAACCCGTCGTAAAGACGCACGCGGATGCGAAGCCCGTTCTCGGTGAGGTCGAGGTGTTCGGGAAGCTGCGTGCCTGCGGCGGGTGTGGGCGTGGTCAGGACATCCGGGCCTTCGCCGCCGAGTCGCGAGCGGTCGCGCACGAACGGCTTGGCGTAGACCGCTTCGACACCGAGCGGGCGGAGTGCTTCGAGGACGGCAGCCGCGGCGTCGTGCCTCGCGCCGGGTCTGCCGAAGCGCTCGGCTGGCGTGCCCTCGTAGGTGATCATGACCGCACCGGGCCCGTAGCGGTCGATGAACAGACCGCTCAGTCCGTCGGCTTCGCCACCGAACACGCGCCAGCACTCGACCTTGGGGTTGGTCGTGAGCGTCGGTCGCTGGCGGAGCGCTTTGGTGACGAGTTCGGCGAGTCTCGATGGATCCGTGCTCAAGAGGAGCCCTCGCGGTCGCGACGCACGAGCAGGCGGGGTTCGGTCATGTCTTCGGCGGCGTAGATCGGTCCCTCGCGCCCGATGCCCGAGTCCTTCACGCCGCCATAGGGCATGGGGTCGGTGCGGAAGGTTGGGACATCCCCGGCGATCACGCCTCCAACTTCGAGGTGCGAGAACGCGCGCGAGATCTCGCGTTCGTCGTTCGAGTAGATGCCGGCCTGCAGCCCGTAGTTCGACTGGTTGGTGAGGTTGATCGCCTCGTCGAGATCGGATGCGCGGAGCAGATAGGCGACCGGTCCGAACACCTCGCGCTGCGCGAGTTTGCAGGAGGACGGAACATCTTCGAGCAGGGTCGGCATGATGGTGTTGCCGTCGCGCTCGCCGCCGATGAGCCGGTTCGCGCCGGCTTCGACGGCCTCGGTGATCCACGACTCAACGCGATCCGCTGCGTCTTCATCGATCAGCGGGCCGATGAAGGTGTCGGTGTCCATCGGATCGCCGGACTTGAGCGAGCGGATCTCGTCAAGGATGAGGTTTCTCATTGGTTCGTAGGCATCGCCGATCAGGATGATCCGCTGCACGCTGATGCAGGACTGACCGGCGTAGCCGTAGGCGGCGCTGGCGATGCGCTTCGCGGCGGCCGATCGGGTCCTGTCGTCGGTCTGGTTCGAGATGATCACGGCGGCGTCGCCACCGAGTTCGAGAACGACCTTCATCTTCGCGGCGTTCTGCTTGAGCTTCCAGCCGACCTTGTCCGAGCCGGTGAAGGAGAGCAGGCGGAAGCGTTCGTCCTTGGAGAACGGATCGGCGTGCTTGACATCGCAGGGCAGGATCGAGATGCCCGCCGGGTGCCAGCCGCACTCCAGGGCGATATCGCCGAGGATCAGCGCGCAGAGCGGCGTGCGTTCAGCCGGCTTGAGCACGAACGGGCAGCCGCAGGCGATGGCCGGGCCGAGCTTGTGCGCGACGAGGTTGAGCGGGAAGTTGAACGGCGCGATCAGCGAGCACAGGCCGATGGGCACGCGCCGGATCGTGCCGTGGATCGCCGGGCTTTCGCCCTTGGGGTTGAGCCGGAGTTTGCGGTCGGCGAGTCGGCCGGAGCCGGTGAACTCTTCGCGGGCGACGCGGGCCGATTCGCGGAGCGTGGCGATGCAGCGGTTGGTCTCGACTTCAGCGGCCTGGACCGGCTTGCCGGCTTCCATGGCGAGAGTTCGGGTGATGTCCTCAGCGCGTTCCTGCACGCGTTTCGCCATGGCATCAAGGATCTCGGCGCGGCGTTCGGGGGCGATGCGTGAGCAGGCGTGCTCGGCCTGCTTACCGAGGGCGATGGCGCGCTCGATCTGGGCGGGGGAGGCAAAGCTGACCTCTGCGATCGCTTCGTCGGTGAATCGATTCTTCACCGAAGCCGTGGCATCGGAAAAGACGGTTTCACCGGCGAGGATCAGGCCGCGTGTGCTGGGTGTGGTCGTTGTCATGGCGCACTCTTCCGGTGTTTTGGAGGAGTGGCACTATATGCGTGCTTTGGGCCGCGGAGTCGGCTCAGTTCTGGGAAGTCTGCATCGGCAGCAGGAGCGTTGTTCCGTCGGGTTTACGGAGCGAGACAAAGCGTCGGGTCGGGTTGATCTCGATGATGACCCAGCCGGGCGCGAGCTCGTCCCCCGCGTCGAAGAGCATGCCGTCGATCACGGCTCGGGCCGAGCCGTCGCGACCTCGGAGCATCGCGCTGACGACGAAAGGTGCGGGAGCCGAGACATCGATGGGCCGGGGCGCTTCACCCTCGGTTTGGACTCGTTCGACGACGGGTTCGAACCGGGGCGGGTAGTACAGCGGGTTGGGCATTTCGGGCTGTTCGCGCAGCCAGACCTTTCGGGCGACGAGGTCTTCCGGGGCGATCCGTTCGGCGATCCGCGGCAAGGCGGCAACCGGAGTCTGCTCACTCGGTGTCGATGCCTCGGCTGACGAGGGCCCGCCCGCGTTGAGAAACGCGCCCATGGTCAGAGCGATGGAGGGCATGATGAACGCCGCGGCGTAGAGGAAGCGGGTCGATGGCGTGGTAATGGAGTGTCTGGCCTTGCTCATTCAGGCACCGTTTCCTTCCGACTCTTCGGTATCGGTGGACAGTTCGCGCGGGTCGGGCACGCGGAAGCTGAAGTGCTCGCACTCCAGACCCAGAGTGACGCCGCTCGGACCGAATTCGTCGTTCGGCGTGATCCGGGCTGAGCGGATGCGCACGAAACCGGCCTCGGCGCTGATCCGCTCGATCAGTTCGACAATTGAATCCAGCGATCCGCTCGCATCGACCCGGACGGATGCCCCGAAGACCGGGACGACCTTCTCGGAGTCGCTCTGCTTCGACGAACGACCAGGTGCCGATGAAGTGATCGGTCGCGGATCGAATCTGACGATCTCGATGCCGAGTTCGGTCGAGAGATTCCGGTAGATTTCGTACAGGGCGAGCTCATCGCGCGATGCCTCGGAACGATCCACGATGGCCCGCTCGTAGAGCCGGGCCTGCTGGAGTGTCTGTACAGCGGCATCGGCAAGACCGGCACTGGACTGATCGAGCTGCTGCTGTGTGCTGATGGCCTGAAGCTGGGCCTGCGCGGTGTCGCGCTCGTTCATCGCGGGGGCGACGAAGAACGATGCGGCACCGAAGAACATGCCGCAGATCACGACGGTGTGCGCGAGGAGGTCACGCTGGGTCGAGCCGCTCTGTTTCACTGGAGGGTCTCCGTCGGAGCAGAGGCGACCGTGGCCGGTGAGTTGATGATGGGGTAGGGAACGGAACGCAGCTTGAGCGTGGCTGAGAAGTACTGGGTCTGCTGATCGTCGAGGACCGAACTCTGCGTGCCTTCGAGGCGAACGGATTCGATCAGCGGTGACTCGCGCAGCCGGTCGATGAGCAGGCGGACGGTGGGTGCGGATTCGATCGATTCGCCCTTGGTGTAGCCGCGAACGCGGCATTCGATGGCGTGGCCGCCGGTGATCTCGATGTCGGTCAGGACCGCCATGTCGGCCGAGAGCGTGCAGAGTTCGTGGAGGAGGGCACCGATGTCGGTCCCCGGGCCGAGGGTTCGATCGATGGCGCCGATCGTGGCGCGCACGCTGCGGACCTCTCCGGCGACGGTGGCGGGATCCAGAGACGGGCCGCGGTCAGCGGAGACGGTCGAGCGGAGCGCATCGACCTGCGGCTGGAGCTGCTGGGTCTGCTGCATCACCATCGCGGTATGACCCGCGCCGAGCACGAGCGCTGCGGCGGAGCCCGCGTAGAGCGCGTTGCGAAGCGAGCGGACCGAGCCAACCGCGAGTTCCTCGTGGGGCATGAGCCGGATCCGCAGACCGCTCTGCACAGCGTCGTGCGCGTTCGACAGATCGCTGTTCATCTGCGCATCGATGCGTTCATCGGCGATGCAGTCGAGCTGCAGCTCGGAGGCGAAAGCATCGGCAAGGCGCGGGATGGAAGCACCAGTTCCTGAGAGGAAGACAATCGGTGTGGCTTCGAGATCCGAGAGTCCGAAGCGCACGGATTGGCGCACTTCCACGAGCATCCGCTGGAGCACGGGCTGGATCGCCGGCAGGATGTCTCCCGCCCCGAGGGTCATGCTCCCGATCTCGATGGTCTGACCTGGCGCGGGCAAGCCGTGCTGGAAGAGCACGGCCTCGGCCGTCTGGTGCCTCGATTCCGAGTCGGTGAGGTCGTTGAAGGTGTGCGAGAGCGCCTCGGTCAGGCGATCCGTGCCGAAATCAACCTGGCGCGCGAGCAGCAGCCGCTGGTTGTGGGCCGCGATAATCACTGATCGGCTCTGCCCGAAGTGCAGCGAAACGATCGCGCGTCCGCCGGTGCTGTGTTCGAGGGCATGATCGACCGTGCGAGCGATCAGCGCGCTCTCCATGGGGACCGCTTCGATGCCGGAGAGTCCTGCCGCCGTGAGTGCTTCGGTCAGGCGGCTCACGGCCTGATCGGTGTCGGCGGCGATGGCCATGTGGCGCCGACGCGGCTCGCCCTTTCGGTCCCGCGCGATCGGCTGGACCGACCACGGGTTGATCGTGAGGTCCATGGTCGCGATGTCGGCGAGCGCCATCCGGGCGGCGCTCGTCACATCGCGCACTTGAGCGGGGCAGGAGAAGAGGCCGCACACGAGTGAGGGTGACTGGTAGAACACGGTGGCTCGTGTGTTCTCGCAACCGGCTTCAAGGATGAGTGGCCTGACGAGATCTGTGAAGTGCTGGGGGCCCGCGTTCCAGATCCGATCCCACTGAGCGGGCTCGAGGCGCAGCATGGCAGAGCCGCCGGAGCGCCCGGGGCGGAAGACGCAGATCCTGGTCGGGGAGAGTTCGATGTAGGTCTGGGTCGATGGCACGGGCTGATCTCCGGAGTTGAATCCTTGCTTCGTATCGGAAGAATCCCTGGAGCGCTTTGGGGTGACTTGGCGGTTTGGTCAATCGAGCGTGATCCGTACGGATCGCTCGGCTCGGCCGCTTCGCGCGGTGATGTCCACCTGCATCGGGGGGGTGTCGGAATCGGTCTCGATCAGCACGGTCTGCCCATCGGGCAGCACGCGTTCACCGATTGGTACCGATCGTCCGTTCGAGACCTCGCCGACCACCAGGGCGACGCCGGACTCGACCGCCAGCAGCGCACGCAGCGAGTCAACGCGCTGAGCGGTGACCGCCGCATCGTCGCCTCCGGCGGTCAACGAGCCGATAATCACGAAGTTCAGTGCGGCGATGACGAGAACGGTTCCGGCGAGGGCGGCGGCGCGCCGATCGCGTGGCTTGGCTCGGGATGTTTTCGTGCGGCTCATGAGCCGGCTCCGTACGCGCTGCGCAGGAGTACGCGCGTGCTCAGCGCGTAGGACCCCGACTCGATGCGAAACTCGAGCATTCGTGCTGGGGCTGGTGACTGACCGCTATCGAGGTCGATGGGATCCACATCTCCGGGACCATCGGGATACAGACGGAATTCGACCGAATCTACGCCAGTCAGGAGGACGGCCTCGCCCAGACCGGGGACCTCGATCTCGATCGTGTCGTCCACCCGCTCGATACGCAAGCCGGACTCGAAACGCAGAAGATCCGAATCGGCCTCGGTCAGCCCGGAGGAACCCGGATCGGACGCGCTGCCCGGGTGCTCGCGGACGAGCCGCGCGATCTTCTCCATCGCGAAGCTGATTTCCTCGATCGATCGACGCTGCGTTTCGGCCGTGGAATAGGCATCGGTCGCGCTGTACAGAACCGAGGAGAGCACCGCGCTGATCACGCCCAGCACGACCATCACCGCGATGGTTTCGACCAGAGTGAAGCCGGATGTGAAGCAACGGTGTCTCATGGCGTTAGGTCCGTCACGATGAAGGACAGCGGCATGGTCCGGTCTTCGCCGGTCGCACCCTGCCAGGTCACACGGACTTCAATCTGGCGGTAGATGTTCTCATCCGCATCCGCCGATGGCGTCCCGTTCGCTGCCGTGAGCGGCCTGATCTCGACCTCGTACTCGATGCCGAAGCGAGCGTAGTCCGAGTCGAGGTGAGCCAGGCGCTCGTACAGCCCGGTTCCGGGAGCATTGAGGTACGAGTTCGAATCGGCGAAGCCGTTCATTCCAAGCGAAGGATCGTCGCTCGCGGCGTCGGCGAGGATCTGCTCGCTGACGGCGGTTGCGATCCACTGAGCGCGGATGGTGAGGGCGTTGTCAGCACGGGCCACGGTCGCATCCCGGATCATCGCCATCGTCGACGGAACGGCGAGCGAGAGCACGACGATCGCGATCACGGCCTCGATCAGGGTGAACCCGCGGCGGATCATCGCTCGACCTTTCCGGTGATGGAAAGCACCGTGACCGTCCGATCGGACGCGCTGCGTATGATGAACGGATCTTCAAGTAACACCGGGTTTGCGCCCTCGTCGTTGCGCGTGTGCGGCGTGCCGTCGTAGTCGAACCAGAGCACCGCGGTGCCACGATCCGTCGTAAATCCCGAAATACCCGCTTCCACGATCGTAGAGATCCCGAACGCGTCCTGAAGACGGACAACGGTGGCTACTCCGGTTCCCTCGCGGACAAGAACATCGATCTCACCGTCAGCATCGAGTGAGATCAGCTCGACCGATTGCTCGTCGAGATCGAACCGCACACCGGTGGGCAGCCCGCTCGAAACCGCGCTGGCCTGAGTCAGTCGGATCAGCCGCTCGCATTCGGCCATCATCGCGCTGTCTCGAGCCGAATCCAGCCGTGCCAGCGATGGGATCGCCGTCACCGACAGGATCGAGACCAAGACCAGCACCGCGATCATCTCGATCAGCGTGAAGCCGCTTCGACTCATGCGTTTCCTGATCTGTGCGATGGGCTGCATCGTGATGCGGTCCTCAACGAATGACCGGGAGACCGTCCTCCGTGTCTCCCGGCCGTTCGGCGTTCTGAGGTGAAGCGCTCGAGTCCAGACTCAGAGTTCGTTGGCCTCAAAGAAGTCCGAGTTGTTGTTGTTCCCGTTGCCGTTGCTGGACTGCTCGACCTTGGTCTCGTCCTCGCTGTTGGCGTAGAAGATCGCGACGGGCGGATCGGCGTCGTTGTCCACGAAGTAGCGCCAGCCGGCCTGCGAGTTCGAGATGCGCCGGTTCTGCGCTTCGTTCTGATTGGCGGAGACAACCGTGGCGAACCCGTTGTACGGGTTGGCCGGGATGCCCTCCTGCAGCACCACGCCGACCGTGGTCAGTTCCTCCAGGGTCGGGTAGCGACCTTCGCCCTCGACGCTGGTATTGGAGAAGAAATTGGCGATCGCCGTTCGGACACCGCCCAGCGAGCCCTGCAACGCTGAGGTCTTGGCACGCTCGGAATAGTCGAAGTACTTGGGCAGGGCGACGCCCGACAGGATGGCGAGCACCACCAGCACGGCGATCAACTCGATCAGTGTGAAGCCCTTGCGGCTGGCTCGGAACACGGTCAATGATGCGGACATGCGAAATTCCTCCACGGGGTTGGTGATTGGTGATGCGTCGTCCGTGGCCGCGTGAATGAAATCGGTACAAAAAGGTCTATTCTGAACCGGGAGTTACCCGGTCAAGAAAAATTCTTTGCGGGATTACCCGAGAATGCTGACCATGTCCCACATGGGCAGGAAGATCGCCAGCGCAACCAGCAGAACCACGACGGTCAGACACGCGATCAGCAGCGGCTCAACCACGGTGGACAGACTCTTGGCCTTGTGACGCGTTTCCCTCGAATAATGGCGGCTGAGGATGTCGCACATCCGGGGGATCTCCGCCGCCTCTTCGCCCGCCGTGAGCATCTGCTTGGCGAACCCGGTGAGGTACTTGCAGTCGGGCAGGACATCCTTCAGGCGTCCGCCGCGACGGACCTGATCGGCCAGTCGTTTCATGTCCGCCTGCAACAGCGGACGCCCGGTCGCGTTGCCGGCCATGGTGATGCAGTCGATCAGGCCCACGCCGGAGCGCAGAGAGATCCCGAACACGCTGGCGAACCGACCGATCGAAAGCCCGATCAGGATGTCGCGCAGGTACGGGACCTTGTGGAGCAGCCCGTCGATCTTGGCGCGGGACGATTCGTTCTTCCAGGCGGCGCGCAGACCGAAGACCGCTCCAACAAGCCCCGCGAGGTAGAGGTACCAGTACGCCTTGATCGATTCGCCGGCGGTCATCAAGACCACCGTCAGCAGCGGCAGATCGATACCCCGCGCGGCGAACATGTTCGCGAACTTCGGCACCACGAAGGTGACCAGAAACAGCGTCGCGATCGTCAGCGTGATCAGCACCGTCGCCGGGTACAGGGCAGCACCACGGATCAGCCGGCGCATCTCGCCCTGCTCCTCGACCGCCTCGGCCAGATGCCCGAGCACGCTGATCATGTTGCCCGACGCCTCCGCGGCGTGCACCGTTTCGATGTACACGCTGCCGAACAGCGAGCGGTACCGCTGCATCGCGTCGGTGATGCTCCGCCCGGACTGGATCTCGCGGGCGATGTCGGAGCTGATCGCCGCGAGCGCCGGGTTGGTCGCCTGCTCGGCGATCGAATCGAACGCCTGCACGATCGGGATCCGAGCATCGAGCAGCACGCTGAGCTGGTAGGTGAAGTGTGCGATCTCCTCGGGCTTGATCCGCGAACCGGTCAAACTTTTCAGCGACCGCTTGGCCCGCGACTCGCGCAGTTTCGTCGGCGTCATCCCATCCGAAGCAAGCCGCCGGTACGCTTCTTCGCGATTCGGAGCCGCGAGCGTGCCGCGCTGCGGCTTGCCGTCGCGACCGATCGCCGTGTACTCGAAGGAGAGCGCTGTCATGCCGCCCTCCTGGTTTCGAGCGTGGTCTCGGTCTCGGCGATCATCGCGACCCGCGCCACTTCTTCGAGCATGGTCTGGCCGAGCCGCGCCTTGCGCAGGCCGTCGCGCCACATCGGCCCGAAGCAGCCGGGCTGGGGCGACTGCTCGTCGTAGGCGAGTTTGGCCAGCGCCACCGTCGGCGCTTCGCGCTCGATGAGTTCGGCGATCGCCGGGGTGATGCGCATCAGCTCGTAAATGCCGGTCCGACCTCGGAATCCGGTGCCCGAGCAGCGGGCGCAGCCGCGCCCGGCGCGGAAGCCCGTCTCGCCCGGCCCGATCTGGAACCGCCTGCGAAGCGTCTCGTCCGGCATCGCGTGCTCAGCGCAGTCCTGGCAGATCGTGCGCACCAGCCGCTGGGCCAGCACGCCGAGCAGACTGGAATTGATCACGAACGGCGGCACCTCCAGGTCCTGAAGTCGGGCCACCGCGCCGGGCGCATCGTTGGTGTGCAGCGTGCTGAGCACCAGGTGTCCGGTCAGCGACGCCTGCATTGCGATCATCGCCGTCTCGCTGTCGCGGATTTCGCCCAGCAGCACGATGTCCGGATCCTGACGCAGGATCGAGCGGAGTGCTCCGGCGAAGGTCAGGCCGATCTCCGCGTTGGTCTGCACCTGGCGCACGCCGTGCATGCGGATCTCGACCGGGTCCTCGATGGTCATGATGTTCCGGTCGGGCGAGTTCAGCCGCTTGAGCGCGGTGTACAGCGTCGAGGTCTTGCCCGAGCCGGTCGGGCCGGTGACCAGGAACATGCCGTGCGGGTGGGCGATCATCTCCTCGATCGAGGACGAGATCGCCGGATCCACGCCCAGTTCGTGGAAGTCGTGGATCTGCCCGTGCGGGCGCAGGATGCGCATGACGACATTCTCGCCGTTCACCGTCGGGATCGTCGAAATCCGGATCTCATACTGTTCGCCCCGGTGCGTCGTGCGGAACTTGCCGTCCTGCGGCCGGCGCGTCTGCGTCAGGTCGAGGTTCGCCATGACCTTCAGGCGCTGCACCACCCCCTGGTGCGCCGACAGGGGCGGACCCTGACGAAGTTGGAGCCGACCGTCGATCCGGTAGCGAAGCTGCAGCTCGTGCTCGCACGGACTGATGTGGATGTCCGAGGAGTCCGCGTCGATCGCGTCGGAGATGATCTGGTTGACCGCGCGGACGATCGGCTCTTCTTTCGTCCGCTCCTCGGTGTCGGTGCGGTCTTCGCGCTTGCGGCTCGATGCGTGACCGCTCGAAGCCAGACTGTACGCCTTGGCGATCACCGCGCGCAGCGACTGCTCCTCGCACACCACCGGGTCGATGTCCATGCGAAGGATTTGTCGCAGTTGGTCGATCGCCCGAAGATTCAGGGGGTCGAGCATGCCGACCGTCGCCAGCCCGTCGCCCACGAACAGCGGGAATGCCACCAGCCCCTCGGCCGTCGAGCGGGGCAGCAAAGACGCGTGGTTGATGTCGATGTCGTACGCCTCGATCTCCACGAACGGGTACTCGCACAGGATCGCGCGGGCCACGGCCATGTCCTTGCAGGACACCGCGCCGCTCGACACCAGCGCCTCCTCGACCGAGCAGGACTTCGCACGCGCCTCGCGCGTCGCGCTGTCGATGTCGCTCTGCGTCGCGATGCCCTCCTCGATCAGGCAACGCACCAGGTAATCGCTTGAACCGAGCATCAGGCCGCCTCCTCTTCCTGGCGCATCGCCGCGATCGCGCTCAGCGTGTCCTCGACGGTCTGCTGCAGGTTCGGATCCGGATCAACAAAGCTGCATCCCAGCGCGTAGCTCGGCGTGCGGGCGCTCATCCGGGTCCGCATCACGCGGACCGTCGCGTTGAACTCCGGCAGGTGTTTCGAAGCATCGGCGTACAGCCGCACACGCAGCACGGACTGACGCGGCAGAAAGTACGGGCTCTCAAGGCCCAGACCGCCCTGCCCAAGGTCGACGAGCGTGGCGTTGAAGCCGTCGACGCCGCCGGAAGACCTGCTCATCCGCACCAGCGACCCGCTCTCCGAGTCAAGGTTGACGCGGACCGGCAGCGACAGCGCGTGGCGCTCGAAGCGACGGACGGTCAGACCGCTCCCGCCGGGTTGAGGGTTCGGTTGCGCGGCGTCTTCTGGCATGGCTCAGGTCTCCGGATTTCGGGCGTTGCCGCGAATGCGGCGTACCCACCGGATCGGCCAGATCCGGCTTCGACCGAACCTCGCCATACCCAAGAGCCCTATTCCCGGCGGGGGATCGATCCGGCATGACCCTCTCAGACCGCACAAACGGAACGGTTTACCCAGATTGACAGCACGCGCCGCCTCAGGTCGGAAGCCCGACAAACGGTGCATCGGCACGCAGATACAGAGGATGACGCGGCAGGCCGTCGGCCGTCAGCCCCAGAGCCACACAGGCCGGATGTTCTCTGAGCATTTGCTTCACGGCCCGATCGCGATCCAGCAGCGTGGCGTGCGCGCCCCACGCCGCGACGACTGTCTTCGAGCGGTTCGCAGCGCGCCGGATCGCGTCGTCGTTGCGTGGCCCGACCGGATCGACGCCGCGGCTCAGCGCTTCCTTGAGGCCCTTGGGATCGGTCGAGCGCAAGGCAAAGACATTCACGACCTCGATCGACCCGAACCCACGATCGAGCGCGTACCCGATGGCCCGGCGCACCGTCGGGTCGTTCTGGTGCTCATCCGCCGTAGACGGGTTGAGCATGCAGAAGCAGATCCGCTCGCGAGCTGCGTCCCACTCGCGCACCAGCGTGTACCGGTAGCGCCGGCAGCGGCTGAACGAAGCGCGGCTACGCGCCTCCGGATGACCGGGAACCGTGGGAGCCGCCATCCGATCAGAAATCCCGACGCCGGAAGATCCACGCGCCAATGGCGAGGACGAACGCCTCGAAGAGCAGCGAGGTGCCGATGATCCACCAGAGGGAGCGGCTGTTGTACTCCTGCCTGATAGCGGTAGTGGTGCCAGCATTTGGATCCTGAGAATCGGCAAGATCATCGATGTCTTCCTCAGGGATCAAGTGCCTGTTGAGAAGATCGAGTGTGTCGCCAGTTTTGGGTAGCAGAGTCTTGATGGCCAATATGCCGTTATGCCAGAGTCTCAATGTGTTCGCACGACGCTGTGCAGTTCTTGCCTGCTCCGAAACTGCTTCGAGCTCTCGCTGTGCATCTGCGATCCTCCCTCGCTTCTCCTCAGGAGTCAGGTCTGCCGTATGGTCCCCGTGGCGAATCTCATAGACAATTTCACCTAGAAAACCTCCAATTTCAGAATCGTTACGAGCAACTGGTGAATCGGGCGATTCTGATTGTGCGGCACCAAGCTCATCGATCTGCTGTTCAAGAGTGACCACGCGATCGTTCAAACGAATGGCCGATTGTCGCGCATCATTTTTGACTATCAGCATGATGCCGTCTGTCCAGTGGACAGCCGTAAGACCTGCCCAGAAAAGTCCTGTCAGCAACAATGCCGCGAGGGTGGATCGGGTGATCAGACCGATGAGCATGCAAACGCAGAACAGGTAACTGTAAAATGCTACGACAATCGGTACCGCGAGGAGAATGCCAAATTCCCACACCCCTCCACGAAAGCCAATGACCAGCACACTCGCGATAGCGAACACCGCCACCTGCATGGTCACAAAGAGTAAGCCGCAGAAAAACTTGGTCAGAAAAAGGCGTGTTCTCGATATCGGCTTGGACAGTAAAAGTTCGATCGACCCGCCCGAGATGAAGTCAGGAATCATTCCGGCTGTAGTGATCAATGCAAGCACAGTCGCAATTGTTGAGAGCCAGAATTTTACTCCAAGGTTGAAAAAGAGAAACTTATAGAGAAAGTCCGCCGAGACCGTCTCACTCGTGACACCTTCTATGGGCAGAGTGAACCACAGGATCGCGACTCCTCGTTCGTTGAGTCCCACCCCCGCGAACGCCGCCACCACCAGCCCCGACAGCAGCATCGTGATCCAGAACAGCTTCTTGCTGTTCAGCTCCCGATACGCGTCCACGAACAGTGCCCAGGTCTTCATGACGATGCCCCCGGCTTCAGAACTTCACCAGTCGACCGATCAGTGACCGCATCGATGAACAGATCCTCCAGCGACGGCCGGAACGGCACGACCCGCTTGACCGTCAGTCCCGAGGCCCGCACCGCGTCCAGCAGCGGCTGCACGCGCTTCGCGTCCGTGGTCATGACCGTCAGCCGGCTCTCGCTGGCCAGCACCAGGACGCCCCCATCGAGCATCACCCGGTGGCTGGCCTGCTTCTCGATCAGACCGACCCGCCCCGGCAGGGCTTCGGTCTCGCTCGTGGGGGCCGACGCGAACCGGCCTGTGATCGCCTCGCCCAGCCCGGCATGCTCCTCGGGCAGTTCAACCTCGATCTCGTACCGCTGCTGGTCGAAGGTGAGCTCATCCAGCGTGCCCTGCTGGTGCAGCCGACCCTGCACGAGGATCGCCACCCGGTCGCACACCATCTCCAGCTCGCTCAGCAGATGGCTGTTGAGCAGCACCGTGCGGCCTTCCTCCCGAATTCGCTCAACGATCCGCCGGATATCGCGCCGTCCGACCGGGTCCACGCCGTCGGTCGGCTCGTCGAGCAGTACGATCTCCGGATCGTTGATCAGCGCCTGGGCGATGCCGACCCGCTGACGCATGCCCTTCGAGTACGAGCGGACCTTCTTGTGCCGCCAGTCCAGCATCCCGACCAGTTCGAGCAGTTCGGGAGTCCGCTTCTTCCGCTCGGCGCGCGCCACGCCGGACATGGCCCCGTAGAAGTCCACCACCTGCTCGCCGGTCAGGTAATCCGGGAAGCGATGGTGCTCGGGCAGGTAGCCGATCTTCGCCAGCGTCGGCTTGTGACCGATCGGCGCCCCGAGCATGTGCCCGGCGCACTTCGTCGGGCGGATGACGGTCATGAGGATCTTGATCAGAGTGGATTTGCCCGCGCCGTTCGGGCCAAGCAGGCCGAAGACCTCGCCTCGGCCGACCCGCAGATCGACCCCACGGAGCGCGTGGACCTTGCCTTTATAGACCTTCTCCACGCCGCGCAGTTCGATCGCCGCCTCATCGGCTCCGACCACCACGCCTGTCGATGCTTCCTCGACCATGGGTCCTCCTCGGGTGCTGCCCCCTCAATCCTACTTGGCATCCCGCGGCTCGGGATTTCGCGCTCTCCCTCGCCGAAGCCGCTCTTTCCCGGCCTGAGGGTATACGATTCGCCCCATGTTTCCGACCCTTCGCGATTTCGTGGACGAACTCGACCGCCTCGGCGAACTGGTGCGCATCTCCGAGCCCGTCTCGCCCCTGCTCGAAATCACCGAGATCACCGATCGCGTCAGCAAGGCCCGATGCGCCGCCGACCCCGGCGACTGGGCCAGGCACACCGATCCCCGCTTCTGGGACCGGGGCGGGCACGCGCTGCTCTTCGAAAATGTCGTGACGCCAGGAGGAGGAAAATCCCCATTCCCGGTCCTGATCAACGCCTTCGGCTCCTACAGCCGCATGGCCATCGCCCTCGGCTGCGCCCGCGACCAGCGCGGCGTGACGGATGGCATCCCCGGCGGCTTTGAGGCCATCGGCCAGCGCATCGGCGAACTCGTCAAGCCCGAGCCGCCCCGTGGCCTGCGCGAGGCCATCGCCAAGGCCCGCCAGTTCGCGCCACTGCTGAAGATCGGCCCGAAGCGCGTCTCCACCGGCGAGTGCCAGCAGGTCATCTATTCCGGCGACGAAGTCGATCTCTCGATCATCCCCGCCCTGCGCTGCTGGCCCCTCGACGGCGACTACCACGCCCTCGGCTACCCGCACCCATCGAAACTCAACGACCCGATCCCCGGCATCACACCCTTCGACGAGGCCGAAGCGAGCGGCCTGCGCGGGCGCTACATCACCCTCGCCGGCATCCACACCATCCACGCCGACGACGCCGGCGAGAAGAAGCCCACCAGCCACAACGTCGGCATGTACCGCGTCCAGATGCTCGGGCGCAACAAACTCGCCATGCACTGGCACATGCACCACGACGGCGCGAACCACTGGCGGAGCTGGAAACGCAAGCGCCAGCCCATGCCCGTCGCCATCGCCCTCGGCGGCGAGAGCGTCCTGCCCTACGCCGCGACCGCGCCGCTCCCGCCGGGCATCAGCGAACTGCTCATGGCCGGCTTCCTGCGCAGCATCGGCGGCGGGGGGGGCATCCGCATGACCCGTGCCGCGACCGTCCCCCTCTGGGTCCCCGCGAACGCCGAGATCATCATCGAGGGCTATGTCTCCGAAGAGGCCGGGGTCATCGGCTACGACCCGCGCGATCCGAATGCCAGCCCGCTGGGCGAGGGCGCGGTCTTCGAAGGCCCCTTCGGCGACCACACCGGCTTCTACTCGATGCCCGATCGCTACCCCATCCTCACCGTCACCGCGATCACCCACCGGCACAACGCGATCTACCCAACCACCGTCGTCGGTCTGCCGCCCCAGGAGGACTACTTCCTCGGCAAGGCCACCGAGCGCGTCTTCTTCCCGCTGCTGAAGACGCTCATCCACGACATCGAAGACTACGACCTGCCGATGTTCGGCGCGTTCCACAACTGCGCGGTCCTCGGCATCCACAAGCAGTACCCGCTGCAGGGCCGGCGCGTCATGCACGCCGTCTGGGGCGCGGGCCAGATGGCCTGGACCAAGAATCTCTTCGTCGTGGACGCCGAGAAAGTCGATGTTCACGACACCCGCGCGGTGTTCGACGCCATGGCCCGGTACTGCGACCCGTCGCGCGACATCGAGTTCGTCAACGGCCCGCTGGACATCCTCGACCACGCCGCCCCTCGTCTCGCCGCCGGCACGAAGATCGGCTTCGACTGCACGCCAAAGTGGCCCGGGGAGGAGGTCAACGGCGTTCCGGTCCCGACCGATGCGTCCAAGCGTGAGCCGCTTTCCGGTTCCGAGCGCGACGACTATGTCAGCCGCGTGCGCGAGATCCGGGGCGTGCACCACGCCGCCGTGCCCGACGATGCCTCGGGCGCGTGGCTGTTCATCAGCATCGAACGGCCCGGCGACTCTTCAACGGATCCGGTCCCGCCGGTCCTCGACCAGCTGTGGTCGCTCGCGCTCCACGCCGATCGCGCCCCGCGCTTCGTCTGCATCGTTGATTCCTCCGTTGAGGTCACCGACACCGACGAGGTCCTCTTCCACTGGTGCGCCAACTCCGATGCCGGGCGCGACCTGTTCTGGAGCCCCGAGCGCAAGCGCTGCGCGTTCGACTCGCTCCCCAAGTCCCCCGGTGGCCCGCGCGACGGTCGCCACGGCCAGCCGGTCCGCGAATGGCCGCCCATCCTCGAGAACGACCCCGAAGTGAAACGCCGCGTCACCGAGCAGTGGGGCTGCTACGGCATCCCGCTCAAAGACTGATTCGCGCGGCGCTCAGACCGCCGCGGCTTTCGCCGCCTGCTCCTCGCAGATCTGCGCGAGCCCGTCCGTCGCGTACTTCACATCCTGCACGCTCAGAAACGGCCCGAGACTGAACCGGCACGCTCCGGCCATCTCCGCCCCCGCGCTCGCCGGGTCGGTCTTCATCGTCTCGTGCGCGTGCGGTGCGCAGTGCAGCCCCGGCCTGGTAAGCACACCGACCCGGTCCTCCAGTTGCCTTGCCAGTTCCAGCGGCGTCATCCCGTCCATATGCAGCAAGGCGTAGCCGCCGCCGGCGAGCA
>CBFGVX010000012.1:0-57714 GCA_965652425.1 uncultured bacterium | reverse complement strand
CGTGGACGCGCGCTGCCGACTCCCGCCGCGGCGCGGTCATACGCCAGCTCCCGGATCTGAGGGGGGTGGGGGGGGCGGGCCTGTTCCTGATTTGCTCCCGCTTCGCCTGATGGACGGGCACTGCCGATCAGTTCGATGAGGAATACGGGCCGTTCGGCTTCGGACAGTTTCAGGAAGAGTTGGCGGTACGCATCGACCAGGCGGAGTGTGACCTGATCCAGGCGGTCCTGAACCGCTTCGAGTTCCTCCCTGGGAACCATTCGTTCAGAGGTATGGGGTGCCGAATCTTCGACGGAATCAGGGGGGGCGGGATCTTGCCGAGCGGACACGCCAGTAGAGCCGATACTCAGAATGAGAGCGGTGGTGAGCCAGACGAGTCTGTTCGTGCTCTGTCTGGAGCGGGCATGGCGGTCTGGGTGCATGAGCTGCTCGGGTCCGGAGATCTCAGAGTTTGTGGGATTTGTCGTTTCAGGAGTCGCTTCTCGCGTATTATATGGTGTGGTGAGCCCGCGGCTGCTTTCGAACTGCCAATTGGGCGATTCCGCTCTGTATGGAGTACTCTGCGCTTGATGAACGATTGGTCCGAAGCCGAGAACCATGTCGAGCGTGCTCACGAGCTGTACGAAGCGGGCCGCTGGGACGAGGCCGAGCAGGCGTTGCGTCGGGCGTTATCGCTGAACCCGTATCGGGCGGAGTGGCACTTCAATCTGGGATTGACGCTTGAGGCCGCCGGTCGTTGGGAGCAGGCGCTCGAGGCCCTGCGGTCCGCCTATGAACTCAACGAGCACGACGATCAGGCACCGCTGCTGATGGGCGTGATCAGTCTGCGTCTGGAACGCCCCGAGGACGCGGTGAGATGGTTGGCCATCGCCGAGCGTGAGGCCACACGCCCGCTCAGCAAGGCGGAAGTCGCGGTGCATCAGATCGAGGCGTACGCATCGCTGGATCGGCACGATGAGGCGGAGCAGGCGTTCTATCTGGCCCTGCAATGCGAGGCCGATTCATTTGACGACGCGACGGGTGAAGGCGACGGCCTCTCCCGCCTTCAGGCGCAGGCGTACGCGAACATGGCCGAGGCGATGATGGCCAGGCGCGACTGGGACCGCGCGATCTACTGTTTCCGAGAGGCGGCGAACCTCGATGAAACCATCCCGCGGGTTCACGCTCGGCTCGCCGCGGCGTTGAGCGAAACCGGGCGGCACGAGCGTGCCCGGCAGCTCTATCTGCGCGAGCTGCGGGACAACCCCGGCGATATCGACACGCTGCTCGATCTCGGCTGTCTCCTGGTGGATATGAACCGCCTGATGGAGTCACAGGAAAAATTCCGGCGCGTCCTCGAACTCGAGAGCAAGAACCCCGATGCGCACTTTTATCTCGGGGACCTCGCGCTGCGTCAGCACCGCCGACGCGATGCCGAGGCGGCGTTCCGTCTGGTGCTCCGTCTGGATCCGTCCTACCCCGAAGTTCGTCGTCGCCTGGCGGAACTGGCGATCGATCGAGGCGAGTATTCTGAAGCGAGGCGGCTGCTTCGGCATGAGCTCCGGGATCTGAAGGACCAGCCCCGACGGTTCACGCCCGGCGATCTCGATGATCTTGGACAGCTTCTGCTCGATGCGCGCCTGCCCCGTGAGGCGTCGGGTGTGTTCGAGCGCTACGCGCAGGAGGTTGACTCGGATGGCAAAGCGTGGCACTACCTGAGCGTCGCGCGATTCCAGATGGGCGACCGGGCCGGCGGCATGAGCGCCGCACGGAAAGCGCTTCAGCTCGACCCGAAGTTGACCGCCGCGGTGCACAACCTCGCGCTCGCCTGCATCCAGGAGAGGCGCTGGAAGCGGGCTCGGGCCTACATCGCGCAGCTTCGTGAGATCGACCCCGATGATGGAGCGTTGAGACGGCTTTCTCTTTCGGTTCGCATCGGGCGCACCATCGAGGCGCTCAGTGTGATCGCCGGAAGGATTCGTCCGGGTACTCGCGATGATTTCGATGTGGAGTTGCGAGGAGAAGCCGCCGATCGCTCGGCTCTTTCTCATCGCGGGCGAGATCAGCAGCCGCCTGTGCGCGACGCATGACCGATCGGGTTGATCAGTTGCTCGCCGATGGCGCGGTCTACTTTGGCAGTTCGCTCGGCCGCGTCGAATCCGTCGCGAAGGCCATCGCCGCGAAACTCGGTATTCCCACACTCGTGGATCTCTACGACTCTCCGCTCGCCGGAGCGGAATCGAGCCGGTTCGTCATTCTCGCGATGTCGACCTGGTACGACGGCATCCTCCAAGACGACTGGCGCGAGCACGAAGCCGAGCTCGCGAAGCTGGATTGGTCCGGCACCACGGTGGCCATGGTCTGTCTCGGAGATCAGTACGGCTACCCGCGCACCTTCGTTGATGCGCTCGGCATCGTCTGGGACGCCATCGAGCCGCGTGGCGCGACCCTGATCGGCCGATGGGACCCGCGGACGGACCCCGCCGGCTACGATTTCCGTGCATCGCGCGGGTTGCGCGGCGACCGCTTTCTCGGGCTCGTGATCGACGAGGACAACCAGGCCGCAGCGACCGAGGCGCGAATCAACCTCTGGTGCGATCAGATCAGGCGCGAACTCGCGGAACTCGCGTAAGCGTCAGTCGAAACCGGGCTCGCCTCGCTCGCGTAGCAGGCGTGCGGCCTCGTTCACATCCTTGTCGCCGCGGCCCGAACAGTTGATCACGACATGTTCTTCCGGGCCCATGGTGCCGGCGATGCGCACCGCCGCTGCGACTGCGTGGGCGGTTTCGAGCGCAGGAAGAACACCTTCCATGCGCGAGAGCAGCAGCATCGCGTCGAGGGCCTCGTCGTCGTCCACCGCCGTGTACTCCACGCGCCCCGCGTCTTTCCAGTACGAGTGCTCCGGTCCGACGCCGGGGTAGTCC
This sequence comes from uncultured bacterium, assembly GCA_965652425.1. GTDB lineage: Bacteria > Planctomycetota > Phycisphaerae > Phycisphaerales > UBA1924 > JANSXG01. The sequence goes on along the minus strand of CBFGVX010000012.1, from coordinate 54,811 downwards.
AGACCCGCCGAGCACGAGTGCACCGGGGCCGTCTGTCCGTTTTCGTCCTGCAGGACATAGGACAGCGAGCCGTGTAGCACGCCCGGCGAACCGTGCGAGAGCGGCGCGGCGTGACTGCCCAGCTGCGGCCCGCGGCCGCCGGCCTCCACGCCGACGATCCGCACATCGGCATCATCGATGAACGGGTAAAACAGGCCAGCCGCGTTCGACCCGCCACCGACGCACGCCACGATGCAGTCCGGCAGGCGCTTGGCCGATCCCTCGCGCTCCATCACCTGCGCGAACTGCTGCTTCGTTTCCCGACCCATGACCGCCTGGAAGTCGCGCACGATCCGCGGGAAGGGGTGGGGGCCCACCACCGAGCCGAGGATGTAGTGCGTGGTGTCCACGCTGCTCATCCAGTCCCGCATGGCCTCGTTGGTCGCGTCCTTGAGCGTGCGGCTTCCTGAATCCACCGGGCAGACGGTCGCCCCCATCATCTTCATGCGCACCACATTGAGGTGCTGGCGGCGGACATCCTCCGCGCCCATGTAGACCGTGCAGTCGAGCCCCATGTGCGCGCACGCCGTCGCCGTCGCCACGCCGTGCTGGCCCGCTCCGGTCTCGGCGATGACGCGCTGCTTGCCCATCCGCTTGGTGAGCAGCGCCTGGCCGATCGTGTTGTTGATCTTGTGAGCGCCCGTATGCGCGAGGTCCTCACGCTTCAGCCAGATCCGTGCAGCCCTGCCCTTGCCGGCCCGCTCCGCCGCGAGCGCGCTCAGCCGCTTGGCCTCGTACAGCGGCGTCGCACGCCCGACGAAGGTCTCCAGCAGCCCCGCGAGCTCGCACTGGAACGCCCCGTCGGCGATCGCCTCCTCGTACGCGCGGCTCAGCTCGTGCAGAGCCGCGACCAGCGTCTCGGGTACAAAGATGCCGCCGAACGCGCCGAAGCGGCCTCGCGCGTCGGGTACCTGGGACAACGGGGAAGTCGACGATGAAGAAGCAGCGCTCATGCCCGAAGTGTAGCGAGGCCGGATCGCAAACCGTGTTTGCTTTCGCTGCTATTGCCCCGTTTCGATCGCGGGTTTCTCCGGATCGACCGGCTTATCGGGGCTGAACGCCGCTTCGGCCTCATCGGCGATCCGGCCGCCGCGCTGCTCGTTGACGAAGATCAGGATCACCGCACCGGTGATAAAGAACAGCCCGAGCGCGATCAGCGACGGCACGGACCCCAGCGTCGAACGCACCACCCCGAAGATCAGGACCCCGATCGCCCCAGCCAGCTTGAATGTCAGGCCCCACAGGTTGAAGAACTCGCCGGTCCGGTGCGCCGGCGTGAAGTAGCCGACCGTCGCCCGCGTGCTCGCTCCGATCCCGCCCAGCGAGGCCCCGATCACCCCCGTGACGATCCACAGTGGCCACACGGGGAAGTCCGGGTTCACCGACCGAGCATGAGCCAGCAGCGCCAGCGATACCGCCACCAAAGTCCAGCTGCCCAGCCAGATCCACACGGTCTTCTTGTGTCCCAGCCGGTCCTGGAAGAACGCCGTCCCGATCGCCCCGCACCCGGCGCAGACCGTGCTGACGAGCATGAAGATCACCAGCTGCGCATCTTCGAACCCGAAGTCGTCCTGCGCGATGATCCCCGCGAAGAAGATGATCGCCTGCACGCCGAAGCCGTAGATGAAGAACGCCCCGAGGAACGCCGTCAGGTCGCGGAACGCCAGCGCGTGGCGCACCGAAGACCGGAGCCGACGCACGGTCATGGTGACGACCGTTTCGCCCGCCGGGAGCGTCTGCGGCCGCGCCTTCTCCTTGAGCAGCAGCACCGTCGGCAGAGCCATGACCGCGAACCACACCCCCGCGAACACGAACAGGGGCCGCCAGTTCTCCGTCCCGTCCGGGATCACGAACTTCATCAGCAGCGCCGTGATCACCAGCAGCATCAGGGCGCCGACATACCCCATCGTCCAGCCCGTGGCCGACACCCGCCCCATGTTTTTCCGGTTGGCCACCTCCGGCAGGAACGAGGCCAGGAAGTTCTCACCGATGTTGTAGCTGATGTTCGCCGGGATATAGATCAGCATCGCGATCGCCAGCGCCCAGCCCGTGCTCGCCCCCGACGGCACCAGCGCGAGCCCGCAGGTCAGCGCGACGCACGCGATCCCGAACCCGACCAGGAACTCCTTCTTCCACGCTTTGTAGTCCGCCAGCACACCCAGCACCGGTCCGATCAGCACCACCGCGAACAGCGAGATCGCCACCGTCAGCGACCACAGAAAATCGCTGCGTCCCGGGTCCGTCACGATCACCTTCTTGAAGAACAATGCGAACAGCAGCGTGTTGATCAGCAGCGTGAACGACTGGTTTGCGAGGTCGAACATGCCCCACGCCCAGACGCGGACGGGCTCATCGAGCCCTCGGAACGGATTGAGCTTCGCCAGTTTCACCCGCGCAAGGTACCCGCAACCGCCCGCGCCGGATATGGTGTGCGCTGTCTGACCTCTTAGGAGCCACCGGGCGATGAAACTCCGCAGCATCGCACTACCCCTCGGGCCGATCCTCGCCGGCCTCGCCTATCTCCTCTGCCGCACCCTGGCCGGGATGGACCACGCTCCGGCCGCTGCCGCGGCGGTCACCGTCCTCTGTGCTTCGTGGTGGTGCACCGAGGCCCTGCCCATCCCCGCCACCGCCCTCGTCCCGTTTGCCCTCTTCCCCTTCCTCGATGTCCTCGACCACGGGCAACTCGCCCGGGCCTACGGCGATCCGTTCATCCTGCTCTTCCTCGGCGGCTTCATGCTCTCCAAGGCCGCCGAGAAGTCCGACACGCACCTGCGCGTCGCGCGAGGCATGCTCCGGCTCGTCGGCACCTCCTCCAGCCCGCGCATCGTCATCGGCTTCATGCTCGCCACCGCGTTCTGCAGCATGTGGATCTCCAACACCGCGACGGCGCTGATCATGCTGCCCGCCGCGATCGCCGTCATCAAGAACAAGCCCGACGCGAAGAAGTTCGGCATCGCGCTGCTCCTGGGCATCGCCTACGGCGCCTCCATCGGCGGCATCACCACACTCATTGGTACGCCACCCAACGGCGCCTTCGCTTCGGTCTATAAGGAGACCATCGAGGTCGAAGTCGCCTTCCTCGATTGGCTCAAGGTCGGCGTACCCGTCTTTGCGATCATGTGCGTCATCGCCGCGTTCTACCTCACCCGCAACCTCGAGCCCTACGGCGATTTCGAGTTGAAGGAACGCGCGCCGTGGACGCCAGCCCAGAAGCGCGTCCTCGCGGTCATCGTCCTCGTGGCCCTCGGATGGATCACCCGCTCAGCGCCGTATGGTGGCTGGGAGAGTTTCTACGCCGATCCGTCGATCGGCAAAGTGCCGAAGGTCCACGACGCCACCGTCGCCCTCCTCGGCGTGGTCGCCCTGTTCCTCATCCCCTCAGGAGAGCGCACAGAAAAGGGAGAACGCAAGCGCCTCCTCGACTGGGACACCGCCGTCAATATCCCCTGGGGCATCCTCATCCTTTTCGGCGGCGGACTCGCCATCGCCGCGGCGTTCTCGAACACCGGCCTCGATGACTCCATCGGCAATTCGCTGAAGGCCATCACCGACCTGCCCCCCGTCCTCGTCGTGCTGATCCTCTGCCTCGGCGTCACCTTCCTCACCGAGGTCACCTCCAACACCGCCACCGCGTTCCTGCTCATGCCAATCCTCGCGGCGATGGCGATCGCCGCCGGGCTCGACCCGGCGACCTACATGATCCCCGCCGCCCTGTCGTGCAGCTTCGCCTTCATGCTCCCCGTCGCCACCCCGCCCAACGCCATCGTCTTCGGCTCCGAGCGCCTGGACATCAAGGACATGGTCCGCAAGGGCTTCTGGCTCAACATCATCGGCGCCTTCGTCATCACCGCCGTCTGCACGGTCGTGGTCGACCGCAAGACCGGCATCGACGGCGAACGCCCGGAGGTGTCGGTGGAAGCGGTGGAGTCTGAGAGAGTTGAGGGTCGGGAGTGACTCACAAGGGTGCCATGGTCGGAGCGAAGCGCAGGCCATGCGGACCACAGAACCAAGTTCAAAGCACCGGCAACGGATCCTGCTCAAAACCCTCCCGAGGTGCCCCGCAATACGCCGCAGCCGACGACCACTTCCATTCCTCGACCGCCTTCACCATCCCCGCCTTCACCGGATTCAGATGGATGTAGTTCAACTTCTCGACGAACTCTTCCTTCGAGTAAATGTTCCGATCGAATCCTCCACCGGGTTGCCAAAGCCGGGGTCTGCCCTCCGAACAGCGAATCTTGTCCAGCACAGGTGCATCACGCTTCCGCCATTCCGCAAGGATCGTCTTCGAAGCAGGAAGCTTGATCTGTTGGAGGATCTCGGCCATCGGATGCTCCGGCAGGTCCGGTCGAAGCAGCAGGTGCACATGATTCGGCATGATCACCCAAGCGTATAGCGGCATGACTCCCTCGCCGACATGACCGCTGACTCGACAATGTCACGGGTCGCTTCGGTTTGAAGCAAGGACAGTCGATGAAAACACGACCAGGTAAGAAATCGGACATGACCGGGTATCTCGTACCGTTCGCGATGCCGCCGCGTGGTTGAATAATCCGGCTTGCTCGGCATCTCTGCACTCCGCATGGCCTGCGCTCCGCTCCGACCATGGCACCCATCGTTGGTCGTCTCCAACGCCGGTCTGGCACGAAGTCTATCAAGGGTGCCGTGCCGACAATATGAACACCGCCACATCTTTGGCGATGGATCTCCCAAGGGTGCTATGGTCGGAGCCCGACAAGGTCGGGCGTAGGCCCCGCGGACAGCACAAAGACAGTCACTCTTTCGCCAGCCGAAAGTCGATCACTGCAAGGACGACGAGTTGCACAATCAGTAACCCGCCGGTCCACAACATCGCTTGACCATGACGGTCGTTCAGGTCGTCGTAAGCCAGAAGCAGACGTTGTCCATTATCTGTTACTTCGGCTTCCTGCCGCACCTCGACGATTGAAGCTTCCGTTTTTCCTGTCATTACCCCGTAGTACACGAACAGCATCAGCAACGCGACCAAATTCACAACGCCCAGCGTCCACACCAGCCGCCTGATCGAGTGAATCCGCTTCGCTCTCATCACCCTGTTACTCCCAACCACTCCCCCAAAAACCCATTCTCCAGATTCTTCGTCTCATTCGTCACCCGCCCGAACCCCATATGCTCGCTCGGCGCGCCCGTCTCGTCCCACGCGTGCATCCGCGCCAGATCCGGGTCCACGCCGCGGCTGGCGTACTCGTCGCGTACCTTCTCAATGAACGCCGCCATTGGTTCGTACGGCACGACCTCGTCCTGCTTGCTGTGCACCGCCAGCAGCGGCACCGTCGGCATGTCCGTCACATGGTTCATCGGGCTCATCGCCTCCACCCGCTCGGCGCTGACCTTCGGCCATCGCATCGACGCGAAGTCGCCCGTCGTCGCCTCGAGCACCACCGCCTTGAACCGGTTCTCCAGCCCGAGTGAGCACACCCGCAGCAGCGTCACCATGCCGCCCGCCGACATGCCCCCGATCGCGACGCGGCTAAGATCGAACGCACCGTTGAACCGCGCCGACGCCAGGTCTTCCAGCACCAGATCGATCTCCCGCGCGGCCTGCTCGGCCAAGAGCAGCGTCGAACCCGGCGCCTGCAGGGCCGGATCGCCCGAGCGCGCGCCGTGCCCCGGCAGGTCGATCGCGCACGCCGCGATCCCCATCCGCTTCCAGCGCAGGTACCGCCCGGCGTCCAGTTCCTTGTTGACCGTCCGCCCGTGGAACCACAGGCACACCGGCGCAGGCCTGGGGGAAGCGTCGTCCTCGTCCCACCCGTCCTCCGGGTGCGTCAGCAGCGCGGGCACGCCTCCGTCGTCGTACGGCGTCGTCTCGGTGATCAGGCGCGTCGTGAGCGCACTCTTGCGCAGCCCGGCGGGCAGCGTCACGGCGGCGGGAGCGGGGGGGATCGGCGGGTGGTTGTCAGAGGAGTTGTCGGCCATGCCCGAGTTTTAGCGCTCGGCGACGCTCGGGTCCGGCACGAACGGGTTGTACCGGCGCTCTTCTCCGATCGTCGTCGGCTCGCCGTGCCCCGGCATGCACACCGTCTCGTCCGGGAAGCGGTACAGGATCTGCGTAATCGACTTCTTGAGCTGGTCATAGTCCGAGGTGGGGAAGTCGGCTCGGCCAATGCTCCGGTGGAACAGCACATCGCCCACGATCGCGGCGTTCAGCGCCGGGCAGTGCAGCGTCACCGACCCCGGCGAGTGCCCCGGCGTGTGGTGCACCATCCAGGTCGTCTCCCCCAGATCGAGGGTTTGGCCGTCTTTCAGCAGCCGATCAGCGGGTTTTGTGGTGAACGGCTCGCCGTGCCCCGCCGACAGGTTCGCCCGTGCATCGCTGAGCCAACCCGTTTCGGCCTCGTGGATGTAGACCGGGGCATCCGGGAACGCGCTGCGGACCGCGTCGATGCCCCCGATATGGTCGATGTGAGCATGGGTGAGGATGATCTTGGTAATGTTCAGCCCAAGCTGCCGGGCCTTTTCGATCATCGGGGCCGGGCCCCACGAGCAGTCCACAATCCACCCCTCGCGGCTGTCCTCGTCGTAGACCAGGTAGCAGTTAGTGACATAATGCCCCAGCGGGAAGGCCTGGGCGCGGATGGTGTGGGTTCGGGCGTCTTCGGGCATAGTCGAGTCAGTCTAGTTCACAAAGTGAAGGAAATCAGATGGCGCTGATCCGAAATATCGACGAAATCGAGGCGAATCCCGTACAGATGGACGGCGTGAAGGGCGTGAGGATGAGCGTCATGGTCGGCAGGGCCGACGGCGCCCCGCACTTCGCCCTGCGCAGCTTCACCGTCGAGCCGGGCGGCCACTCGCCCCGCCACCACCACGACTACGAGCACGAGGTCTACATCGTCTCGGGCAGCGGCGAGGTGCTGCTGGAAGGCGAGTACCGCCCGCTCAAGCAGGGCGATGTCGTCTATGTCCCCGCCGACGAGGAGCACCAGTTCCGAGCCGGGTCAGAGGGCATGCGGTTTCTGTGCCTCGTTCCGGTCGAACGGAACTGCGGTGGGGAGACGCCGGGGAGTTGACCAACCCTAAATAAGCTAGACAACTGTGCGCCAGATGAACGCGACTCAATGATGCAGTGTTAAGCATCGCAGAACCTGATTCAGCAACTCCGTCGTTCGGCATTAGATTGCGCACCGGATCATTTATCGGAAGGCAAGAACAAACTAAAAATAGCGTTAAAAAGGCAGCACGACGCAAAGGCAACGATTAATGTTATTACTGCGATAATGGCCTCGCGGACATACTTCATATCGTGATCCCTTAATATCATAGAAATGCGATCAGCCTGAACAGTCCCTGCTTGGCTATTCGAAGAGATTGATCAACACAGCCACGACGACAAGCACCACAGCGAAGATAAGTCCCGCCTTCACGGCTACAGCGCACTGACCAAACAGGTCGTCTATGAAATCAAAAATCGATTCTATCAGTTTCATGTAACTCTCATGCGCAGAAAAAGTTGGGCTATGCGATGCTGAGTGTACTACGCATAAATGCTTCGTCAAGGCGCCTCAAGGATCTGCCGCTCCGCCACCTTCCCCTCACCCCCATCCTCCCGCAGCTTGATCATCAGCACCGCGATGCCGATCAGAAGGGGATTGCTCAGTCGGGGCAAACCGAAGTCATGAAGTCATGGGAATCCTGCGGGATATGCCGTAAATTCGGCATAGGACCCGGGAATAACCGAATCCGCTTGACAGTTGTCAACAGGAAGGCATACTGTGTCGAAGAGTCGTCCAAGGCATCCCGACAAGCACATTGAGAAGGCCGTTCAGTACGCCGAGCAGCAGGGCTGGCGAGTCGAGATGTCGAGCGGGCATTCTTGGGGTCAGTTGTTCTGTCCCCAAAGTACCCGCGAAGGCTGCATCATCCGGGTCTGGTCCACACCTCGGAGCCCCGAGAACCACGCGCGACAGATCCGCAAATCCGTAGACAGTTGCCCGCATCAGCCGGGCATGACCTTTGAGACCGACCTGACCGTATGAGCCCTCATCGAATGAGCAAGACCCCAGACAACACGACCTGCGAGCGCGAATACGACTTCGCCCTGATCGTGGGCGGCGTGCCTGACCTGACCGATGCCATCGCCGATGCCCTCTTCGAAGCCGGCTGCGACGATGCAACCATCACGGTGCGTCATGGGCGCTTGTATATGGAGTTCAGCCGCGTAGCCCCGTCGCTGAAGGACGCGATCCTGAGCGCGATTCAGGATGTCCAGCGCGCGAACATCGGGGCCGAGATCCTGCGTGTCGATGAGTGCGACCTGATCACCGCATCGGAGATCGCCCGCAAGATCGATCGCTCCCGCCAGCAGGTACACCAGTACATGACCGGCGAACGAGGCCCCGGCGGCTTCCCCGCCCCCGAGTGCTATCTCAGCGACAACAAGCCCCTCTGGGCGTGGTGCGCGGTGAGTTACTGGCTGGTAGAAAACGACCTTCTCAAGCCGGAAGAAAGTTGGAACGCCGAAGTCGTCGCGGCGATCAACAACGCCCTCGAAGACCTCCGGCGCTACCGGCGACACCCCGAACTCGTCCGCGAATTGAACGCGGTATTCGGTATTCCGAACGAGCCCGCGGCGTGAACGACGATCGCGGATCCAACGGCGGGTTCATCGTCGAACGAAACTAGGGCGTGGAAACGACGGGGCTTGAACGAGTGATCAACTCTTCTCCGCCTTCTTCTCCCCCTCGCCCCCATCCTCGCGCAGCAGTTTGATCATCAGCACCGCGATGCCGATCAGGAGGAACGCGTCGGCGACGTTGGAGACATAGGGCCACACCTCGGTTCGTCCGAGCAGTTCCCAGCCGAAGGGCCAGTTCACGCCCGGCAGCGGGTGCAGGAAGTCGCGCACGCAGGCGTACATCACCCGGTCGTAGAGATTCCCCAGCCCGCCCGCGATCACCAGTCCGATCGCGATCTGCGTCGCGTACTCCCGCTCGCGGCACCACTTGGCGAACAGCAGCAGCGCAAACGCCAGCGCCACCACCGTGAAGCCGATGAAAAACCACCGCTTGCCCTGCCCCGAGCCGAAGACCGCGCCGGCGTTGAGGATCAGCTTGAACTCCAGCACATGGGGGACGACCACCACCGGCTCATGAGGCGGCACCAGTTGCACCGGCGGGCGCGGGTCTTTCAGATCGATGCCGTTTGCCATCCGCTCGATGACCAGGTCCCGGTCGAGTGTCACCGGCGCGTCGGCGATGGCATGAAAGGCCCAGTACTTGCTGCCGAGGTCGGCCACGAGCGCGAGCGCCACGGTCAGCGCGAGCACGATCCACGCTTTGCGGCTGCGTCCGGCGGGCCTGGCGAGGGATGAGGGTGTGGTCTGCGGCATCGCGCTCCGTCGCTTCTGCCACCCGGCCCCGGCTGTTCAGCGCGGTCCGGGCGTTCGATGGGTTCAGGCCCCGAACATCTCCATCCGCCGCGCCGCCTCGATGCTGTAGCGGGCCCACGGGGTGTTCTCGAGGCGTTCCTTGCTGATGGGCTTGCCCAGCATTTCGCAGATGCCGTAGGTCTTGTTCTCGATCCGGGCGAGGGCGTCGTCGATCTCCTTGAGCAGCTTGCGCTGGCCCGCGGCGAGGTCGAGGTTGAGCGTCTGGTCGTAGGTGTCGCTGCCCGCGTCGGCCATGTGCTGGGGGAGTTTGGAGAGCGACCCGGAGCCGCGGCCGATCAGGGCCTCGGTCTCCATATCGGTGACATCGCCGGTGACCTGGGCCCGCTTCAGTCGGAGGATTTCCTTGAAGCGATCGAGCTCGCGCTTCTTGAGCGGGGTCTTGGTGAGCTTCTTGTAGTCCACAGACGCCGCGAGCGTGGTCTGGCGCTCGTGGAGGGGCCGGAGGCCCGCGGCGGCGGCGAGGCGGGAGGCGGCGTCGACGGAGCTGGAGATGTCGTTGTCGAACGAGCCCTTCCAGCGATCCTTGGATCCGGACTTGCCGCCCGACTTGCTGTCGGACTTGGTCTTGGCCGGCTTGGTTTCAGAGGCCTTTGCGGTCGACGGCTTGTTCGAGGGTTTGCGAGCGGGGGCCTTCTTGGACGAGGGCTTGCGGGCCGGCGGCTTCTTGCTGGAAGGTTTGCGAGCGGCGGGCTTCTTGGCGGTTGGCTTCTTGGTCGTGGATGATTTCGACTTTGATGCGGTTTTCTTGGAGCCACCGGACGACGATGCCGCCTTGGAAGTCTTCTTGCGCGTGGATGCGGACTTGGCGGGGGTGGACTTCTTGGAAGCGGGCTTTTTGCTGGTGGTCCGCTTGGTCGTCTTTTTCTTTGAGGGGGACCGCTTGGCGGAGGGCTTGGGGGCAGCGCTCGAAGAGGCGGACTTCTTCGTGGTCTTTTTGCGCGAGGGTGCCTTGGCGGTCTTTTTCTTGGTCGTCGATTTTTTGGTGACTGCCTTCTTTGCCACGGCGTGCTCCAGCAGGGGCCGGTGTGTGCAGCTAAGTCTTTGACGATAAAAGACTTAGTTACGCCGCAAGGCGTTGCAGCCCCGCATTGTACGGTTGAAGGCCAAAAAGTCAATCCCTCATCGATTCATGGGGGCTTGCTGTGCGGTCGAGGAGCGGCGGGGGTTTCACACTTCGGAGGGGACGGCTTCGCCGTACTTGCCCATGTGCCGGAAGCGTTCGTACCGCTTGTTGGGCAGGGAGGCGGGCTTGAGGCGCTTGAGCTCCTGGAGCTGTTCGACGATCCATTTCTCTATGTTTTCAGCCGTTTTCGCGCGATCCCGATGGGCCCCGCCGATCGGCTCCTTGATGACATGATCGATGACGCCCAGCCGCTTGTTGTCCTTGGCGGTGAGGCAGAGCGCGTCCGCCGCGGCGGAGTTGGTCTGGGGATTGGCGGTCTTCCAGAGGATGGCTGCGCAGCCCTCAGGGCTGATCACGGAGTAGTAGGCGTGTTCGAGCATGGCGACGCGGTCGGAGACGGCGATGCCGAGGGCCCCACCGGAGCCGCCCTCGCCGATGACGACGGTGACGATGGGGGTCTTGAGCTTGGCCATCTCTCGGAGGTTAAAGGCGATGGCCTCGGCCTGGCCTCGTTCTTCGGCCCCGAGGCCGGGGTATGCGCCGGGAGTATCGACAAAGGTGACGATGGGCAGGCCGAATTTCTCGGCCAGGCGCATTTTGAGCATGGCCTTGCGGTACCCCTCGGGGTGGGCGCAGCCGAAGTGACATGCGAGCTTTTCGTTGGTATCCCGGCCCTTGTGGTGGCCGATGAGCATGCACTTGAACGAGCCGATCCGTCCGAGGCCGGTGACCATGGCCGGGTCATCGCCGAAGCGCCGGTCGCCGTGGAGTTCGGCGAAATCCTTGACCATCATGGAGATGTAATCGCGGAACTGGGGGCGCTCCGGGTGACGAGCGACGCGTATGGTGTCCCAGGCGGAGAGACCGTTGTAGATCTTGCGGAGCATCTGCGACTGGCTCTTGCGCAGTTCGCCTATTTCCTTGGAGATATTCGGGACGGTGGCCCCGGGGGCGGGAGAGTTCTGGGCGAGTTCGAGGGCCTCGATCTGGTTCTGGATCTCGGTGAGGGGCTTTTCGAACTCAAGGGTGTATGGGATAGCCATGCATCGCTCCAAAACCGGCACTCTGGATGGATGAAGTGTACCCGCTCCGCATGGGATCGGAGTTGGGGCGGGTCTGGCAGTAGAATCCGAAGCAGTCGGGGGAATGACTGTCCCATGCTCAAAAAGCGAACCGGCTCCCCTGGGAGGGGAGCCGGTCACAGAAGCGGACGGGGCGGGATTCGAACCCGCGGTACATCTTTCGATATACGCCGCTTTAGCAAAGCGGTGCCTTCAGCCGCTCGGCCACCCGTCCGGCGGGGCCGAGTATAGTCCGCAAAGGCGGTTCGTGCGTCAACTCGAATCGGGACGAAAGCGAAGTACATTCAAACACGGGCCTGTGGCGGAATCGGCAGACGCGGCGGACTTAAAATCCGCTTGGGGGCAACCCCAGTGAGGGTTCGAGTCCCTCCAGGCCCACTGCTAGATCAGCGCCCAGGTTTCGGGAGATCATGGTTCGCCGCACCCTGCTGAATCTTGTCTATACGCTCGCGGTCGTCGTTGCGGCACCGCTCTGGATGCGAAAGAGGCGTGAAGGGTGGCGGGAGCGGTTCGGGCATGTTGCGGATGGTGAGGCAGGTGCCCGGGTCATCTCTGGTAGGGGTCGGCGATTACTGATCCATGCGGTTTCGGTGGGAGAAGTGAACCTGACCGTGCCTCTGGTTCACGCTCTGCTTGAGGAGCCCGATCGCTGGAGCATCACGGTCAGTGTCGGGACGGATACCGGGATCGCGCGGGCAAAGTCTCTCTACGGCAAAATGAATGGCGTGTCGGTGGAGCGGTATCCGCTGGACGCGAGTTGGGCGGTGCGCCGGTTCCTTGATCGTGTGCGTCCCGATGCCGTGGTGCTCGTGGAACTCGAACTGTGGCCGAATTTTCTGGATGCCTGCCGCAAGCGGGGAATCCCGGTCGGGGTCGTGAACGGGCGGCTGAGCGAGCGGTCGTTCCGGGGGTATCGGGTACTGCGTCCGATTCTGAGGCGGTACTTCCGTGGGTTGTCATTCGCGGCGGTGCAGGACGAGGCGTACGCCGAGCGCTTCCGAGCGATGGGTGTGCCGAGTGATCGGCTGCATGTCGCTGGTTCGATGAAGTGGGACTCGGCGGATCTGGGTGTGCCGGAAGCGGCGGCGGCGGAACTTGCGGAGGCCATGGGGATTGACCGAAGCCGCCCGCTGGTGGTGGGGGGGAGCACCGCGCCGGGCGAGCATGAGTTGCTGGTCGAGGCGATCAATGGGACCGGCGCGCAACTATTGTGCGCACCACGGCGCCCGGAGTGGTTCGATGAGGCAGTTCGTGTGCTGGGCGAGGGCACGGTTCGCCGTTCGCAGCCGGGCGAAGGTGATCCATCAAGGGGGCGCTTCGTGCTGGACACGATCGGCGAACTGCGGGCGGCGTACGCGTTGGCCGATCTTGTTGTTGTTGGCCGGTCATTCGGCGATTTGGCGGGCTCTGACCCGATGGAACCCGCCGCGCTCGGCAAGCCGGTGCTGATCGGTCCGGCGCACGGCGATTTTTTGGATGCGACCGGTGCGCTGCGGGAAGCCGGTGGGCTGCGGGTGGTCGATCGGGATGAACTGGCGAGCGTACTTCGAGATCTGCTGAGCGATGGGCAGGCGCGGGAGCGGATGGGCGATGCCGCGGCGGCGTGCGTGCGGAGCAAGGCGGGTGCGACTCAACGGCATGCTGAACTGATCGAGCGATACCTTTGCTCGGAGCGCAACGATGCGTGAGTCGGCGTTCCACGAGCATGTGCGAAACCGGTCAGGCACGAACGCGCCGGGCGTTGTGGTCGGACCGGGTGACGACTGCGCGGTGCTGGACACCGGCGGGCCGGAACTGCAACTGATCACGACGGACCAGCTGATCGCCGGGCGTCACTATGACCCGGTGAAAACGCCGGTGGAGTTGATCGCCCGCAAGGCGCTGGCCCGGAGCGTGAGCGATATCGCCGCGATGTGCGGCAGGCCGGTGGCGAGCGTCTGCACCGCGAGTTTCGCGGGCGACGCGAAGATGTCGGGTGACCTGTTCGATGCGATGGCGGCACTGGGCGAGGAGTGGGGGGCACCGCTCGTCGGGGGCGACTTCGCAAGCGGCAACGCGACGCAGTTCACGACCACGGTGCTTGGGTTGGCTCCTCGCGGAAACCCGGGACCGATTCTGAGGAGTGGGGCGAGGGTCGGTGATGCCGTGTGGGTGACGGGGCGGATCGGGGATTCGTACGAGTCCGGGCATCACCTGCGGTTCACGCCCCGGTTCGCGGAGGGGCTGGAATTGCGAGAAAGATTGGGCGCGAAGCTGCACGCGGCGATCGATGTGTCGGACGGTCTCGGGCGAGATGCTGGGCGGATCGCGCGGATGTCCGGGGTCGGGATCGTGATTGAAGCCGAGCGCGTGCCACTGCGGGATGCTTCGCGTGGTGCGGAGCGGTCGATCGCCGATGGGGAGGACTACGAACTGTTGTTCGTGACGGCGGGGGAAGTCGATCTGCCGGCGACGCTGGGCAAGGGGACCGTGGTCACGCGGATCGGAACGGTCGTCGAAGGGGGAGGCGCGGTGCTGCGGTTCGCCGATGGCCGGACGATCGATGCGACGGAAGCCGGGTGGGACCATGGCGACTGATCGGGTGGAGCTCATCAGCACGAGCGAAGAGCGAACCGTTGAGCTGGGCCGCGTGATCGGGAAGGCGATCGAGCCGGGTGCGGTCATCGTGCTGGAGGGCGAACTGGGGAGCGGGAAAACGCGACTGACCTGGGGCATCGCCGAAGGGCTCGGATTGGATCGGAGCGTGGTATCAAGCCCGACCTATGCGCTGGTGCACGAGTACGCACTACCCGGTGGCTCGCGGTTGATCCACGCCGACGCGTACCGGATGGACGGCGGCGATGCGGACGATTTTGAAACGCTTCTGGGGATCGGAGCGGGCGAGGCGGACTGGTTCGCGATCATCGAGTGGGGATCGCGGATCGCGGATCTGCTGCCCGCTGATCGGTTGACGGTCACGATGTCGCACGATTCGGGGACCGTGCGTAGGATCGCTCTGGAAGGACGCAGCGAACTGATGGCGCTGATGCGCCGGGAGCTTGATGGGAGCGGTGATGATGAGCGATAGACAAATCGAAACCAAGAACAAAGCGAAAGCCAAGAGCGCCGGCTGCAGGCGCTGCGGCCGATCGATCACCGAATCCGCCGAGCATTACCCGTTCTGCTCGGATCGCTGCCGCATGGCGGATTTGAATTCGTGGTTCGACGGCGACTACAAGGTGAGCCGCGAGATCAAGGACAGCGACATCGAGACGGTCGACTGACTCCGGTGCCGATCAGTTCGCCGATGGCGTGGCCTTGGCGAAGATATGGAAGCGGTGACCCTGCGGCACAAGGCCGTGCTCTTTGCAGATGCGGTCTCGGATGGCGATCAGTTCGGGCGCGGAGATGGTGATCACCTGATCGTTCTCGACATTGATGATCAGGTCCTGCGGCCGCCGTCCGTAGGCGAGTTGGTAGTGGGCCTGTTCGGATTGGAAGAGCACCTGCTGGATGATGCCCGCGTCCTGAAGAAGCTTGATGGTTCGATAGATGGTTGCCTTGGAGACACGGTAGCCCGAGTTCTTCATCTCCTCCATCAGCCGCTCGGCTTCGAAGATCTCATCCATCTGGATGAGCGTGTCGAGGATCTGGGCTCGCTCGGGCGTGTACTTCTGGCCGAGCGACTTGAGGTGACGGCGGAAGACAGCGCAGAGCGGCTCCATGATCTCGATGTCGTCCGCGTCGTGTTTGATCGGTTCGAGGTCCATCGCTCGTCGAGTCCTTTCTGCTTCCGGCGGCTCAGCGTTTGGACTTGAGCCACTTGTGCAGTTTAGCCGCAGACCATGTGTTCAGGCAGGAGGCCGCGGTCAGCCCGCCGCGCCGGGCCGTGAGCACGCCGTAGCGGAGCTGGTCGTAGTCGGCCTCTGCGTGTACATCGCAGTCGATGGCGAGCAACGCACCCGCACGGAGTGCCGCGGCGATATGAACATCCCGCAGGTCCAGGCGCTGCCAGTTGGCGTTGACTTCCAAGGCGACCGAGTGCTCGGCGGCGGCTTCGGCAAGAGCGTTGATGTCGGGCGAGAGCCCCTCGCGCTTGCCGATCAGGCGACCGGTGGGGTGGCCGAGGATGTGGACCAACGGGTGTTCGATGGCCTTGAGCAGGCGGGCCGTGGCCTTCTTCGGGTCCTGCGACAGACTGGCGTGGGGAGAGGCCACGACGATATCGAGTTCGGAGAGCAGATCATCATCGTAGTCCAGCGAGCCATCGACGAGGATGTCGACCTCGGACCCAGCGAGAATGGTGATACCCTTGATCTCGTCGTTGGCTTCGCGCACCGCCTCGATGTGCTTGCGCAGCCGCTTCTCATCGAGCCCGTTGGCGATCACCGACGACTTGGAGTGGTCGGTGACTGCGATCGTGTGGAAGCCGCGATCCTTGGCGGCCTGCGCGAGTTCGAGGATGCTGAGTCTGCCGTCGGAGGCGGTGGTGTGCGCGTGGAGTTCGGCCTTGATGTCCTTGAGTTCGATCAGATCGGGGAGTTCGCCCTTGAATTCGCCTCGGTCTTCGCGCAGTTCGGGGGCGACCCATTCCATGTCGAGTGCCGCGTAGATCTTCTCCTCGGTCTCGCAGGCGACGGGTTTGATGCCGCGCTGCTGGGGCGGCGTGTCCTCGTTGTCTTCCGGGAAAAGCCCGTACTCATTCAGGGTCAGGTCCTTCTTGAGGGCCTTCTCGCGCAGGCGGACATTGTGCTCCTTCGAGCCGGTGAAGTAGAGAAGAGCGGCCCCGAACGCGTTGTCGTCGATCGAGCGGAGGTCGACCTGGATCTGGCGCGATCCGAGCTTCATGCGGACCGATGATTTCGTGTCGCCGGAGACAAGGACCTTCTCAACATCGTCAAGCTCGGTGAGGGCCTTGTGTACTTCGGCGGGCTCGCTCGAACTGACGAGGATGTCGATGTCGCCGATGGTTTCCGCGCCGCGCCGGAGCGAACCCGCGTACTGGATCTGTTTGACGCCCTTCACCTTGCCGAGCCGTTCGACCAGCGATTCGGCGAGCGGCATCGCTTTGCCGAGCGGCGTGCGTCCGCCGGACTTCTCGGAGAAGTCGATGGCGTCCTTGATGTTCTCGATGGTCTTCTTGCCCATGCGGGGCAGGTCCTCGAGCGAACCGTCGTCGATCGCCTTCTTCAGATCCGCGACGGTTTCGATCTTCAGGTCGGTCCACATCAGGCGGACGGTCTTGGGGCCGAGACCGGGAATCTCCATGATGCGGATCAGGCCGGCGGGTACTTCTTCCCGGAGCGTGTCGAACTCTTCCCAACTGCCCGACTGCGCGTACTCGCCGATGTGCTCGGCGATGGAGGAGCCGATGCCGTCGATCTCCTTGAGCGCCTTCGGATCATCGGCGTGGGCCATCACATCGATGGATGCCCCTTTCAACGCCCGGGCGGCCTTGGCGTAGGCGTTGACCTTGAAACGGTTCGCGCCGGTGAGTTCGAGCATCGAGGCCATCTGCTCGAGCTTTTCAATGAGGTCGGGTGTTGAGGGCATGGTCACACTCTATGCG
Source organism: uncultured bacterium (assembly GCA_965652425.1). Taxonomy (GTDB): domain Bacteria; phylum Planctomycetota; class Phycisphaerae; order Phycisphaerales; family UBA1924; genus JANSXG01. The sequence goes on along the minus strand of CBFGVX010000012.1, from coordinate 37,586 downwards.
GGCATGGCGGGGTTGTTGGGGCGGTCACGCGACATCGCCGAGGCCGAGCATCTCGCCGTGGCGCTTCAGAAGACGCCGATGCAGCAGCGACTCTTCGGGCAAGGCGAGGTTTGGCGATCGCTCGATCCAGGCGATGGCGTCGCGACGAGCCATGAGCAGCAGGTCGGTGTCCTCGGGGAACTTCGCAAGGCGGAATGGGTTCTGGCCGGACTGGCGGACGCCGAAGATTTCGCCCATGCCGCGGAGTTTGAGGTCTTCCTCGGCGAGGCGGAAGCCGTCGGTCACGGAGGCGATGGTCCGAAGGCGCTGGGCGGCGTCATCGGTCACGGCTTCGCCGATGAGCACGCACACGCCCTCTTTCTCGCCTCGCCCGACGCGTCCGCGCAGCTGGTGGAGCTGGGCGAGACCGAAGCGCTCGGCGTGATCGATGACCATCATCGTGGCGTTGGGGACATCGACGCCGACTTCGATGATGGTCGTGGCCACGAGCACATCGATACGGGCCTCACGGAACTGGTTCATGACCCGCTCGCGCTCGGGGCGTTTCATCTGGCCGTGGAGTTCGGCGACTCTTCTGCCCTTGAGGGGGCCCTCGGCGAGCCGCGCGGCGGTGGCCTTGACGCTGCGCAGGCCGTCCTCGTCGTCGGAACCGTCGATGACCGGGAGGACGACGAAGGCCTGCTCGCCCCGTTCGATTCTGGCCCGCATGGAGGCGTAGACCTCGTCGGACTGCGACGGCACGACCCAGTGGGTGGTGACCGGCGAGCGGCCGCCGGGGCGTCCGGTCAGCATGGAGGTGTCGAGATCGCCGAAGACCGTCATGGCGAGGGTGCGAGGGATGGGCGTCGCGGTCATGACCACGGTATGGGGCATGGAGTCCTCCGACCCGGCCTTGCCCCGCAGCGCAGCGCGCTGCTCGACACCGAACCGGTGCTGCTCGTCGATGACCACGACGGCGAGCTTGTCGAAGGTGACCGAGCCGGTGAGCAGCGCGTGGGTGCCCACGACAATATCGATCTCGCCGGCAGCCAATCGGGACTGGATCGCGGTGCGGTCGGCGCTGGAGAGGGAGCCGGTGAGCAGTTCGATGCGCACGCGCGTGCCTTCGAGCATGGAGAGCAGGGAAGCGTGGTGCTGCTCAGCGAGAACCTCGGTCGGCGCGAGCATCGCCGCCTGACGCCCGTCGGCGACGGCCATCAGCATGGCGTAGAGCGCGACCACCGTCTTGCCCGCGCCGACATCGCCCTGGATCAGGCGATTCGCCGGGAACGGCCGCTGAAGATCGGAAGCGAGGTCTTTGACCACCGCTTCCTGCCCCGGCGTGAGCGTGAACGGGATGCGGGCGCGGATGCGCTGGTCGATCGTTTCGGACCACGGAAGCGCGGGTGCCTTGAGCGTGTCACGCAGCATCGCCTTGCGCATGCACACCCCGAGCTGGAGCAGCAGGAGTTCGTCGTAGGTCAGCCGGCGTCGGGCTTCGCGGACCTGCGCTTCGGCTTCCAGCTTGTCGATCCCGGCGTCGTCCACCCGGTGGAGCATGCGATACGCATCGGCGAGCGATGGCAGCGACCGCTCGGCCCGGAACTCTGCCGGCAGGTGATCGTGGAGCAGGTGGATCACCTGCGGCAACGCCGCGGCGACCGCGCTCTCGATGACTTTGGACGAGAGATCCTCGGACGCCGGGTACACCGGGCGGAGGCGGCTCTCGGTCGGACTCGCTTCTGATTCTTCTACGAACTCCCAGCCGGGGTTGACCATCTGCTTGAGCGGGCCGCGGCGTTGCAGTTTTCCGTTCACACGGATGCGGTTGCCGGGGTACAGCTTGCGAGCGAGGTAGGTCGCGTTGAACCAGCACAGGTCGAGGCGACCGCCGGTGTCGTCCATCAACACCGCTTCGAAACGCTTGCGGCCGCGGGTGACCAACCGGGCCGCGCTCACGCGCCCCGTGGCCGTGCCGACCTGACCGACGACGAGGTTCTCGACCCGGTCCTCTCCCTGCTCGTACTCGTGTCTGTGCGGCAGGTGATCGATGAGATGAGCCACCGACGGAATACCAAGCCGCCTGAACGCCTGACCTCTCGCCGGGCCGACACCGCGCACCGCCTCGATCGGTGAGGTGAGCTGAAGAATGGAGCTGGTGCTTGCGGGATTGGTCATGGGTTCAAAAACGATAAGCCCGCGCGCTGCTGCGTGCGGGCTTGGTCGATCAACGCGTGCCGGGGATCAGGAGCCGCCGGGGGCGAGGATGATGATTTCGACGCGACGGGACTGGGCTTTGCTGCCCTTGGGCTGGGAGGGACCGAACGCCGCGGCGTAGGTGCGGCTCTTCGGAACGCCCCGCGTGGCAAGGTATTCCTGCACCGCAAGGGCCCGTTCAGCGGACAAACGCTCGTTGGTTTCCCATTTGCTCTTGCGGATCGGATCGTTGTCGGTATGGCCCGCGATCCGGATGCGGTTGTTGGGATAGCGCGACTGGATCACGCTGGCGATCTGGTTCAAACGCTGCCGGGAATCGTTTTTGAGCGTGACCGAGCCGGAGTCGAAGAGCACATCGCCGGCGACCTCGACGACGATCTCGCCGCCACGGGCCGAGACGCCGATCCCGTCGATCCCCTCGAAGCCGCTGGTGGCGGCGGGGCGATTGCGAAGGGCCGCGATTTCCTGACGCAACTGGGCATTCTCGGATTGGATTCGTGAGTTCTCGGTGTTGAGCGCATCGTTGGAAAGATCGCACTCGGCCAACGCAGATCCGAGCCGCTCGTTCTCCGAGCGAAGGTCGCTGTTCTCGACCTGATACTGCTCGAGCTGAGCTTCGAGATCAGCACCCTTGCCCTTACAGCCGCCGAGGGCAAGGCCGATGGCGGCAACACCGATCGCGAGGGCGATCCGCGTGGTGCGGGCTGCAGAAACGGCGGTAACACTTCTCATCGAATCGATCTCCATATCGCAGGTGGTGGTGGCTGATTCGGTCGCGATCTGCCGCATCCGACATTCCGTGCGACCGCGTGCAAGATACCAAACCGGCGGAAGTCGGTCGGGGATTCGATACGGACTCGCACGCCGATCAAGGAAGATCGATCGGAGACCCCATGATCCAGCCAAGGCCCGTTTCCAGAAGCGGCTTGGCGAGGACAACCAGTACGGTCGCCGCGGCGAGGTGAGGTCCGTAGGGGAGGGCTGATCCTTCACGCTTGATAAACCGGCTCAGCACGACGCTGCCCAGGGTCCACGCGATCCCAAAAAACGGTGCGATGAAGAAAGCCAGCACGGGATCGATCCAGCCGAGACAGGCCCCGACCCCTGCCATCAGATGGACATCGCCGAGACCCATCGCCTCCTTGCCGAACGCGAGGGAGCCGAGGATACGAACCGCCCAGACGATCCCGCCACCGATGAGAGCACCAAGGAGGGATCCTCCCAAGGCGTACACCCAAAGAGGGGGTGTATCTGCGAGAGCACCGAGCGGCCCAGACTCGGAGAGCAGCCAATAGCCCAACGCGCCGAGCGCCAGGGCCGGCACCAGAAAGAGGATTTCCTTGACCATTTCCCGACGAGCATGAGGGTATTGAACCCACATCGGGTCGAGACTCGCCCCCGAACCCTCGTCACCGGAGGGCATTCCGAACCGGTTGCGCAGAACCACACCGATCAGGAGGCCGATGCACAGACCCACCAGCATCCCCTCGTTCGGGCTGGAAGTCACGCGCATCCCAATGCTCGCCCCGAGGGCCATCAACGCGATCGCCGGGCCGGTGAGCAGGAGCGTGCGGGTAAGAACCCCTCTGAGGTCATCCTCGGGCTCGCCAGAGGCGGGTGTTCCGGCGACATCGGCTTCGGCCTTGAGCCGCTGCTCCTCGGCGATGGCCTGCTTTTCCCATTCCTCGTAATCCGAGAAACTGGTCGGCAGGATCTTGATCCGCAGCAGGAGACAAGCGATCGCGATCCCCAAGGTTCCACCGATGGCCAGACCGAGCCAAGGGCCAGCCGCGCCGGGGATGATCCACGGGTGGACCAGTTCGCCCTGATCCGACCGGATGTAGCGACGCGGGTCGAGGCCCCCGTTGGCGCTCATATACAGAGCCAAAGCGGGGTGCACGATGATGCCGAGCAATCCGGCGAGCCAGGGGATCTCAAGTGGAATCATGAAGGTGCGGGCGTCGATCAGCGTGATCGCCACGAGACTGGCGATCAGAACCAGAACGACCATGAGCATGGGCCACACGCGCGAGAGCGGGTTGACCCTTGCCCATTCCGGGGTCCAGTTGGCCGTTTCGACCAGCCCGCCCAACTCGAAGACCGAGGGCTCCATGAACCAAAGGGCGTAGATGCCGCCGAAGAGCACGGCAACGAGGGATTCGACCAGGGGGTATTCGGGAGAGATCTTCGAGCGGCAGAATCGGCACCGTCCCCCGAGCATCAGCCACCCCAGAATGGGGAGGTTCTCGCGCCAGGTCAGTTTCGTGCCGCATTTCGGGCATGCGGAGGCCGGGGTCACGAGGTTTTCGCCTCGCGGGAGTCTGTAAACAACCACATTCAGGAACGATCCGATGATCGCGCCGAGTGCGAAGAAGAAGAAAAGGCCAGTCAGCGCTGCTGCCCAGATCATGGACGGTCGGTACTCCGGTGCCGGATTCCGGCGGTCCAGGGACTGACCCGCCGGTCAGAACGGGGCGGGTTCATCGGGTTCATCGGACAAGCGGGGGGCCGAGCCGGAATCCTTTGCCGACTTCGAAGCCGCACCGGGTCCATCGGGCGAGAGTTCGACGATACGAAGCTCCGCCTGTTCGAGTATTCGCGAGCAGTGCTCCCTGAGGGCGACTCCCTCGGCGTACGCGGCGACCGAGGCCTCCAGCCCGATCTCGCCGGACTCGATGGCATCGTTGATTTCCTCCAGTCGCTCGATGGCCTGTTCCCAGGTCATCTTGGCGATGGCCTGATGGTCGATATCCGCTTTGGATTTTGATTTGGAGGATTTGCTCACGGGATCAGGGTAGTCAGGATGTTGGAATTGCTCCACTCAGCCCTCGCTCCCGAACAGGCCCATCTGGCTGCGATCCTTCGGTCCTCTCCCTTGTCGGGATCGCCGGGCGATGGACTTCGATTGGGTCCTCGGGGCGAGCGGCTTTGGGGCCGATGGTTGATCGGGTCTCGGCGTTGGCGGTTCAGCGGCCTCAGGTGTCGAACGCACGCTGCCATCGGAGAATGTGGTGATCAGAGCGGGCGATCGCCCGGCTTCGGCGGCCGATCGAAGGATTCGCCCGTGCTCATCGGCGGTCACGGTATACCCACGGGCGAGGATACGCAGAGGGGAGACCACTTCCAACTCGCGTCCGAGGGCGCTGAGGCGATCGGCCCGGCGTTCGATCTGTCTCGCCGCGGCATTGTGGATGTGGTCGAAGCGGTCGAGGTGCTCGGTGGTGCGAAGACGGTCGCGGATCGATGCGTCGAGGCGGTACGACTGGCGGTCCAGTCGGCGACGGCGGGCCGCCAACTGCGCGCTGGGGCGGTGGGTTTCCAGCCGATCCGATCTCAGATGCAGGATTCGAGCGGCTCTGGCGAGGCGTTGTTCGGTCGAGTGGCGGAGTCGGATGGCCAACTGCGCCAGGCGTTCTCGCTTCGGGTCGAGTACCGCGCTGGAACTGCGGAGTGCTGGCAGGCGCAGGATGGACTGGAAATGCCGGGTCTCATCGGCCAGCAGTCGCGTGATGCGGGCATCGAGGCGGCGCCCGAGTTGGGCGGTCTGTTCGAGCAGGGCCTGGGCGTCGGGCAGCAGACGCATGACGGCTTGCGTGGGCGTGGCGCATCGTTCATCGGCGATGAGTTCGGCGATGGTCGTATCGGTTTCGTGGCCGATGGCGGCGACGATCGGAACGCGGCAACCGTGCACCGCCCGGGCGACCTCGCGCTCGTTGAACGCCCAGAGGTCTTCGAGGGAGCCGCCGCCTCGGGTGAGGATGATCGCGTCGATGCCGAGCGATTCGTGGTGCTCGGAGAGCCAGTCGAGCGCTCGTGCGATCTGTGGGGCGGCGGAGTCTCCCTGCACGCGCACATCCACGGTGCAGAGTTCGACCGCCGGGCAGCGCCGACGCGCAGTGTCGATGACATCCTGCAGCGCGGCCCCCGTGGCGCTGGTGACGACCGCGACGCGGGAGGGAAAGGAAGGCAGTGGTCGCTTGCGTTCCAAATCGAACCAGCCGAGCGAGCGGAGTTCGGCGAGGAGTTTCTGGTACTGCTGCTCGAGCGATCCCTGGCCGATCGGCTCAATCCGATCGGCGTAGATTTGGATCCGTCCGCCCTTTGCCCAGTATTCCACTCGCCCGGTCACGATCACTTCGTCCCCATCGCGGGGGCGCATCGACTGCTTTCGCGCGACGCTGCTGAACATGACGCAGCCGATGACCGCGTGCTGATCCTTGAGCGTGAAGTACCAGTGGGTCTGGTCCTTGAGCCCCGAGATTTCTCCTCGCACGCTGAGACGGTGCGGCAGTCCGTCGGAGAGCGCCGAATCGATCGACGACGCGAGCTGCGAGACGCTCAGGGGTTTGCGAGCGTTCTCTTCATCGCTCGGGGCTTTGGCGCCCCGTACCTTGCCGGGATCGAAGGGGAGTCGTTCCATGGTGGGATCAGAGATTGATCGGGATGCCTTCCTTGCGATACTTCTCAAGCAGGAGTTGCGCCTCGCGGAGGACCCTTTCCAGTCGTACGGAAGCGTCGTTGATCGAGCGGTACAGGTCCGGGTTGGTCAGGAGCAGTCCGATGGTTCCCTGGCCTCGGTTCACCTGTTCGGTGATGTCCTGAAGACTGCGGAGTGCTGCGTTGAGCTGGCGGGACGATTCGATGAACGACATCGCGGCTTCATCGACATTGCCGGACGCGCGATCAACCTCGCTGGACACGCGGACGGCCGCTTCGTTCCACGACTCGGCAGTTCGGCGAACGGCTTCGAGGGTGGAAGTGGTTTCCGCACTGACGGTATCGATCTTCGTCCGGATTCCCTCATCGGCCAGGAGCTGAAGCGCTTCTTCGGCGACGCGGTCGATCTTCTGAATGCTCTGCGAGAGGTTCAGCGGCGAGCCGTCCTCGTTGGTCGCGGTGGCGAGCAGCGAATCGATGCGCTGGCCCACACTGGTGAAGGTCGAGGCCATCTCCTCGATGGATTCGGCGGTCTGGGTGAAGGTCGCGATCCGCTCATCGAGCAGACCCGCGATCTCGTCGAGCAGTTCCCCGGCGGATGCTTTCAGCGTTTCGCCCGGTTCGAGGAAGCCGAGATCCTGCTGATCGGGCTGCGGGGGCGGGGTTCGCAGGGACAAGCGCGTGTCGCCGACAAAGCTGGTGGCGATCGAGACCCGGATGTTGCGAGGGATCTTCACGGATTCGAGGATGGCCAGTTCGAGCAGCACCCCCTCCTGCGGATCGAGCGCGGTCATCGTCGATTCGACCCTGCCGATTTCCACACCGTTCATCGAGACCGGCGAACCGGGGCTGAGACCTGCGGCGTTATCGAGCGCGAAAATGACCGAATACTGATCGGGCTTCTGGAAACGAAGCTCGCCGAACAGCAGCAGCATCGCGGCAAGTCCGACGATCCCGATGATCCCGATGAAACCGATGAGCAGGTCGCGGGTGGTGTTCATTGCTTGACTCCGTGGCCGATCTGTACGAATTCCGTTGGCCCCTCGCCGCTGAGAAACCCTCGGACAGCGGGGTCCGTGCTGGACATGACCTCATCGTAGGTGCCCGCGATGCGGACTCTCCCGTCGAGCAGGATGACCACCTGATCGGCGATCGCCTTCACGCTCTGCAGGTCATGGGTGACGACCAGACCGGTGACTCCCAGGTCCGCCTTGAGCCCGTTGATGAGATGGTTGATGCCCCTTGCCCGCACGGGATCGAGCCCCGTGGTTGGTTCATCGTAGAGCACGAGTCGCGGGCGCAGCATGATGGCGCGGGCCAGCGCGATCCTCCGCTGCTGGCCGCCGGAAAGTTCGGCGGGGTACTTTGATTCGGATCCGAGCATGTCGACGCGTTCGAGATTGCGCTGAATACGCTCCGCACGCTGCTTTTTGTTGAGATCGGTGTGCTCAAGGAGCGGGAACGCGAGGTTTTCGGCGACGGTCATGGAGTCGAACAGGGCCGAGAGCTGGAACAGGAATCCGATTTCCTTGCGGATTTCGTCGAGTTCGCGACCGAAAAGATTGTCGATCCGGTGATCATCGATCCGGATCTGGCCCTCATCGGCTCGCATCAGACCGACCAGGAGGCGGAGGAGCACGGATTTGCCCGATCCTGAGGGGCCGAGCACGACGGTCGTGGTGCCGGGAGGAACATCGAGGTCGACACCCTGAAGCACCCGGCTTGGACCGAAGGACTTGTGCAGTCCCTGCATGCGGACGCGTGCACCCCGCACCGATTCGGTCGGTGGCTCGTCGATCACTGGGGGTTCGGGGTGCGGAAAGGAGGACAAAAGCGGCTCCAGCGGAACTGTACACAGGGGCGAATGGCGAAAGCGTATGATCTTCGCACGGCGGGAGCGAGGCGATCGGGTGATCGGCGAGCGATCGGGATTCTTCATGGGAGCCGGGCGGGCAGGATTTATGGATGAGAAGCCACGCATCTCGGAGCGGGAACTGATCCACCAGGGCAGGAAGTTCGATTTCGAGCGTGTGAATCTCGCAGCCCCGGGAGCGGAGCCGGTCTGGCGGGAAGTGGTTCGGCACCCCGGAGCGGTGTGCATCCTGCCGGTGCTGGAGCCGCGGGGGGCGGGTGGTTCCCCGAAGATCGTGATGATCCGGAATCATCGCTTCGCCATCGGCGGTGAATCCGGCAGCGTGCTCTGGGAGATCCCCGCCGGGACCATGGAGCCCGATGAAGACCCCGGCGTCACGGCTGGCCGGGAACTCATCGAGGAAGCGGGGTACGAGGCGGGGCGGCTGACGGAATTGACATCCTTCTATACAACCCCCGGTATGACCGATGAGCGGATGGTCGCCTTTGTGGCGACTGATCTGCGAAAGGTCGAACAGCAGCTGGAGGAAGATGAACGCATCGAAGTGCACCTCTGCTCGGTAGACGAGGTGCTCGCGATGATCGATCGTGGGGAGATTGTGGACGGCAAAACGGTGCTGACCGTTCTGTACGCCCTGCGGGCCGGGCTGCTTGGCCCGGCCGGGGAGCGGGGCTGATGTACGCGGGTGAATCGGAATTCGGTGACTACCGAGAGCGCGGCAAGTGGGGCCGATTCTTTGCCCGCGTTCTCGAGAACCCGGACAATCCACTCGGGTGGTCGGTGCGCCTGTTCGTGTTTCGCAAGATCGATGTCCGGATCCATTTGATCACGATTGTCTTCATGATCGGTGTGGTGCTCGCTTCGATCACCACCGTTGGCGATCGGGGCTGGCTGCAGTTGATCACGCTCAGCTTCGGCATGCTCGCCCTGTTCGTGGTCGTGCTTCTGCATGAATTCGGGCACTGCTTCGGTGCTCGCCTCACGGGGGGGAGCGCGAACCGGATCGTGATGCTGCCGATCGGCGGGCTCGCTCTGGCGATGCCCCGGCACCACTGGAAGTCGCACCTCATCACGGCGGTTGCCGGCCCCGCCGTGAATGTCGCGATTCTGCCTTTCACGGCGGTGGCCCTGTGGGCGATCGGCCAGGGGCAGTCGGTGGTATTCAACCCGTTTGCACCCTATGAGACGGTGGGGCTCATCAGTACTTCAAGCAGTCTGGCCACCCTCGGGGCACAGTCGCTCTGGTGGCTGCACTACATCAATATCCTCATCCTCGGCTTCAATCTGCTGCTGGTGTTCTTCCCGTTCGACGGCGGCCGCATCGTTCAGGCCGTCATGTGGCGGAAGATGGGCTACCTCCGGTCGATGACCGCCACCATCTACATCGGGTTGGTGGGGGCGGCGTTGATTCTGGTGATCGCGCTCGTGCTGGGTGAGTCGATGGTGGTCGCGATCGCGGCGTTCGGCCTGCTGGCCTGCTGGATCGAGCGGTCTCGCCTGAAGGCGGCCGACGAGATCACCGGCTACATCCCCGGCGACGGGGCGGGGCTGGGTGCGGTTTCGCCGGGAACGCTGGGCGGGTTCGACGAGCCGGAGGAGCGGGAATCCAAAGCCGAGGTGAAACGACGCGAGCGGGAGGCCAAAGAACAGGAAGAGCTCGATCGCGTGCTCGAGAAGATTTCGCGAAGCGGGATGGATAGTCTCACCACGGCAGACAAGCGCCTGCTCTCGAAACAGACAAAAAAACGGCAGCATGGCGGCTCAGGGGCCGATAGCAAGGGTTGATCCGCGGCTCTGAGAACAGAGGACGACGACAGCGTATGGGCATTCACGATCGCGATTACATCCGGAACAGGCCGCGTGGGGGCGGGGGCATGGGTGGGGCCATGCGTCGCGGTGCGTGGACGATGACCACGATCCTCATCGTGATCAATGTCGGCGTGTTCATTCTCGATTGGATCCTCTACAGCTCTGGGGTAACGCTCGCAATCCCTTCCACGGTTCAACTCACGGCACCGGGTGTTGGTGGGGGGCAGGTTGGTTGGCAGGCCCGGCAGGCCCAGCCGTTGTTTGCGCTCGGACATTTCTCGACCTACATGGCGTTCACGGAACTGCAGTTCTGGCGGTTCGTGACCTTCCAGTTTCTGCACGGCAACGAGATCCACCTGCTGTTCAACATGATCGGGCTGTACTTCTTCGGGCCTGCGGTCGAGCAGTACCTCGGCTCCCGGAAGCGGTTCCTCGCCTTCTATCTCACCTGCGGCATCTTCGGCGGCTTCCTTTACCTGCTGCTGAACCTGGTCGGGAACATGGTGTCGCTGGATATCCCCGGCCTGCTGATCGGCCCGATCACGACTCCGCTCATCGGTGCCTCGGCAGGTGTGTTCGGCATCCTGATGGCCAGTGCGTTCATCTCCGGCAATCAGGTGATGTATGTCTTCATGGTCATCCCCATGAAGATCAAGACCGGGGCGTACCTTTTCGTCGCGCTCTCGGCGTTCAACCTGTTCGTGACCCAAGGTGCAAACCAGGGGGGCGATGCTGCACACCTCGGTGGTGCCGCGGCGGGGTTCTTCTTTATCCGGCGTCACCATCTGCTGCACGATTTCTTCGACATCCTCGGCCCGAGCAAGAAAGGCAAGGGTTCTCGCAAACCCGGCCGGACTCGCAAGGCAAAGAAGCCAGCCGTCGACGATGCCACGCTCAACCGCATCCTCGACAAGGTCCGCGATGAGGGCATGCACAGTCTCACGGAGAAGGAGCAGCACCTGCTCCGCAAGGCCAGCGAAGACAAACAGCGATGACGCTCGGCGGTCCGCTCGCGGCGATATGATCGCCGCACCCATGAGCAGCGACCCCATCACTTTCGAGATTCTCGGCCGTTCGAATCAGACCGGCGCACGCCTCGGTCGCGTGACCACGCCGCACGGCGCGTTCGATACGCCGGCGTTCATGCCGGTGGGTACGCAGGGGACGATCAAGGGCCTGTTTCCTTGGGAGGTCGTGCGAACGAATTCGCAGATCATCCTCGGCAATACCTACCACCTGTTGCTGAGGCCAGGGCCGGATCTGGTTGCGGATATGGGCGGCCTTCATCGCTTTTCCGGCTGGCCGGGGCCGATGCTCACGGATTCGGGCGGGTATCAGGCGTATTCCCTGTCGGACATCAACCGAATCGATGAAGACGCGGTGACCTTCACGAGCCATATCGATGGCTCCCAGATCGCGCTCAGTCCCGAGCGGGCGATCGAAGTGCAGAACAAACTCGGCGCCGACATCATCATGGCGCTCGACGACTGCCCCCCGTCGGTGGATCCGGCATCCATGAATCAGGCCCGTCTTCGCATCGGTGCCCAGAAGGCGAAAGCCAAGCGGAAGGGCTTTGACCACGCCCAACGGCTGCTCGAAGCCAACGAACGAACGGTTCGCTGGCTGGAGCGATGCAAAGCTGCCCACGCTCGAAAATCCGATCAGGCGCTCTTTGGAATCGTCCAGGGCGGCACGGATCTCGAACGGCGGAACCAATCGGCGGAGCAGGTGTGCAACATCGAGCTCCCCGGGTACGCCATCGGCGGCGTGGCGGTGGGGGAGGGATTCGCGGACATCCTGCGGGTGGTCAATCACACCGCGCCGCTCCTGCCGCAGCACAAACCCCGCTACCTGATGGGGGTTGGGTACGAGCGAGATATCTACCACGCCGTGCGCGCCGGGGTGGATATGTTCGATTGCGTCCTGCCGACCCGCAACGGCCGCAACGGCAACGCGTTCACCGCTCATGGTCAGATGCGACTGAAGAACGCCCGTTTCGCGAACGACCCGTATCCCGTCGACCACTCGTACGCCGAGGAGCTCGGGTTCGACCGGCCCGAGGAAGTGACGGCTCATCAGATCCAGGCGTATCTGGCGGACCACCCGGACTTGCCTCCCAGTCTGGGAATCTTCAGCCGGGGCTACATCCGGCACCTGTTCCATGCCTCGGAGATGCTCGGTCCGCTGATTCTGAGTTTGCACAATGTTCGGTACTTCCAGAGGTTGATGTTTGCCATTCGTGCGGCGATCCGGGATGATGCGTGGCCCGCTCTGGAAGAGCGGTATCCCGTGCTGGGTTGGCAGGAAACCTCGCCTCCCCGCGCGTGATGCGCGTTCTCCGGGGAAAGCCCTGGATCGTTTTGTTCCTCGCTGTGTTGCGGGGAAACGCTGTTGTGTTCATGCCGTCGTCGCATCTGGCGACTTTTCCTGTTTCCGTTGCCCGATTGGGCAGTATCCACGCCGGAAATCTGAGCCACTATGTTTGAAATCCTTTCTGAAATCGTCGCTTCGCTCACGGGCGGCGTCATCGAAATTCCCCGCCTGCTCGCCGGCACCCCCGGCGGCGGAGGATCGATCCCGCTCGTTCCCAGCGGCACGCCCGGCGGCGGAGGCGGAGGCACTCAGCAGCCGCCCCCCGGCAGCGGTCTCCTGCCGATGCTCCTTTTCGGCTTCCTGATCTTCATGGTGCTGACCATGGTGATGTCCGGGCGCAAGGAGAAGAAGAAGCGGAACGAGCTGCTGTCTTCGCTGGCCAAGCACGATAAGGTGCAGACCGCGGGCGGGATGATCGGCACCATCGTCGAACTCAAGGGCGATGAGGTGGTCCTGAAGGTGGATGAATCCACGAACACCAAGATCCGGTTCAGCCGCAGCTCCGTGACGGCGATCCTGAAGAAGGGGCGCTCGTCCGAACCGTTCATAGAACCCGAAACCGTGGATGCCGAGCGCTGATGCACGGCTCATGATCGCCCCCTCTTCGGACCGATCTGCTCAGATCAACAGCCGATCCATCACTTCCATTTCCGGGCCAGTTCACGGCCTTTGCCAGCAAAAAAACACAGACCACGCCGCCACATGCAAAATCTCATTCGCAACACGATCCTGACCGCCATCCTCCTTGTGCTGTGTGCACTGGCGATCTACCCGCCCGCCGAGAAGCTTCGTCTCGGCAAGGACCTCGCCGGCGGTGTGAGTCTGACTTACTCCATCCTTCTGTCCGATGACGATCCGCCATCGGTCGTGGATGAGATGATCAGCGTTCTCCGGGAGCGGGTGAACCCCCAGGGTCTGTTCGAGATCAGTTTCGTGCAACAGGGCAGGGATCGCATGGTGGTCTCGATGCCGTTGCCCACGCCCGAGGTGAAAGCCCTGGGTGATGCGTACCGGGCCGAGTTGGAGTCATTTTCCGATTTCACGATCGATTCGGCGGCATTGCAGCGCGCCCTTCGCCAGAGGGGCGAAGAACGCCTTCAAGCGCTCCAGACGATGGCCGATTCCCCGGAGCGTCAGCAGGTACTTGCTCCGGTCATCGAAGCGGCTCGCGATCTCGATGAAGCCCAGGTGGCCTATGACCAGGCCGAAGCCGAGGCCGAAGACGGCGAGCCCGAACTTGCCGTGACCGAGCGTCTTGTCGATGCCCGTCTGGCCCTCGAAGAAGCGCGCGACCGGGCGATCGGGCTGAGCATCTCGCCGACGGACCTCCGGGTTGCCCTCCAGCTTTCCAACGAGAAACCGCAGATTCGAGGTGCTTTAGAGGACGACCCCGAAATCGTGAGCATGCGTGAGCGTGCTCTTGGCTCCATCCGTGAAAAACTCGCTCAGATCGACGGCGGGATAGACCGCCTCGAATCCCTGCTTGTCCGCCTGAACGAATACCAGCAGCGTCAGCGGGGATTGGATGATCCGGCCGAACTCCAGCGTCTGCTCTCCGGTGCCGGTGTGCTCGAATTCCGAATCACGGTCGACCCCGGTTCGATCGGTTCGGTAGAGCAACAGATGCGCGAGGAACTGCGCCGCCGCGGTCCCGCCGCGGCGAGTTCGGATCGATACCGCTGGTACGAGATCGAGAAACTCGAGGCGTTCGCGAACGACATCGAGGATTACCGGCTCGCCGCATCGGATCCGGCCGGCTACTTCAGCTCCACCAGAAACCTGATCGTTGAGGAACGCGACGGCCGCTACTACATACTCCTGCACGATACCCCCGGCCGACGACTGACCGGGCTTGAAGGCGATTGGTCAGTGGCGAGCGCCTCGCCGACCCGGGATCAGAACGGTCTGCCCGCGATCGCCTTCCGTATGGACACGGTTGGCGCGCAGCGTCTTGGAAGCTTGACCGAAGCGAATGTCGGCAAGCCGATGGCGATCCTCCTCGATGACCGGGTGTACACCGCTCCGACCCTTCAGTCGCGCATCTCCCGCCAGGGCCAGATCACCGGTCAGTTTACGCAGGCGGAGATCCAGTACATCGTCCGCACGCTTTCGGCCGGTTCGCTCTCGGCGAAACTCGCCCCCGAACCCTTGTCGGTGAACACGATCGCTCCTGAACTGGGGGCGGACAACCTCGAAAAGGGTCTGACCGCTTCCTGGATAGCGCTCGTGGCGGTGGGCGTCTTCATGATCGTGTACTACTTCTTCCACGGCATCGTGGCGATGTTCGCGCTCGCGACCAACGCGGTGATCATCCTCGGCATCATGTCGCTGGCCCAGGCCTCGTTCACCCTCCCCGGCATCGCCGGCATCGTGCTGACCTTCGGCATGGCGGTCGACGCGAATGTTCTGATCTACGAGCGCATCCGCGAAGAACTTCTTGCCGGCAACGACCTCAAAACTGCCGTGCGTCTCGCCTATCAGAAGGTGTTCTCGACCATCGTCGACGCCAATGTGACGAACCTCATTGTCTGCTTCGTCCTGGCCTACACGGCCACGGAAGAGGTCAAGGGCTTCGCGATTACCCTGGGCATCGGTGTCGTCGCCACGATGTTCAGCTCGCTGTTCGTCAGCCGCATCATGTATTCGTGGCTCATCGATCGTTTCGGGGTGACCCGGATGCGTCAGCTTCCGATGCTCGTGCCCGCGCTCCAGAAAGCATTCGAGCCCAGCATCAACTGGATCAAACTGCGCCCGCTGTTCATCATCATCTCGGCCGGTCTCATCGGCTTGGGAGTGGCGATGATCTCGATCCAAGGCGAGGAAATGCTCGACACCGAGTTCCGCGGCGGCACGGTCGCGACACTCCAGTTCCGCACCGATGCCCAGACCGGACAGTCGGTTACGATGGAGCGAGCCGAAGTCGAGAGCCGAGTGCGGGGCATCGCTGCCGAGTCAAGCGGTTCGGAAGCGCTGAGCACGCTCCAGAACGCCACCGTCGTGGCGCTCGATTCCGATGACGGCATCAGCTCTTCGACCTTCCAGATCAAGACCATCATCGACACCCCCGAGGGTGCGACGCAGCTCACCAACGCCCTGACCAACACCTTCGGCGATGTGATCGACTCCCAGCCGGCGTTGAGGTTCAGAGACTCTGACATCGAGGACGCCTCGCTCGGACCGATCATCAAGCTGTTCGATGGATCGCTCGGGACTATCGGGGGCGTGGCATACGACAACGATGTGGAGGACTTCGTCGGCGGTGCCGCGATCGTTCTCGACGACATCCAGCCGCGTGTGAGCGAGCAATCGCTCCGGAACCGCCTGGAACTGTTCAGAGGCCGCCCGGAAAACTCGTGGGCGATCAATCGTCAGTTCGACCTGATCGTCCTCGAGGGGACTTCCCAGCAGGTCGAAAGGGCGGTGGTTCTCGTCCGCGATGAAGCGATCGACCTCGAAAACGAGCGAGCGTGGAACAACGATCTCGCTCAGCGCGAATGGACGCTGGTGCGCGAGGCGCTGACCGATGCGATCAGTTTGATCTCCACGCAGTCGTTCTCAGCCGAGATCGCCAGCTCGTTCCGGGCCCAAGCCATTGTGGCGGTTCTTCTGAGTTTTCTGATGATCATCATCTACATCTGGGCACGGTTCGGCTCGGTCCGCTACTCGCTCGCCGCGGTCGCCGCGCTGATGCACGATGTGATCGTCGCCATCGGCCTGATCGCCTTCGCCGAGATCCTCTACGCGAATGTGCCGTTCCTCGTGAAGCTCGGTCTCCAGCCGTACAAGATCGACCTCGCGCTCGTCGCGGCGATCCTGACGATCGTCGGTTACTCCCTGAACGACACGATCGTCATCCTGGACCGTATCCGCGAGAACCGCGGCAGGCTCGCGTACGCCTCGGCGATCATCGTCAACCGCTCGATCAACCAGACCCTGAGCCGCACGATCATCACCTCGGGCACCACCCTCATCGCGCTGATCGTTCTCTTCTCCAGCGGCGGCGATGCGCTGTCCTCGTTCACCTATGCCCTGATCTGCGGCGTTGTTGTCGGTACCTATTCTTCGATCGCTGTTGCGGCCCCGCTTGCCTACACGAAGCGGATCCCCGAGTCGGCCCGCAAGTTCGTCCGTCAGACCGAACAGCGACTGCTCGAGGAGGCGGGAGAAACCCCGCAACCCCCTCAGACCTGATCGTTCTGCGATGACGCCCCGTTCTCCACGAGTTCAGAGAACGGGCGAGGCCGGAAGGAGCGCACGCACATGGACGGCACCACCCGCATCGGGATCGCCTGCCTGTCGCTGGTCGTGCTGTGGATCGTGGTGTACTGGATCACCCCGGCCCCGCAGACGACACAGGATCCACCGCGCGTGACCTATCAGAGTTCCTCGGAAGTACCCAGCGTTCCGCAACCCGATAAGCCCGAGATCATCGACATCGATGTTCGGCCCCCAGATCAAACACAACAGAACGAGCAGTCCCAACCAACCCCAGCCCGTCGCGATGACGGATTGTCCGCGCCTACCGAAGAGGCAGACAGCCAGCCGAGACCCGGCCGGATCATCCCCCCGACTTTCGTGGACTACACCGTGCGCGAGGGGGACAACGCGTGGACCATCGCCGAGCGCTTTTACGGTTCTCGTGACCAGTGGGCGGCGGTGCTGCTCTCGAATCCGACCGTGGATACCCGCCGGCTGTTCCGTGTGGGGCGCGTGATCAAGCTCGCCGAAGACCCGCGCAACATCCAGGGCGTTCGCGAGGGAGAAGCGCCGCCCGATGCCCCTCGCATGGACTACATCGAGTACCGCGTGGAGCGCGGTGACAATCTCTCGGCGATCTCTCAGGCCATCTACGGCCGCGCGGCACTCTGGCGGCTGATCCAGAGCGCAAACGCCGATCAGGTCAACCCGGAAGGAACCAACCTTCAGCCGGGTATGATCCTGAAGATCCCGCCCCCGCCAGCGGATTGATCGTTTCCTTATCCAGATGACTGACGAGTGATCACATGGCCCTGATTGACGGACAAGCCGACGGACCGACCATCATCGTGACCGGAGGTGCCGGGTTCATCGGCTCCAACCTCGTTGCGCGACTGGCCGCCGATCACCCGGGTGCGGACCTCATCGTGATCGACGATCTTCGGTCTTCCAGCTACGCCAACCTTGTCGAAGCGTTCGCTCGAGCGGGGCTTGGGCCATTCACGGGTTCGCTGCATGCGTGGAGCACGAATGAAGTCGATTGGGATGACCTCATCGAGGCGATGGACCCAGACGCGGTCTTCCACCTCGCCGCGATCACGGACACGACCGTGATGGACGAGCGGGCGATGCTCGAGGCGAATGTCGAGGGCTTCCGCGACCTGATGATCGCGACCGCTAGCCGCGAGATCCCGCTTGTGTATGCCTCCTCCGCCGCCACCTACGGCACGCTGGAACAGACGCAGACGCGTCAGCCCTTCCCGCTGGACGCCGCGGGCGTGCCCAACAATGTCTACGGGTTCAGCAAATGGCTGATGGAGTGCGAGCACCGGCGTTTCGAGCGCGAATGGAGCACCCAGACCGGAACGCTGCCCCACATCGTCGGCCTGCGCTACTTCAATGTGTTCGGCCCCGGCGAAGCCCGCAAGGGCAAGATGGCGTCCATCGCCTACCAGAACGCGCAGCAGATGCGCGCTGGCAAGCGTCCACGCCTGTTCGCCGATGGCTCGCAGGCCCGCGATCAGGTGCATGTCGATGATGTCGTTTCCTGCACGATCGCCGGATCGATGCACGGCGTGACGCCCGGTGTCTACAACCTCGGGTCCGGTCGTGCGACGCCGTTCGCCGATGTCGCCGCGGCGGTGCGCGAGGGCATGGGTCTCAGCGAATCCGAGTTCCCGATCGACTACTTCGACATGCCCGACCACATCCGCGCGTTCTACCAAGACTTCACGCAGGCGGACATGTCGGCGACGGCATCGGGGCTGAACTGGAAGCCCGCGGTGGACCCGCTCGGAGGCCTGCGTTCGTACGGCCGCTGGCTCGCCTGCGCCGACGCCTCGGCTCCGACGACGCCGATCACGGCATGAGTTCGGTGCTCTCCTATCCGGAAGCGGACCTTCACGAGCCCGTCTGGTCGGTTCCCGGATCGGACGGTCTCACGGTTCACGGCAAGACCACTCGACCTAAAGGAAGTCCTCGTGCCGTCGCGCTCGTCGTCCACGGCTACACCGGGCACATCGACCGGAATGTCGTCCCGCTCGCAGCGCGACAACTCGCCTCGCTCGGCTGCCTCGTCCACCGATTCAACCTCGGCCACTGCGGCATCGAGTTCGGTCAGGACCGCATCACGAAGCTCGATGAGTTCGAGCGTGACGGCCTCGCGCATTCGCTGTTCGATATCCGCGCGGTCGCCGAAGCTGTTCGCTCCGGGACACTCGACGGCGGGGACCTGCCGATGATCCTTGTCGGTCACAGCCGCGCCGGGGCGAGCGTGCTCGGTGCGGCGGTGCAATCACAGCGGGGGGTGTGGACCCGGCCCGTCGATGGCGTCATCTCGCTCGCCTCGATCGGTCAGTACGCGCGAACCAACCCGGAACTGCTCGCTCAGGTCGAGCGCGATGGATATCTCCTCAGGCCCGCCGCTCGGGCCGAGGGCGGCGCGGTGCGGATCGGACGGGCGTGGTACGAACACGAACTGGACTCGCCGCACGGCGATCCGTTCCCGAAGGACATGAGCGAACTGACGGACATGCCGATTGCGCTCATCCACGGCGAGGCCGATATCAGCGTGCCGCCGAGCGAGTCCGAGCGCATTCTCGGCATGCTGCGCGATGCCGGCAACGAGCGCGTGACGCTCCGCCTGATCGCCGAGGCCGATCACAATTTCTCGGCCAAGGGCGTGCTCGGCGAAGACCTGCGCTGGAAAACGCAAATCGGCGACCGGCTGAGGAGCGCGATCGCCGATGGACTGGATCTGATCCTGGGCTGATTCGATCAGTTGTTCGCGGCCGACTCGGCGAGCGCCTTGCGCAGCTTGTCGCTGGTCGCGGGCTTCGGTGCAGGTTCGTCGTCCTCGATCGGTGACGGCTTGGCTTCCATCTCGGCGCTCGCCCGCTTGACCGCGGCGTCCTTGATCGAGCCGTCCGCGTGCACATCCTCGAAGCGAACGCTCACTCGGGTCGACACGCCTCGCTCCTGCATGGTCACGCCGAACAGTTGGTCGGCGATCTGCATCGTACGCTTGTTGTGCGTGATGACGATGAAGTGGCAGTGCTCGAGGAACTGACGGATGATCTTCGAGAACCGCTCGACATTGGCGTCATCGAGCGCAGCGTCCACTTCGTCCAGCACGCAGAACGGGCTGGGCTTGCTGTGGAAGATCGACAGCAGCAGGGCGACCGCGGTCATGGTCTTCTCGCCGCCGGACAGCTGGCTGATCGAGCGGGGCTCCTTGCCGGGCGGCTTCGCCGTGACTTCCACGCCGCTCTCGAGCCAGTCGATCTCGCCGGTTTCGGGATCGGGGATCAGTCGCACCTGGGCCGAGCCGCCGCCGAACAGACGCCGGAACATGCCGTCGTTGCCGGAGAAGTGGCCCTGGATCGTCTCGAAGACCTCCTTGAACCGGTCGCGGCTGACATCGTTGAGGCGGAGGATCAGTTCTTCGAGCTGCGTCCTCGCTCGGTCGATGTCCTCGACCTGCTGGATCAAAAGCTCGTTGCGCCCGGCGAGTTCGTCCTCTTCCTTGATCGAGTCGATGTTCACATTGCCGAGTTTCTTGATCGCGCTGCGGAGTTCGTTGATCTCCTTCGAGGTCTCCTCGACATCGATCCGTTCGACATCGCCGCCGGCCATCATGTCGCGGTACTCGCGGTATTCGGCGGCGACATCGATCAGCAGTTCCTCGGAAGTGCGTTCCTCGATGTTCTCACGCCGGACCTCAAGCTCGCGCTTTGAGAGCTCGAGACTGTTCCAGTCACGCTCGATGCGTCCGGCGCGCTGGCGGGCTTCTTCAAGAACCTCCGAGGCCTCCCGGACCGACTGCGAGGCCCGCTCGATCCGGCCCCGCACCCCATCGAGCGATGATTCGAGTTCGGATTGGCGAGCGCTGGCTCCCTCGATCTCCGCCGCGGCGGACCGGATGATCTCGTCGTGCTCGTCGATCTTGGCAAGGCGCAGCGCGTGAGACTCGGCGACCCGGCCCCGCTGGCGTTCGGCCTCCTCGCACTGGGCCAGCAGGCGCCGATGCTCGCGCTGTGAGGTCGAGAGCTTCTCGCTCTGCTGACCGAGCGACACGCGCACGGCCGTGAGTTTCTCGTTGATCTGGTCGAGCAATGTCTGCGACGATTCGACCGCTCGCTCGATCTCGTTGACCACTCCGGCCTGCTCGCTGTGCAGCCGATCGAGACTGTCGAGCTTGTCGCGCAACTCCCGCTGCTCCGTGTGCAGTTCCTCGATCTTCACGCGGCACTGGTCCGCCTCGGCGGTGAGCTTCGGCTGCTCCCGGTCGAGCCGCTCCAGATCGGCGCTGAGGCGATCGATCCGCGACTCCTCGGCGATCAGCGAGCGCTGCTCGGATGCCTGACGGCTTCGCAGTTCGGCGAGCGTGCGTTCCAGTTTCGCCGCCGCCTCGTCGATCGAACGGAGTTCGGACCGCTCGGCATCGATCTCGCGCTGGAGCGTGCGGACCTGCTCCGTGAGGGCGCTCAGTTCGCTCGCTCGCTGGAGAAGCCCGCTGCCCTCGTCCGCGTCGGTTCCCGCGCCGAGCGGGCCGGCGATCACGCGCCCGTCGGTTTCGAGGATCTCGCCCGCGCGGGTCACGAACCGGCTGCCCGCCAACGGACCGGCGCTGAGCATGATCGCCGCGTCCAGATCCTTCACGAGGTAGGTGTTGCCGAGCACGCGCCGGACGCTCGTTGCGACGCGCACATCGCAGCGGATCCGCTCGAATAGCGGCACCACATGACCCGGTGCGAGGTCCATCAGGCGAGACGCGGTTGACGCATGGTCAGTGGTCGCCGTTTCGGGGCGGATCGGTAGGAAGGTGACGCGGCCCGGGAGCGCCGTCAGGTCGGTGCAGTCTGCCAAAGCGAACGCGCGATCCACGACCAGCGCCTGAAGGGTCGAGCCGAGGGCCGCCTCGACCGCGACGGCATCGTTCGAATCCACCTCGATCATGTCCGCGAGCGGATCGATGATGTGCTCCAGCACACCCTCGTGAGCGTCCGCGTCCGAACCAGCCCGGATCTCATCGCGACGCTGCAGCAGCTTGCGGACCGCCTCACCGAGGCCGACCCGGGCCGTCGCCATCTCGTCGAGCGTTGTTCGCCGTGAATCCAGTCGGGCGAGGCGCTGCTCCTTCTCGCTCAGCGAGGTGGCGAGCGAACGCTGGTCTTCTGAAAGCGAGGTCGCCGACGAAACGGCGCTCGAGATCGACTGCTCGAGTTCGTTCACAACGCCCCGGCGTTTGGAGACATCCGCGTTCAGAGCATCGCGATCGGCTTCGACCTGAGTCCGCTCATCGGCCAGCGCCGCTCCGCGCCGATCGAGCGCATCGAGCTGTTCCTGCTGCTGCGCAATCCGCCGGCGATCGGCTTCGAGTCGGGCGTTGAGCGATCCGCGCTCGCGGTCGATGTTCGCGACTGCCGAACGACGCTCAGACAGCTTCAGCCGCTGGTCCGAAAGTTCGGACTGCACCCGCTCGCGCTGCTCGGCAACGGTTTCGAGCTGCTCCTCGGAGGCCTTGACGGTCTCGCTGAGCGATGACGCGAGCGAGGCCTGCTCCTCCGCTTCCTTCTGGAGCCGCTCGATATCGGTGGCCAGTTCGGTGATCCGGTGCTCATCGGCCTCGATCTGCTGGCGGGCCTCTTCGAGGGCACGCTCGGCCATTGCCTTGCGCTGCGCTGCCGACTGGGCGAGGTGCGTGGCGCTGGTGAGTTCGCGCTCCTGCTCCTCACGCTCGCGGTGCAGCTTCGATCGCTCGATCTCCTTGTTCTGCTTGTCGTCTTCGAGTTCGGTGACCTCGGCGATCGCGGCCTTGCGGTCCTTCTCCAGCGCGTGCAGGCGCGAGGTCAGCCCGTCCAGCCGCTGGCGCAGGTCGTCGTACTGCTCGAACGCCAGCGCGAGGCGCCGCGCCTTGAACTCGACATCGAGCTCCATGAACTTCCGGGCCTTCGCCGCCTGGCCCTTCACGATCCGGAGCCGACGCTCGGTGGATTCGAGCTGCTCGCGCGTGCGTACGAGGTTCGTCTCGGTCCGTTCGAGCTTGCGCTGGGCCTCAATGCGCCGGGCTTTGAAGCGGGCGATACCCGCCGCCTCCTCGAAGAAGGTCCGGCGCTCGACGGGGTTGGCCAGCAACATGGCATCGACGCGGCCCTGCTCGATGATCGAGTAGGCGTCCGCGCCGACGCCGGTGTCCATGAACAGCTCGCGGATGTCCTTGAGCCGTGCGGTCCGCCCGTTGATCAGGTACTGGCTCTTGCCGTCGCGATACAGCCGGCGTTCGACTTCGACCACCTCGGCATCGATCGGCAGGTAGCGCGTGCGCCGACGCCGGTCGATCCCGATCGACATCGCCGCCTCGTCGACCTGGGCGGGGTCGTCCGGATCGGTGTCCTCGTCCTGCACTTCGGCCGTGGTCGACTGGAGGGCGGCGCTCATCGCGCGGACCTGTTCGGCCGCTTCGAACAGCTGCGCCTGCGCCCCGTCGAGCATCGGGTTCTCGAAGGCGAGGGCGACGCTGGCCATGCCGCTGGGCTTGCGCCCGGAGCTGCCAGCGAAGATGACATCGGCCATCTCCTTGCCGCGCAGAGATTTCGCCGAGCGTTCGCCGAGCACCCACTTGATCGCGTCGACGATGTTGGACTTGCCGCACCCGTTGGGGCCGACCACGCCGGTGACGGGGGCGTCGAAGGTGAATTCCGTGCGATCCGCGAACGACTTGAAGCCGTTGAGGGTGATCCGGGATAGACGCATCAGCGGGCGACCTCCATGTCAGGCGGCGGCCCAACCGGCCCGCCGCGCCCGAGCAGCCGGTCGGCCTGTGCCGACCGGTTCACAGTGTGTGCGTCCCGCCGCTCCGCAGCAGGGACGGTATGCGTTCCCAGTCGTCTCCACGACATCTGGTAGGCAGAGCGGAGTATCCCGGATTTCCCGGCGGGTGGCAAGAACTTTTTGGAATGGTCTGCCGTCCGGAGTGGCCATCCAGCCGATCGCCCGGCTGAGCAGAGGGACGGTCGATCCGCGCGGAGCGACCCCGAGCCGTCTGATCAGGCCTTCTTCCGCTTGAAAATCAACTTGAAGGGCGTTTCTTCGCCTTCGGGGGCGTTCAGTTCGATCCGGTCGCCTTTCAGGGTTCCGGTCATCTCATCTGGATCGTTCGTGCCGGTCTCCGTCATCCGGAAGGTCACCGTGGATCCCGAGATGCTCCAGTTTCCCTTGGCGGTATCGGTCATGCCCATCATGACGGTCGTGGCCTCCAGCGTGCCGTCTTTGGCGAGCGTGAAGGTCATGGAGGGCATGCCGTCGATCCCGCCAAGGATGTTGGTCGCCATGTACTTCTCGTTCGGATCCTCGATCTTCTCGATTTCCTTTTGAAGTTCGGCTTTGATCGCGGCTTTATCGATCTCGTAGGTTCCCGCCGCCCGCGCAACTCCGGAATCGCCGCAACCCTGCAGCATGGACGCGATCAGCAAAGAGCCCAGCAGGGCAACGGTCAGAACAAGGACTCGGAACATTCGGAACTCCAAGATGGACGGATGAACAGTCGGCTCATCGCGCCCTCACAAGACCGCGGAACTGCGGTCATGACACGGGCCGCCATGTGTCACCGAGACACTTGGAGAGCCCTGCGGAAAATGTGGATTCTGCATCTCAAATGCACGAACTTCATCAAACTCGTGTCTGGCGGCTTGCTTCAGGCCGCGCTTATGTGGTCTTGCGCTTGAGCACCATCTGGACTGGCATTTCATCGCCGGGCGCATCGAGGCGGATCGTATCGCCTTCGTATGTGCCGCTCATGGTCTCGGGGTTGCTTTCGCCCTCCGAACCCATCGTGATAGAGATGTTGTTCCCGGTGAGGGTCCAATTTCCCGTGGCGGGATCTTCCTCGCCGGCTATGACCACGACACCGCTGGCGGTGCCATCTGCATTCAGCGTGATGGTCATCGACATCTCGCCGAGCATGCCGAGCATCATCGAAGCGCCCATTCGCTCCATCGGATCTTCGATCTTGTCGATTTCTGCCTGCATCGCAGTTCTCATCGCGGCGGTATCGAGCTCGTAGGTACCGGCGGCCTTGGCGACTCCTGAATCGCCGCAGCCCTGGAGCAGGGATGTGATCGCCACACAGCACAGCAATGCAAAGTACAGAGTCATGGATCGCAACATGTTGAGTTCTCCTCCTGGGTGCGAAGCGCAAACCGAACGGCAGCGTCCGGATCAGCGTATCGCCATATGAGGAATCGCTGTTTGTGTCGATCCCATCGACCGAATAAACCCGGCAAAAAGTCTGGGATGGCACTGCACGAGCGCGTCGCAGCCGGAACCGGCGGTGGATTTGTGTTTGTCCCTGATTATGTGGCAGTACAGGGGGAGCCAATCGTCAGGCCACGACTGGGCAGGGCGTCCGCCGTCCCATGCGGACGATGCACGCAGTCCCGATCAGGCCCGCAGTCGCGATGGTGCCACCGACCCAGAGCAGGGGGAGATCCCCGCTTGAGAGCATCGCGATGCTGGTTCCGATCGCGATCCACATGACCGTAATGGAGATCACCTTCGCTCGGAGGGGCATGACCGCGCCCGGTTCGAGGTACTTCAGGAACGGTCCGAAGAGGCGGTTCTCGATGAGCTTGGTCTGTAGCCACGGGCAGCTTCGCATGAAGCAGGCGGTCGCGAGGATGAGGAAGATCGTCGTCGGCATGCCGGGCAACACGACACCGACCGCCGCCAAGCCCACGCACAGGACACCCAGACTCGCCAGTAGGATCCGGCGCATGCGGGTCACCATGCGAGCGGCAAGGTGCTCCTGCTGGTGTGTAGCTGCTGATTCGGTGGACATGGTGGAGAGCTGGCTGCGAGACATATGGATTGCTGAATCTACGATTATCCGATTCTAGCAGCCCAGAATATTTCCCGTCAAGCAGTATTGAGATTCAGTCTCAGTTGGAAAGAGGGCGCCCTCACGATCCGCTGGTTTCCGTCCGGATCACCAGTCCACTTCCACATGCTGAGCACCGATGAAGTAGCGGTACGGGCCGTGCTCAATCGTTCGAAGGCCGTCCCATCTGCTTTGCGGCGTTCCATCCGATGCGAAGACAAACGCATCGAACGATGAGACCCAGTGGCTGTGCGTTCGATACAACTCAAACGAACCACTTGCAAGATCCGGATCGTATTGCCACTCGCTCGCCTCAAACCCGAGATCATCAAGTGACGGCGGCAAGCGACCGTTCGCTCGCACATACTCGTCAATCTGTAAGATTACAGATGCGCATTGGATAGCCAGCGCTTGCAGAGTCTGCGGCGACGGATCGTGACGAACCACCCAAGCCGAGCGAGCTGAAAAAGCGGCAATTCCGACTAGGGCAAGCAAACCCACCGCGATAAAAAGTCTCTTCGCCCTCACTCCACCGTCACGCTCTTCGCCAGGTTCCGCGGTTTGTCGACATCGTGGCCGCGCAGCACCGCCGCGTGGTAGGCCATCATCTGCAGCGGGATGACCGTCAGCATCGGGCTGAGCGGCTCTGCGCACTCGGGCACATAGATCACATCCTCGGCGATGCTACCGATTCGATCGTCGCCGCTGTTGGCGATGGCGATGACATGCCCGCCGCGCGAGCGGACTTCCTCGATGTTCGAGAGCACCTTCTCGTACTGGGCGCCCCGGTTGGCGATGACGACGACGGGCATGCCGTCGGTGATCAGGGCGATGGGGCCGTGCTTCATCTCCGCCGCGGGCATGCCCTCCGCGTGGATGTAGGAGATTTCCTTGAGCTTGAGCGCACCCTCAAGAGCGGTGGGGTAGTTCACGCCGCGTCCGAGGAACAGCCAGTTCTCGCGGTTGATGTACTTCTGGGTGATGGCCTTGATCGTGGCGTCCTGGGTCAGGATCTGCTCGATCTTCTCGGGGATCTGGTTGAGTTCCTTGAGCAGGCGTGTGGAGGCGTCGGGGCTCATGAAGCGCCGGCGGGCGAGGAACAGCGACAGCATGGCCAGCACCGCGACCTGCCCGGTGAACGCCTTGGTCGAGGCGACGCCGATCTCCGGTCCCACGCGCAGGTACACGCCCGCATCGGTTTCTCTGGCGATGGTCGAGCCGACGACATTGACCACGCCGAGCGTCAGTGCCCCGCGGTCCTTCGCTTCCTGGAGCGCGTACAGCGTGTCGATGGTCTCGCCCGATTGCG
The DNA here is from genome assembly GCA_965652425.1 of uncultured bacterium. Lineage (GTDB taxonomy): Bacteria > Planctomycetota > Phycisphaerae > Phycisphaerales > UBA1924 > JANSXG01. The sequence goes on along the minus strand of CBFGVX010000012.1, from coordinate 10,517 downwards.
ATACCGCGATCACGACCGTCCCCTCTTCGATGATCGGGTTCCGGTACCGGAACTCCGAAGCGTACTCGCACTCGGCGGGGATCTTCGAGAGCTCCTCGATCATGTACTCGCCGATCATGCCCGCGTGCAGAGCCGTGCCCTGCGCGGCGAGGATGATGCGCCGGGCCTTGATCAGTTCCTTTGCGAAATTCGAGACGCCGCCAAGCACGACCCGGCCCTCAGACAGGTCCAGTCGCCCGCGCAGGGCGTTGCGGATCGAGGCGGGCTGCTCGAAGATTTCCTTCTGCATGTAGTGCGAGTAGGTGCCGAGTTCGATCTCTTCGAGGTCGATCTCCAGTTGCTGGATCTTCGCATCGAGCGAGACATTGTCGAGGTTGCTCGTGCGGAACCCGTCTCGGGTCACCTTCACCACATTGTAATCGTCGAGCGTGATCGCCTGCGCGGTGTGCGCGATGATCGCCGCGGCGTCGGAACCGACGATGTACTCGCCGTTGCCCACGCCCACGATCAGGGGCGAACCCTTGCGAGCCACGACCAGCGTATCCGGCTCCTGCTCGCAGATGACCGCGATCGCGTACGCGCCGCTGATTTCCTTGAGCGACGCCTGCACGGCCTTCTCGAGGTCGATGCCTCGCTCGGGGTCGAACAGCTCGCCGATGAGCATCGCGAGCACTTCCGTGTCGGTTTCGCTGTGGAAGGTGTGACCCTTGCCTTCGAGGTACTTGCGCAGCGCGGCGTAGTTCTCAATGGTCCCGTTGTGGACGAGCGCGATGCCCGAGCGGTCGTCGCGGTGGGGGTGGGCGTTCTGCTCGGTCACCGACCCGTGGGTGGCCCAGCGGGTGTGGGCGATGCCCAGCGTGCCCTCGAAACCATCGGCCTTCTGCAGCTTGTCTTCGAGCACCGAGACTCGCCCGACGGCACGGGCCACGGACAGATCGCCATCGAGGACCGCGAGCCCTGCCGAGTCGTACCCGCGATACTCCAGCCGCTTCAGCCCCTCCAGGAGGATGGGTTTGGCCGGTTTGGTCCCGATATAAGCGACGATTCCGCACATAAATCTGGTCTCTCCGTCAGGGCAGAATGCCCGCTCGTGCTCGGCCCGAGCGTCGGAACCGATCCACAGGGTACGCCGTAGCGCGATCCCCGGTTCGTCATCGGCCGGATCGGCCCTCGAATGCGAATCGGTCCGGCAAGCCGGGACGATTCTGCGTTGTGGTCGTGTTCGGTGCCGCAAGGATGCGTACCATGCACCTATGGCCGATCTGTGGGCTCCCCAACGCGAATCCCGACTCGCCTCGGTCGAGCCGCTGGCCGCTCGCATGAGGCCCCGGAACCTCAGCGAATTCGCCGGACAGCAGCACATCGTTGGAGAGCCGGAGTCGGACCACCCGCCCCTCCTGAAAAGAATGATCCGGGCGAGGCGGCTCACCTCCATCATTCTCCATGGCCCACCCGGCACCGGGAAAACCACCCTCGCCGAGATCATCGCCAGTGAGTCCGGCCGATCCTTCGTCCGAGAGAATGCTGCGTCCATCGGCGTGAAGCGGATCCGGGAGATCGTCGAGGAATCCAAACTCCGGATCGGGGAGGGGGGCGATCCGGTCGTTCTGTTCCTCGATGAGATCCACCGGTTCACCAAGAGCCAGCAGGATTCTCTGCTCGATGATGTGGAAAGAGGCCGTTTGACCCTGATCGGGGCGACGACCGAGAACCCGATGTTCACCGTCAACGCCGCGCTCGTCAGCCGCAGCACGGTGTTCCGGCTCGAACCGCTGAGCGAAGCGGATGTCGCGTCGGTCATCCGCCGTGCGGTGGCAGACCCGGATCGCGGCTTCGCCCGGATCGACCTGACGGTGGACGATGAGGCCATCGCACACTGGGCGAAGGTGTCCGACGGCGATGCTCGACGAGCCCTGAACGCTCTGGAAGTCGCGGTCCTCTCCGCCCAGGCCGAGTCCGGCGAGGCCGCACCGATCCGAATCGATCTTGAGGCAGCCCAGGCATCGGTGCAGCAGAAGGCCATCGTCTACGACGCCAAGGGCGATCAGCACTACGACCACGCGTCAGCGCTGATCAAGTCCATCCGTGGCTCGGACCCGGACGCCGCGGTCTATTGGCTCGCGCTGATGCTCGAAGCGGGGGAGGACCCTCGATTCATCGCCCGTCGCCTGGCGATTCTTGCCAGCGAAGACATCGGTAACGCCGACCCGAGGGCGATTTCCGTGGCCGATTCGTGCTGGTCGATCGCTGAGCGCATCGGCATGCCCGAAGCTCGGATCACGCTGAGCCAGTGCGCGATCTACCTCGCGCTTGCGCCCAAGAGCAACGCCAGTTACCTCGCCATCAATAAGGCCATGTCCGATGTGCGCTCGGGTCGCACGCTGGAGGTGCCGCTGTACCTGCGGGACGGTCACAAGACCGAGAGCGTGGGATCGCAGGTTGAGGGCAAGGGCTACCACTACAGCCACGATGCGGCTCACACGACTTCCATCGGGCCTGTCTCGGCACAGCAGTTTCTGGTTGATGAGCACGGAAACACGCCCGAGTATTACCGACCGACGCTCAACGGAGCCGAGCGCGTTCTTGCGGATCGCCTGAACGAGGTCCGCAAAGTGCGTGAGGCGACTCCCGAGACCCCGGAGGCCGGGCGTTGAAACCGATGACACCGAAAAAGCAGGCCGTCACTATCGTCGCGAGCGCATCGCTGGCGGTGCTGATCGTGATGGGCGGCCTGCTCATCGTGCCCCAGCACGCCATCGTTGTGCTGACCACCGGGGCGATCATCATCGGGTGCGGGGCCACCCTGCTTGTTCCCGGACTGGTTTCCAAGGAGCGGCATCAGCGTCGAGCGATGGGCGAGGGGACGGGTGCCGACGACGCCTCGGCCCATCGAGGCGTGTGCATCGAATGCGGTTGGCACTGGCGGGCCCGGCCGACGGATACCGCCTGCCCGCGTTGCGGCGTGCCGCTACAACGGGCGGATGCTCCGGCGTGAGCCTGACGGGATAGCCAGCGGGTCACGCGGAAACCCCCGGTCTGTTACAGTCGGGCCCCGGCCCGTTCGAGGCCGGAATCCGAAATCGATCCCGCCAGGAACCGCCATGTCTGAGTCCACCCAGCAGCGCATGTACATCGCTGAAATGCAGCCCAACGCCCGTTTCTCCGGGGCCTTCAGCATCTCCAACGCCCAACTCGGGCGGACACGAAACGACAAGCCCTACCTCCGCTGCCTGCTCGGCGACAAGACCGCGACCGCGCCGGGTCGCATGTGGGGCGCTGATGAGTCCGTGATCGCAAACCTCCCGACCGACGGCTTTGTCTGGGTCGAGGGCGAGACGCAGCCCTACCAGGGCGAACTCCAGCTCATCATCCACAAAATCGATCCGATCGAACCGTCGACCGAACAGCTCCGCGACCTGCTGCCCTCGGCCTCGCGCGATCCGGCCGAGATGTTTGCCGAGGTCGTCGCGCTGCTCGACACCCTCGAGCACCCCGCCGCGAAGGCCATCGCCGCCGAGTACCTCGCCGACGAGATGCTCATGGACCAGTTCCGGACCGCACCGGCCGCGAAGATGATGCACCACGCCTACATCGGCGGCCTCTGCGAGCACACGCTCAGCGTCATGAACGCCGCGAACGCGCTCTGCCCGCTGTACCCCAAGGTGAACCGCGATATCGTCCTGCTCGGTCTGTTCCTCCACGACCTGGGCAAGACCACGGAGCTGAGCTACGAGGGCGCGTTCACCTACACCGATCGCGGCGAACTGGTCGGGCACATCGTCGAGGGCGCGATCATGCTCCACGACAAGGCGCGTTCGGTCATGGTCAACCAGGGCATGCGTCTGCCGGCCAACCTCGTGACCGCGCTCCAGCACATCATCCTCAGTCACCACGGCGTTCCCGAGTACGGGGCAGCGAAGATCCCGGCGTCGCCGGAAGCCCTGTTCGTATCAATGGTCGACAATCTGGATGCCAAGATGGAGATCGCCATCTCCGCCGCCCGCAGCGAGCGCCAGCAGGGTCTAGACCTCGGCGGCAGTTTCACCGAGAAGATCTGGGCCCTGGACACGAAACTGTTCCGGCCCGACCCGCTCGCCTGAGCGTGCTCACATCCCCCTTCCGGGGGTGTCCGGACTGGCACTGGCCGGGTTCGGTCTCTGCGCGATCCGTCGTCGTCGATGAGCGAGGCGGGGGTCTGGCAATGAGAATCCGCGATTCGGGCGCAGGGCGATCTCTCCATTTCGCCCTTTTTGCCTATTTTGACACACGGATTTTCGTGATTGTTCAATTGAGGTTCGCCTTGGGTGCACTTCTTGAACCCTTGGTTAAATCGGCGTTCACCGTGAAAAAATCAGTTGTGAGAGGCCCAAGGCGCGGGTACTGTTGAGGTGCTTCGGCGGGGAGTCCGCCGAGAGACCAATGAGGGTTCGCGCACGGCGTACTGCGATTGAGCTGGTGCGAAACTGAATTCGAGAGAGGATTTACCTGTGATGAAGAAGATGATTTTTGCTGCCGCAATCGTGGCCGCCGCTGCCGGCACCGCCTCCGCGACCGACCTGATCGCCTACTGGAATTTCAATGACAGCATCCCCGGCGTTTCCGGAAACCTCGGCGTGTTGAACCCCGCCGGCTTCAATGCCGATGCGGGCGCTGGCGTGGTCACCACCAACTTCTCGATCAATACCGATGTCAACAATGTCAACGGTGACCTCGGCACTTTCTCGGGAAGCACCATCAACGCCCTGTTCGGCGATCCCAGCGGCGGAGCCCTTTCCGTCCGTGGCGAAGCCAACAACGGCAACTGGATTCAGTTCGAGTTCGATGCAAGCCTGTACACCGATGTCTCCATCAGCTGGGCCGGTCGCGGCACCGGCACCGGCTTCGGTTCGCCCGACGCTCCCAACACCATCCAGTGGTCCACCGACGGCGTGAACTTCACCAGCTTCGCCACCTACCAGTCTCGTCAGACATCCTTCCAGCTCTATGACTTCGCCGTGGGCAACTCGCTCGACCTGGCATCCAACGCCATCATTCGTATCGTCTTCGACGGCGCCACCAGCACCGCGGGCAACAACCGTCTGGACAATGTCCAGATCGTCGGCACCCTCATCCCCACCCCCGGCGCCGCTGGCCTCCTCGGCCTCGCCGGTCTGGCTGCGATTCGTCGTCGCCGCTGAGTGATTCCTGACTACTCCGGTTCAATCGGAGGAGAGAGAACCTCAGGACTCCCCGCTCGTCGGGGGGTCCTGTTCGTTTTGGGATATCCCTCGCCCTACGCTGCCCGTACGGCGTAGACTTGCGCCGGGATGTCTGAGCACGAAACCATCCGAGTGAACTTCAGCAAGCCGCACCCGGTGTTCCCGCTGTCGGGGGTGACGCTGCTGCCCCACGCGATCGCGGCTCTGTACATCTTCGAGCCGCGGTACCGTCAGATGGTCGAGGATGTACTGGACACGACCGGCCAGATCGCCATGGCCACCTACGACGATCGCGAGGATGAAGGTGGAGCGTCGGATTCGGCCCCGCCGATCCGACCGGTGGTCTGCCTCGGGCAGATCGTTCAGCACGAGCGCCATCCCGACGGGACCTACCACATCTTTCTGCAGGGTGTCTGCCGCGCCCGCGTCGTCGATGAGATCCTCCCCGAACCGACGGACCCGGAGGGCAAGCTGTACCGGCGTGCGATCCTCGAACCGATGCACAGCGACGAGGAAACAGACCAGCTCGATGATCAGCGCGAGCAGCTCACCGCTCTGCTGGAATCCGAGCGCCTCGCGTGTCTGCCCGCGGTGCAGCAGGTCCGCAAGCAGATCGCCAGCGGGTTCGATGTGCTGCCGACGCAGGTGCTGATGGATGTCGTGGCGCTGAGTCTGCTCTCGGTGGTCGATGAACAGAAACTCCGCAATGCGCTGCTCGAAGAACCCAGCGCTGCGGAGCGTGCGAACCTGATGATCCGAGAGCTGCGCCGGATCGATCACACCCTCCGCCTCGCCGAACTCCAGTTCGACCCCGAAGCGCCGAAGGGGATCAGCTGGAACTGACCGGCGCTCAGTCCCGGCTGAGCGACATGCGGATGCTGACCTCGTGCATCCGCATCGAGGCACGGTCAAGTTCTTCCTTTGCCTTGTGGAACTCGTTGGCGGATACGGACTTCCAGTCGGATTCAGCCGAGCGAACGAAGCCGTCCAGACGCTCGATGTGGCGTTTCAGTTCCTCGCGGTAGTCGGCTTCCAGTTCATCGGCCACGACCTCCAGTCGCTCACGGATCCACTTGAGGTCCAGTTTCGAGTTCGCGATCAGGTCGGCGATGCGGTGACGCTCCATGTCCTCGCGCGCGTGCGTGATCGAGTCCGCTTCCATCCGGTCCACTTCCTCGCGGCTGAGGCCGTGGTTCGGCACGATTTGCAAAGAGGCCCGCTTGCCGCTGCGCTTCTCGTGGGCGCTGACATTGAGCACGCCGTTGGAGTCCACCAGGAACTCGACCTCGAGCTGCGGGATGCCCGCCGGCATCGGCGGGATGCCGCTGAGGTGGAACTCGCCCAGACTGCGGCAGTCCTCGACCATCTCCCGCTCGCCCTGCAGGACATGCAGCTTGATCGAGGTCTGCCCGTCGACGGAGGTCGAGAACATCTCCGTTGCCCGTGTCGGCACGGTCGAGTTGCGCATGATCAGCTTCGCCACGGCCCCACCGACGGTCTCGACGCCCAGCGACAGCGGGATCACATCCATGAGCAGCGATGTGGTGTTCAGCCCGGCGAGGATCGAGGCCTGGACCGCCGCGCCGAGCGCGACCACTTCATCGGGATTCAGCGCGGTGTACGGCTCGGTGCCAAAGAGTTCGGCCACCTTCGCCCGTACCGCCGGGATCCGCGTGGACCCGCCGACCATGACGACCCGGTCTATCTGCTCGGGCTTGAGCTTGGCATCGCGAATCGCCCGCAGGCACGCCTTCTCGACCCGCTCCTGCAACGGAGCGATCAGGTCGTCGAGCTCGGCGCGGGTCAGATCGATGCGGATCGCGTCGTCATCGCCGGCTTGCAGTTCGATTGTCGTTGATTCGCTCTCCGACAGCCGGATCTTCGCGTCCTCGGCCAGTCGCCGGAGCTTGGGGAATCGGCGAAGGGCCTCGTCGCGCGAGGCGGCATCGCGGACCTTCTCGTACTCGCCCTCGATCTGCTTGCCGGTGTGCTCGGCGACGCGGTCGAGTAGCCAGTTCATGATCGCCTGATCCACATCGTCGCCGCCGAGGTGCGTATCGCCGGCGGTCGCGAGGACCTGGAAGAAGTCGGTCCGGTCGGTCTCGCTCGGATCGCTGGGCATCACGCTGAGGATCGAGATATCAAAAGTCCCGCCGCCGAGGTCGAACACGGCGATGGTCTCGGGCTGCGGGTTCTTCACGCCAATGCCGTAGGCCAATGCCGCGGCGGTCGGCTCGTTGACGATCCGCACCGCCTCCAGACCGGCCAAGCGAGCCGCATCACGCGTCGCCTGACGCTGGGCATCGTCGAAATACGCCGGGACGGTGATGACCGCCCGCTTCGTCCACTGGCTCAGGTCGACACCGTCGCTGCGAAGGGCCGCCTCGGCCCGCTCTCGCAGGGTCCGCAGGATCGCGGCGGACACCTCCTGCGGGGCGAGGACCATGCGCTCGTCGGCTCCAGGGGCTGGCGGCAGTCCGATCCGGGCGGTCCGGTTCGGGCCTTCGATGACCTCGTAGCTCAGGAACGGCAGGTCGGGGGCGGCATCGGCCAGCGAACGCCCCATGAGGCGCTTCACCGAGTGGATCGTCCGACCGGGTTGTTCGTGGGCTGCCTCGCGGGCTTCGGTTCCCACCGCCTCGACGCTCGCGTCGTGGGCGTACCGGACCACCGAGGGCAGCATCCGCTCGCCCGATGGCGCGGCGAGGATGCGCGGACCCTTCTCATCGGCCCACGCGACAAGCGAGTTGGTCGTGCCGAGGTCGATGCCGATGATCGGGTCAGATTGAGCGGGTTGGTCTGCCATTGCCGGAGGGTACGCGCTGCGCTGCGTGGTGTCCTGCTTCGGAGCGGCAAACCCGGCCACAAGCCGGGCCTCGTGGGGTATCCTCCGCCCCATGCTGACCAGTCTGAAGTGGCTCAACCGGTATCTCGACTCCTCCCGCCCGCTCGAAATCGAGGAGGCGGTTCGCCTGCTCGAGGCGTACTCGTTCCCGATCGAATCCGTTGAGGAAGTCGAAGGGGGAGATTTCTGCCTCGATGTGGAGCTGACCTCCAACCGGGGCGACTGCTTCAGCCACCTGAGTCTGGCCAAGGAGCTCGCCGCGGCTTCCGGACGGTCGGTCCACGCGCCCGAGGCGTGGGAGCCGGGCAAGACCCCGGCGGTCAACGGCAAGCGGCTGAATGGCCAGTTCACCATCGAGAACACCGTCCCAAATCTTTGCCCCCGGTTCACCGGCCGGATCATCCGGGGCGTGAAGGTCGGCCCCAGCCCGGCATGGCTGCGGGAACTGCTGGAAGCGGTGGGGCAGAAGTCGATCAACAATGTCGTGGACGCCTCGAACTTTGTGCTGCTCGAACTCGGCCACCCGAGCCACACTTTTGATTTGGCGACGCTCAAGGGCGGCAGGGTCGAGATCCGCCACGCCCGAGCCGGCGAGTCGCTGCTGTGCCTTGATGACAAGACGCACAAGCTGGTTCCGTCCGACCTCGTCGTCGCCGACGGGGAGCGGGCGGTGTCGCTGGCGGGGGTGATCGGCGGGCGCGAAACAGGCGTGACTGAGAAGACGACCGACCTGCTCGTCGAGCTGGCCACCTGGCACCCGGCGACGGTCCGCGCGACCGCGCGGCGATTGCAGATCTCGACCGATGCGGGGTACCGCTTCGAGCGCACGGTCGATGCGCGCGACCTGCATCGCGCTTCGGACCGGCTGGTTGAACTGATTCTCGAACTGGCCGGAGGCGAGCTGGTCGGTGAGTCGGCGGAAGACTCGATCATCTCCGTCGGTGCGAATTTCGCGCCGGAGAATGTGGTGGACCTGCGCCCGCAGCGCTGCCGCGACATTCTGGGGATCGAGATCGAGGATGTGCGGATGCAGGTGCTGCTGGAGACGATCGGTTTCACCGTCGAGCCGGGTGCGGGTGGTGTGCTGCGATGCACCGTGCCGCACAACCGTGCCCACGAGGTGACGCGCGAGATCGACCTGATCGAGGAAGTCGCGCGGCTCAACGGGCTGGAGGAAATCGAGGTCCAGCCGGAACTGCCGGTGCAGCTCACGCTGCGCCACCCTGAGAAGTGGACCCATCGCGAGCGCGTGCTCGAGCTTGCCGGACAAACGCTCGCCGGGCTTGGGTTCTTCGAGACGGTCACCTTCAGCTTTCTCGACCAGGCCAGCGCGGACCTGTTTCTGCCCGAGGGCAAGGTGCTGCTCAAGGTCGATGACAACCGGCGTCGCGAGGCCCCGTTCCTGCGCCCGAGCATCGTGCCGAGTCTCTTGACCTGCCGCAAAGCCAATCAGGATGCGCGGGTCGCGGCACCGGGGGGCGTGCGTCTGTTCGAGGTCGCCTCGACCTTCGCGGACAACCCGGACGGCGCGACCCACGAGCGTCGTCGCATCGCGATGCTGATGGATGTCGATGCGTCCCTCGGCTCGCCCAAGAAGCCCGAGACGCGCCAGTTGGCTCTGCGCAGCATGCGTGCTGCGATGGAGTGCCTGCTGAAGTCGCTGGGCATCGACTCCGAGCGGATCGGTGTTCGCGCTGAGGCCCCGGCGCTCGCCGCGCTCAAGGGCGAAGCCGCGGCGACGATCACCGTCGACGGCGAGGTCCTCGGCTGGATGGCGATCCTCGCGGGCGCTTGCCAGAAGCAGTGGGAGCTGCACACCCCGGTCGTCGTTGCCGAACTCGACCTGAAGATGCTGGTCGATCGGTACCCGCCCCAGACCAACCTCGACCCGCTCCCGGCCTTCCCGGCGATCGAGCGGGACCTGAGCGTGATCGTCGAGGAGTCGCGGCCGTGGGCCGAGATCTCGTCGGTGGTGGAATCGAGCGCGGTGGAACTCTTCGAGCAGGTGAGTTTCGTCGGGACCTTCCGGGGCGAGCAGGTGGGGGCGGGCAAGAAGTCGGTGACGATGCGACTCAGATTCCGCGACCCGAGCCGCACGCTGCGTCACGAGGAAGTGGACCCGCAGATGGCGACAATTGTGGGGAATCTGGAGAAGCGGGTTGGGGCTGGGGTGCGGTCGTAGGGGGGTGGCATGGTGTGGCATGGCCGCCCCTTGAGGCGGCTATGGGGGGGGCGTCAGACCCTTGTGGATCCGGCCAGCGCAATGATCTGGGATGCGATGGTTCGACCGACTGGGGTGGGGAAGGGTTTGGGTGGTGGCGGGTTGGTGTTTGCTGACAAGTCGGCGTGGCCTGTGCTTTCGGCTTGGGCCGCGGCACCCTTGAGCGGGTCGTTTGCGATGTCCGAGCGCGGATCCCGTTCGTGTGGCATGCTCAAACTTGTTTGAGCATGGTCTTCGGGGTCTTGGGGAGACA
>CBFGVX010000011.1:0-57947 GCA_965652425.1 uncultured bacterium | reverse complement strand
GGCACCGGTGGTACTCGACCGAGAACGGGCGGTGGTTGTCGAAGGATCCAATGGGACATATAGATGGAACCAATATCTATCAGTATGCATATTCATCCCCGATTACTTCGATAGATCCGACAGGCCTAGCGGGACAACGGATCGAGCATAAAGTTACACTTGAACTTCTAGATACAGACTGGATCTTTGATGACAAGCTCGGGGAGTGGAATTTAACTGTTCAAATCGAATGCGTCCCATGCAAGTCTGGCGAAGACGACTGCTATACACCGGTTCGGCTGGGACAGAGTGCGACTCACTGGAGGGGTGACGCAGGTAGTATTTGGGGGGGGCGTCCTACAGTGGCCACTAATCCACTCGGCCTACTTCAAGGTTTAAACAATGCGGGTACATATGTGCAGCATGTAAGCTGGAGTGGGTATGCTGTTTCTCCAAACGGGACCTATACACCAATCGTTCTTGGTGCCATCGGAGCGATTGCAGGCGGGGTAGTCGGACTTGCATGCCCTCCAGCCGGCTCAACTATTGGGGCAGGGGTGGGCGCAGCTGGTGGAGGAGCATTAGGTGTCTGGTTGACAGATGGGTTCGGTGCGGCGTTCAATATTCAGTACGAGTACGCCTGTGATTCTGGAGGAAATGTGCTTGGCTCAGAGGTTGTCCGCACATTTAACTACCGTGATTCGGCTGGCTATGAATTGCGGTTCCGAGTCAGTCGCACATCCTGGACAATATCTAAGTGATACGAGAAAAATTATGAACGGCAATGGCAATAAAAGAACGCTATGCATGGTAATGAGCATTCTGGCATTTGTAATATCTATAATCACACTTATTGTCATTATAGATATGCATGCAGATCAAACAAAATTTATTGAAAGCATACCTGAGACAGGGGGTTATAGTCCGCATTTGTCTCCGCGGTGAATCGTATTCTATGAATTGGCGGGTAGCATGGGTTAGGCGGTGCTGCATCGCTGGGGGCCGGGGTCAAGGGCGACGGAGTCGGCCGCAGGCCTCGCGGCGTGCGGTGTGAGATGAAATGCAGCTGATCATCTGCTACGATTTCTCTGCCCACGCAGGTCGGGGGGGCCTGCGCTGTGCTGGACAAAGGTACTCAAGACGGTTTCATGGTTGTATGGCTACATGGATGGGTGCGGGTCGGGCTGAAGCTTGCGCCCACTATTACCGGCGTACGACGCGGCTGAGGACCATTTCCACTGTACGGGCCGATTGACGAGGCTGGCTTTCACAGGATTGCGGTGGATGTAATTGGGCTTTTCGAGAAACTCTTCCTTGGAGAAAGTGTTGGGATCGAAGCCGCCGCCTCGTTGCCAGAATCGAACCTCGCCACGGTCGGTGGTGAGTTTCGAGATGACCGGGGCGTCGAGGCGGCGCCACTCGGCGAGTATGGATTTCGCGACTGGCTGCTTGATCTGGTTCAGGATCGCTGCGACTGGATGCTCAGGCAGTTTGGGTCTGAGCAACATGTGGACATGGTTGGGCATGACTACCCATGCGTAGAGCTCGAAGCGGCAATCCTTGCGAGCTTGGAGCAGAGTGGTTTCGAGGATGTTTCTGGTGGCTTCGGTTTGAAGTAAGGAAAATCGCTTAAAGCAGGAGAAGGTCAGGAAGCGGGCGTGGCCGGGGATTTCGTGGCGTGTTCTGTGGCGGCGAAGAACGGGTGATTCAGGGTTCATCGGTGATTCCGTTGTCGGCGTGGCCTGCACCCGACTTCGTCGGGTTTGACCACGGCACCCAATTCACAGTCTTGAGTCATACCACGATCCGGGATTCTGCCCAATCCCCCATCCAATTGCTACGATGCCCCTCCCCCGGTGCGGTGGCCGAGCGGCTGAAGGCGCTCGACTTGAAATCGAGTAAACCCGAAAGGGTTTCGTGGGTTCGAATCCCACCCGCACCGCTTTTTCGCCCCGTTCCGGCCGAATCCCTCTGGCCGCGGCAAGGACGCACGCATGGACCCGGCCGAACCCGCCCAGCCCGAGACGCCGGACATCCCGGCCGCGCCGGACTCCCTGCCGCCCCACCCGACGCTGACCGAATACTTCCGCCAGCTCGGCCCGGTGGTGGGCCTTTTGATCCTGCTCTCGCTCTCGGCCCCGGCGATCTTCGGGACCTTCGTGCTGGGGTACGGGGCGGTCAGCGCGTTCAGCGCGAACGCCAACTATGACGACCCCGTGGCCCCGGACTACCACCCGCTGGCCGGCGACTGGGCCGGCGAGGGGCTCGTGCTGAAGATCCGCGTGGACGACGACAACGCTCCGCCGGTGAGCGGGGAGCTGTCGTGGAACGACATGGAGCTTGGCTTCGGACTCGCCGATCGCGACTTGCCGGCGACCGCCGAGGCCACGACCGAGCAGGGGGCGACCTACGAAATCACCCTCGACCAGACCGAGCGCGGCGCATCGGCGGCCATCGGCTCGCCGGGTTCGCGGGCCCCGGCCTTCGAACTGACGCGCCAGCGATCGCTCGTCGGCGAACTGATCAACACCGCCGGTGTGCCGCTCGCCGCTCTGCTGATCGCCGTGCTGTTCGCCCTGTTCACCGGCTCGGCGCTGCTGCCGACCTACGCCCTGTCGTTCGCTGCGGGTGTGTTCTTCGGCCCGGTCTGGGGCTCCTTGGTCGCCATGTTCGGCGTGACCTTCGGGGCACTCGTCGGCTACGGCTGGGGCACGCTGCTGGCCCGCAAGCGGGTGATGCGGGTCGTCGAGGCGAACCCGCGCGTCAAGCTCATTCGCTCGGCCATCGTCGACCGGTCGCTCAAGGACGAGCTCATCGCGGTCACGCTGATCCGCGTGCCGCCGAACTCCCCGTTCGCGCTCACGAACCTGATCATGTCGTCGCTGCATGTGCGGCTGATGCCCTACTTCGTCGGCACCTTCATCGGCATCGCCCCGCGCACGCTGATCGCGGTGTTTCTGGGCGTGGGCATCGGCGAGATCGCCGAAGCCAAGTCGGCGGGCGGGCGCCTTCGGGTCGCCATTGGCCTCGCGATCGGGCTGGCGGTGTTCTACTTCATCTACCGGCTGTTCAGCCGCTGGGTGAAGGAGCGTCTGGCCGAGCACGCGGCCCACGGGAATCCCCCGAGCGCCGAAATTCGCCCCGCATCCTCCTGATTCGGCTCTGGTAATCCCACCAGCCCACGCTAGGATCGGTCCACGACCGACCCCGTGCTTTTGCCTGCCATGAAGAAAGAGGAACTGATGCGTCGAACCGCTGCCGTGCTGTCCGTTCTGGCCTGTGGCCTGCTCGCCTCGCACATCGTCCAGGCCAGCGGCAACCCGAGTTCGCTGCCCTCCTCCTCGCCCGTCCCGACCGGGGAGCAGCCGTACGAGTACCGGCTCGACGGGATGTCCGATAACCTTCGTTTCTCCGACGCCGTGCCCAGCCCCGAGGATTTCCTCGGCTACCCCATCGGCACGCACTTCACCCGCCACCACGACACCGTCGCCTATGTGAAAGCCATCGCCGAGGCCTCGGACCGGGCCATCTATACCCGCTACGGCCAGACACACCAGCGGCGAGAGCTCGGCATCCTCACGATCTCCTCGCCCCGAAACCTCGAACGGCTCGACAGCATCCTCGAGCGGAACCGATCACTCGCGAATCCGGACGAGACCGGCTCGTCCCGGGTTCGCGACATTGCCGGGTCCAACCCGTCCGTGATCTGGCTGAGCTTCAATGTCCACGGCAACGAGGCATCGTGCACGGAAGCCGCCCAGCAGCTCGCGTACACGCTCGCCGCGGCGACCAACCCGGAAATCGAGCAGATGCTCGAGAATGTGGTGGTGGTGATCGACCCTTGCCTGAACCCCGACGGGCGGTCGCGCTACATCCACTGGTACGAGCAGGTCATGGGGGTCAAGCCCGATGCGAACCCGGTCGCGCGGGAGCATCGCGAGCCGTGGCCATCGGGTCGGGCGAACCATTACCTGTTCGACCTGAACCGCGACTGGATCTGGGGCACACAGCCCGAATCGCGCAGCCGCATGGCGATCTATCGCCAGTACATGCCGCAGGTCCACATCGACTACCACGAGCAGGGCATCCACTCGCCGTACTTCATGGGCGCGGGCGATGCCCCCTACAACGCCAACATCCCCGCCGAGTCCAAGGACTGGTTCGACCGCCTCGGTCGCGCCAGTGCCGCTGCGTTCGATCGCAACGGCCTGCCCTACGCCACCAAGGAGCGCTTCGACTACCTCTACCCCGGCTACGGCAAGGTCACGCCCGTCTACCACGGCGCGATCTCCCTGCTGACCGAGCAGGCCGGGCACGGACGGGCCGGGCTGACCATCGATGTCGAAGCCGCGGGCACGCCGGGCTACAACCTATCGCTGCAGGACCGCACGCGCAACCACTTCATCACCGCGATGTCGTATGTCGAGCACACCGCCCAGAACCGCGAGCAGCAGATCGAGCGGTTCGCGCGGTTTTTCCGGGAGTCCGCCGCGGGCTCTTCGGATACGATCGCCGGGTTCGTGTTCGACGCCGGCAACGACCCGGCCAAGCTCGAACGCGTCTGGGACCTGTGCAACATCCACGGCATCGAGATCCACCGCCTGACGGGCGACATCGACCTCGAAGGCGCGACCGTCCGCCACTACTACCCGCCCTTCACGACCAACGACGAAACCGTCACGCTGTCCGAGGGCTCGTGGTTCATCTCGACCGCCCAGCCGATGGGGCGGATGGCGCTGACCGCCTTCGAGCGCGAGACCTTCGTCGAAGACCGCGACACCTACGACATCACGAGCTGGTCGTACCCGGTGATGCTCGGCCTGAAGGCGATGGAACTGACCCAGCCGCTGCCCGCGGCGTCGCTGGAACGGGTCGAGAGCTACGAGCCGTACGCGCACCTCGCGCTGGCCGACCCCGCAGACTTCGCGAGCAGCTACGCCTTCTTCATCCCGTCCGATGACCACCGCTTCCCGCAGGCCCTCGCGCTCGCTGCAGAGCACAACCTGTTCGCTCGTCTCACCGGCGATGCCATCACGCTTGAGTCCGGCGAGACGGTGCCTGCCGGATCGTTGCTTGTGATGTCCAGCCGCAATGAGATCGACAATGTCCGCAGTTTCGCCGACCGTGCGTTCGGCAAGGGCTTCGCCATCCACACGACCGACACCGGCTATCCGGCCTCCGGCCCCGCCATCGGCAACAACGGCAACCGGCGCTTCATCCCCGCGAAGATCGTCTTCGCGTCCGGCTCGCCGCTGAGTTCGCTGAGCTTCGGGCACACCTGGCACATGCTCGATCATGTCTCGCCGACGGACTACACGATCGTGAACCTCGATGACCTCGGCTCGGTGGACTGGAACGAGGTCAATGTCCTTGTCCTGCCCAGCGGCTGGCTCAGCTCGGCGATCTCGGGCTCCACTCTCGACGCCCTCAAGTCCTGGGTCCGCTCCGGCGGCACCGTCGTCGCCCTCGACCGCTCGGCCCGCTGGGCCTCCTCCGAACTCGTCGGCCTCGAATCCGATGAGAACCTCAACGCCGAGTCCGACGCCGAGCCGCTCCCCTGGGACACGACCGATCACACACCCTCCTCTGACCTTCACAAGCTGACCTACGCCCAGCGTGAGGCCAGAAGCGTGGACCGCCGCGTGCCCGGCGCCCTCCTCGCCGCCACCATCGACACCACCCACCCGCTCAGCGCCGGCCTCGACGAGCGCGTCGGTTTCCACGTGTTCTCCGGCTCACCGCTGCCCGTCGCATCGGACGGCTATGTGCTCGCCCGCTTCGGCGAGTTCACCCGGACCCCCGACCTGGAATCCCAGACTCTGGCCCCTCGCATCGCGGGTTCGATCTCACCGTCGAACCTCCAGCGACTGTCCGGCCAGTCCGCCGTGACGCACCACCGGGTAGGCCGCGGCAATGTCATCTGCTTTGCCAGCGACCCCACCAACCGGGGCATGAACCACGCGGGCATGCGGGTGCTGCTGAACGCGATCCACCTCGGCCCATCCATGTCAGGGGCCCAGCCGCTGGGCGAGGATGAGGACGAGCACGCGCAGGAAGAGACCGACTGAGCAGAGCGGCTACACTGCCCGCATGCCCAGCGTCATCATCTACGACGACGGCGCAGCCGATCTGCGCCCCCTCACCGACCTCCGCGCCGCCTTCGACATCCGAACCGGCGCGCTCACCACGCGCGAGCGGCTCACCGTGCTGCTCGAGCAGGTCGCCGAATGCCCGGTCGCGGCACTGATCGCCCCGGCCGACATCGCCCCGCTCGTCGCCGAGCGATCCCGCTACCCCGTCAACCCCGATGACCTCCGGGCGGTCTGCGCAGAGGCCTCGGATGACGATGATTCCGTCTTCGTCATCAACGGGCGCGCGGTCCTCCCCCCTGCGAACCTCGGCGAACTCGAAGTCGGGCAGGGCTTCGTCGAGGACGACGGGACGCTCATCGGCGCGCACCTGTCGATCGATGATGCACTGAAATTCCTGAGCGATTTCCGATCGCTTCCGCCCGATCTGGAGACCGCCGCGGCTCCCGAGCGTGTGCTGATGCGCTACCCGTGGGATGTGATCGCCATGCGCGACCACGCCATGCTGATCGATCTCGCGATGCTCCTCTCCGGCGAGTCCCAAGAGCTCCCCGAGGGCGTCGTCGCCATCGAGGGCGATGACGAGCCGTCCATCCGCATCGCGCCCGAAGCCGTCATCTACCCGACCGTTGTTCTGGATGCTTCCGAAGGCCCGATCGTCATCGACGACGGCGCGACCGTCCGCCCGCAGGCGATCATCCGCGGGCCCGCCTACATCGGCATCCAGTCCACCGTGCTGGACCGCGCCCTCATCAAGCCCCACACCGCCATCGGCCCGATCTGCAAGGTCGCCGGCGAGGTCGGCGGCACCATCTTCCAGGGCTTCGCCAACAAGGCCCACGAGGGCCACCTCGGCGACAGCTGGGTCGGCGAGTGGGCAAACCTCGGCGCCGACACCACCAACTCCAACCTTCTCAACACCTACGACCATGTCGTCATGCAGACCGTCCCCGCCAGCGAGGGCGGGCGCAAGCAGCGCACGGGGCTGCAGTTCCTCGGCTGCCTCGTCGGCGACCACACCAAGACCGCGATCAACACCACCATCATGACCGGCTCCTGCTTCTCGACCGGGACGATGATCGCGACGACCGCCGCGCCGCCCGCGTTCACCGAGCGCTTCGCCTGGTGCACGGACAGCGGCATCCGCGGCTTCCGCATGAACAAGTTCGTCGAGATCGCACGGACCGTCATGGGCCGACGCGGCATCGAGCCCTCGGAGGACTACATCGCCCGGCTCAACGCCCTCGCAGCCGCCGGCGGAGGCGACGAGTCGTGAAGACGCTGTACATCATCGATGCCTACGCCCAGTTCTTCCGCGCCTACCACGCCATCCGCACGCCGATGACCTCACCGGTCACCAAGGAGCCGACCAACGCCACCTACGGGTTCGTCGGCATGCTCCTCAAACTCCTCGCCAACCATCGCCCGGACTACCTCGTCGTCGCCACCGATGTCTCCGGCGATCGCGGCACCTTCCGCTCCGATCTCTACCCGGAGTACAAGGCCAACCGCTCCGAACCGCCCGACGACCTCAAGCCCCAGGCCGAACGCTGCGTGCGCATCCTCGAAACCCTCGGCGTCCCCGTGATCGGCATGGAGGGCTACGAGGCCGACGATGTCATCGCCACGATCGCCCGGCGCATCGGCGAGGAAACCCCCGGCGTGCGCGTGCGCATCGTCTCCAAGGACAAAGACCTCCAGCAGCTGCTCACGCCCACCGACGACACCATGGGCGGCGTGGAGATGTTCGATGTCCACACCGACGAGCACATCGATGTTGCCAAGCTCCTCAGGGACAAGGGCGTGACCCCAGAGCAGGTCGTCGACATGCTCGCGCTCATGGGCGACACCGTCGACAATGTCCCCGGCGTGCCCGGCATTGGTCACAAGACCGCCGCACAGCTCATCGCCGAGTTCGGGTCCCTCGACGCCGTCATCGCCGAGGCAACTTCCGATGCGCCTCCAAAGCAGTGGAAGATCAAGGGCAAGCGGCGCGAGAACATCGCCGCGGCCGCGGAGACCCTCCCACTCTCGAAACAGCTCGTTCAGTTGCGCGACGACCTCGACCTGCCCTTCGACCTCGAGACGGCTTCTACCGCGCAGTTCAACATCGTCGCGCTCCAGCCGTTGCTCGAAGAACTCGGCTTCGGTCGCTACCAGAGCGAGCTGAAATCCCTGCTCGGCGGGCCGACCCCCGAAGCCGCGGCGAGCATCGAGGCCAAGCCCGCGCCGAAGTCCAAAGCCAAGGACCGCGACGACGCCGAGGGCACGCTCTTCGCATCCGACAACTCCGAGCAGGTCACCGAGACGCTCACCGCCCACCGCGCCCGCGACACCGCCTACGAGACTGTGACCACGAAGGCGCAGCTCAAGGACCTCGTGAAGGCCCTCAAAGCCGCTGACCTGATCGCCATCGACACCGAGACCACCTCCATCCACGCCATGCAGGCCGACCTCGTCGGTCTCAGTTTCGCGACCGAGCCCGGCAGCGCGTGGTATGTGCCGGTCCGCTCCCCCGACTCGGAATCGCACCTCGACGCCGACACGGTTCTCGACGCCCTCCGGCCGATCCTCGAGTCCGACAAACACCCCAAGACCGGGCATAACCTCAAATACGACCTGCTCGTGCTCCGGCGCGCCGGCATCCTCCTTCGCGGCATGGTGGCCGACACCATGGTCGCCTCGTACCTGATCGACGCCTCGCGCTCGTCCCACTCGATGGATGCGCTGGCCCTCGCCGAGCTCGGACATTCCTGCATCCCCATCAAGGACCTCATCGGCACCGGCAAGAACCAGAAGCGCTTCGACGAGGTCCCGCTCGACGATGCGGCGGAGTACGCCGCCGAGGACGCCGATGTGTCTCTGCGTCTCAATCACGCCCTGATCCCCCAGCTCACCGGCGACCTGCGCGAACTCTTCAACTCGGTAGAGATGCCTCTTGTCGAAGTCCTCTCCGAACTCGAGTTCAACGGCATCCTCTGCGACCCCGATGAGCTCGACCGCCAGCGCGAGCGGCTGATGGTCCGCATCGAGGAACTTAAGGGCCAGCTCGAGGACGCGGCACCCCGCCCGTTCAACCCCGACTCGCCCAAGCAGCTCTCGGCCATCCTGTTCAACAAGCCCGACGACGCCGAGCCCGGCCTGGGCATCAAGCCGCTGAAGAAGATCAAGACCGGCTACTCCACCGATGCCGAGACCCTCGAAAAACTCGCGCTCGACCCGAGCATCGAGAGCCCCATCCCGGCCCTCATCGTCGAGTACCGCCAGCTCACCAAGCTCGTCTCCACTTACCTCCTCGCCCTCAAAGAGGCCATCCACCCCGAGACGCACCGCATCCATCCGAGCTTCAACCAGACCGTCGCCGTCACCGGTCGCCTCAGTTCATCGGACCCCAATCTCCAGAACATCCCCATCCGCACCCCCATCGGACGCGAGATCCGCCGGGCCTTCGTCGCCCCGGAGGGCTCAGTCCTCATCTCCGCCGACTACTCCCAGATCGAACTCCGCCTGCTCGCCCACCTCTCCGGCGATAAAGCCCTCATTGAGGCCTTCCACGCCGACGCCGACATCCACCGCGCCGTCGCCGCGCAGATCCATGGCATCGCCCCCGAAGCCGTCACCGACGAGCAGCGATCGGGTGCCAAGATGGTCAATTTCGGCATCGTCTACGGCATCACCCCGTTCGGCCTCGCCCGGCGCCTGGGCATCGGCAACACCGAGGCCGATGAGATCATCACTGAGTACAAGGCCCGGTTCCCCGGCATCACGACCTTCCTGGTGAAGTGCGTCGATGAGGCCAAAGCCACCGGAGCCGTCGAGACCATACTCCACCGCCGCCGCCCGATCCCCGATATCTCCAGCAATCAGCCGGCCCGGCGGGCTTTCGCCGAGCGTACCGCGATCAACACCGTCGTCCAGGGTTCCGCCGCCGACCTCATCAAGCTCGCCATGATCAATCTCTACCGAGGCCTCCCCGATTCCCACCCCGAGGCCCGCCTGCTCCTGCAGATCCACGACGAACTCGTCCTGGAAGCCCCCGAGGATCAGGCCGAGGAGGTCGCCTCCTCGGTCCGGAAGACCATGGAATCCGCGATGGAACTGGCCGTGCCGCTGAAGGTGGACATCGGCTGGGCCGAATCGTGGTTCGACGGCAAATAATTGCCCGTCAAGAACTTGCGCTCCAGCGAGCCCGGTTTTGCGCGAGTTTCACGCGATTTCGCGGCTTTCTTTGTTGACCTATGCCCGATATGGGGTACATTCTGGGCTGAGAGAGACCGGCGAAAGCCGGTCAGTCAGAGTTGAGGGGTGAGAGCCTCAACTTCCCTGTGCTGACTGCTGTTGAAAGAGAGACCCTGAGAGAAACACCGTCCTGACCTGTGCATACGACCGGTTCTTCCGCGTCCAGGGACACCATCAGCAGATTTGCGGGTGGAAAAGTGTAGGGCAAGCAACAGTCAGCCTTTGAATCCAAACCGTCCGCGGCCAATCCGGGCCACGGACGATGTTCTGCCGAGAGCGATCCCGAGGGATAGCTCTTGTTCTTTTTTGCTCGGGACGGGGGCAATCTGCCCAGATGGAGACCCTGTTGGGCCATAAGCTCCGATTCGACCCTTTCATCGCTTGACACACGCGGCGAATCCGATACATTTCCCATCCCGCTCGAACGCGAGCGGGTCCCCATATGGGGCGGTAGCTCAATTGGTTAGAGTCCCGGACTGTCGATCCGGTGGTTGCGGGTTCGAGTCCCGTCCGCCTCGCTTCCTAAGCCCCGCGAAATGCGGGGTTTTTTCGTGGGTGCCAAGCGAGATCCGGGGATTGGGACTGACGCAACCGGTGATCACCGGGTGTGCTCAGGCGGTTCTGGCAATACGCCACGCCCCCCCCGGCGTTCCGCCCTGTGACACTACCACAGGAGCACCCCGAGTCCGCGGCGGGCCTGCCCGGTCCTTCCCGCGACGACTTCACACGCATGGTCACCGAGTACAAGCAGGCCCTCGCCAAAGCTGAAGCACCCGATCAATGCCGCAAATGTTGCGAATACATTCGTCAGCCGTAACCCGCTCGCTACCTACTTTTCCGCTCGGATCACCATCGCGTCCGAGATCAGGCACAAGCCGCCATACTTTCTGAGCAGCGGCTCGATTGCCTTTGCGAAGGCGTCCACCTGTTCCACGCGGCAGGTTGTCAGGATGCAGCAGTTCACCTGCGCATCCGACAGTTCCCCGCCGCTGCGCTCCCCGCGGTCCCCGTACCCCGCCTCAGCTTCGAACACCGTCAGCCCCGGCACACCGATCCCGTCCAGCACGCGCCTCACCTGACGCACATGCGGCTTGTCGATCACGATCTCGATTCGTTTCACAGCGTGCATCGCCGAACGCTCCGTCTCAGCCGGCTCCCATCCCGAGCCACCCGATCAGCAGGTGGTACAACGGGATGCCGAGGATGATGTTGAATGGAAAAGTGATCGCCAGCGCCAGCGTGACATAGATCGACGGGTTGGCCTCCGGAACCGCCAATCGCATCGCCGCCGGAACCGCGATGTACGACGCCGACCCGAACAGGATCGCCAGCAGCAGCGCATCGCCCGAGCTGAGACCGAGCAACCACGCCACGAGAACTCCGACCATACCCTGCGCGAGGGCTCCAAGAATGCTGAACCCCACAAGGAACCGCCCGGCGTCGCGGATGTCCCCGATCCGGCGCGCGGCGACCAGACCCATATCGAGAAGGAACAGGCAAAGCACGCCTTTGAACGGGTCGTACATGAGCGGCTTGATCGCCTGCCAGCCCGACTCTCCGCTCACCAGCCCGATGACCAGCGAGCCCACCAGCACGAGCACCGCCCCGTTGAGCAGTGCTTCGCGCCACACATTGCCCGTGTCCGCGCTCGCCGGGTCCGCGGGGACACCGGACAATCGCTCGGAAGCCGCCTGCTGGCGTGACATCGCCAGACGCGCGAGCAGCACGCCCGACACCACCGCCGGCGACTCCATCAGTGCCATCGCCGCGACCATGTACCCCGAGTAGCCGATCCCCTCCCTATCGAGGAACGCCACCGCCGTGATGAAGGTGACCGCCGAGATCGAACCGAAGCACGCCGCCACCGCCGCCGCGTCGGCGGGCGACAGCCGTCGGCGCAACACGGCATAGGTGCCGAACGGCATCGCGAACGACGCCAGCACCGATACGCCCATCGTCGCCCACGCCCGCGCGTCCAGACCGCCGAGCGACAGCTTGTAGCCGCCGTAGGTCCCGATCGCCATCAGCAGGTACAGCGACAGCAACCGCACGACCGGTTTCGGGATATCCAGATCGCTGCCCACCAGAGAGGCGAACGCACCGAGCACAAAGAACAGGATCGGAGGGCTGAGCAGCAGGTCCACTTCGGCTCACCTCTGGGCACGGTTCGCGATCCGGCGCGACGGCCGATGCCGCCGCTCCCTGCCAGTGTACCGATATGTGCGATTAACCCCGGTAGTAGCACTCCAGGATCGACGCCATCTCTTCCTCGCCGTTCGCCACTCGCAGCACACGCTCCCACAGTCCAGCGGAAAGCAGCGGACGCAGCGGCTGTTTCACCTCACCGATCTCCGGCCAGACGGCGCGGAGCTGGTCGTCCCACACCGGGTGGTACCGCTCCAGATCGTCCGGATACACCACCGTCCGGCCGACCCCCTCGTCGATCGCCTTGAAGGGCTTGGTGATGTTCAGGTACCCGTAGTCGTCGGTCAGCTCCTCGCCCGCGCGGATGTCGCGCACCGCGATCTCGAAGTTGTACGCTGTCGTGACGCAGTTCGATTTGAACGAGTGGTTCACGAATCGGGCATGGTCCCAGCAGAGCACCCATCGCCCGTGCTGGTTGCGAAAGCAGTACTTGTCGAGCGATCTGGCGAACAGTTTGCCGAGCGCCCGGATCTCTGCCGGGGTGAACTCGCGATCGAGCTCGTCCTGGACCCAGGTAATCGTCCCCTTCGGGATGTCGCGCGTGGCAACGACCCCGTGCCCGATGGTCTCGTTCACGAATCGCAATTCGGTATCAGGATGGATCATTCGATTGGATGTCCGGTGAATGGCAGCGACCGGCTCAGTGTTTTCGCTCACGACCGCCGGCCGCTAGGTCGGGATCATAACGATGGTTGGGGCGCATCCGAAACCACCTTGTGCGGTCATGCGTCCGGAGCCGCACCCTTGGAGACCGGTTCTCCAACATTCGACCGATCGGCCTCCTCGTTCTCCCACTCGATGATCGCGGCGTACCCTTGGGCAAACCGGGAGCGGGGTGGCACCGGCCGAGAGTTATCCGCTACATTCGCTGCATGAAAAGATACTACGCCTGCACGACTATCCTGCCGCTCCTGACAATCGGATGCGCTGCACCGAGTTCACCTATTCAAAGGGCGACTGGGTCGATGATGCCGATCCATTACCTTGAAGTCGTGACCACCGAGGTGGATGCGGTCTGCGCTGCGTACACCGCAGCTCATTCGCTCTCCTTCGGCGAGCCCGTCGCTGCCCTCGGCAATGCTCGCACCGCAGAGTTGCCGGGTGGCTCGCTCGTTGGCGTGCGCGCCCCGATGGCCGAGCACGAGAGCCCGGTCGTCCGCCCGTACTGGCTCGTCGACGATATCGAGGCGGCCGTCGCCGAGGCCGAACAGGCCGGCGCGCTCATCGCTCATCCGCCCCTGAACATCCCCGGCTACGGCACCTTCGCCATCTACTTCGCCGGGGACACCCAGCACGGGCTTTGGCAGCTCGACAGTCCGAAGCAGTAAGCCGCAGGCCCCGGCCTCTCGGATCATCTGCCATTCGGGTTTCGCATCACTCGATCGGGGCTTGCCCTTCGGGCGTGACGCCTTGGATTGGTTCAATCGGGAGCCCGCTCGTGTCCGGTGCCTCCGGAGCTCGGAACCGAAGCGCAATCGCCTGAGCCCGCCGACTGTAATCGATCGACTCGCCCAAGATCCGCGCCGCCTCCTGCGGAGCGTGGAATCCCTTCGAGTTCTCGCTCACGATGTAATCCAGACGCCACATGGCCTTGCGCTGCATGACGAACGCCTCGGCGAGTTGCTCGTCGGTCGCGCCGGCCGCCTTTGCCTCCATAATCGCATCGAGCATCCCGGTCATTGCGTCCGCAGCGCGCTGCTTCATGTCCACCGTCGTCTGCTGTATCCGTGCGACGCGATCACGAAGCTCCTGCTCCGGCACATTGTGGCAGGTCTGGCAGGCGTTATTGATATTCTCCATCGGGCTGCGCACATTGTGGTTGCTCAGCTTCATCGCGCCCACACGCTCGTAAGGCATGTGGCAGTCCGCGCAACTCACCCCCGACCGGGCGTGCACGCCCTGGCTCCAGAGCTCGAATTCCGGGTGCTGCACCTTGAATACCGCTGCCTTTGTCTCACCGTGGATGAAATCGTAGAAGTCGCTCCCGTCGGGGAAGGTGTGCTCCTCCCAGAACCGCTCCTTGTCCTGCACCCGCAGGCCATTGCCCCACGGGAAGGTCAGCGTGTCGCCCGATGCGCAGTAGTACTCCACATGGCACTGCCCGCAGGTGAACGAACGCATCTCCTGGCGAGTGGCCAGCTTATTGGGATCGTACGGCTCTGCGCGGCTGCCCCGGCGCCACTTCTCCACACTGGGCATGTGGGGCAGATCCTGGTCGCTCTCCGCGAGGGCCTGTACGCCGAGCATGAACCCGGGGCGCGTCACTCGAAGCTGCATGGTTTTCGGATCGTGACAGTCGATGCAACTCACCGGGTGCGCTTCGCTCATGTTGAAGTGGCCCTCGGGCATCTCGCCCTGATTGAAGCCGCCCATGGGAGGCAGGTCATCGCGCTGAGAGGGTCCGGTCGTGCCGTCGGGCATCTGCGTGAGCATCGAGAGCACTTCGAAATACGGCTTGCGGCTGAGTTCCTCGAACCCTCGGATGACCGCTGGCATGTTGAAGTCCGCCGCGAGGGCGGCCTCGTCGGCGGGCTTGCCCATCGCTTCGAGGCCCACCTTACGGTAAAGCACGGTCGCTGAGGCATGACAGTGCAGGCAGGCACCGGCCTGCTGACGCTGGTGGACCCGCTCGGTCACGACCTGGTCATACAGCATGTAGGCGTGCCCGCGTGCTTCACGGTAATCGATGCTGAAGGCGTACCCGGCGAAGAGGCGTTTGAGCCACGGGTTCTCATCGAGTTTGCTCGCGGGCATCGCGCTCGAACCGCCGTAGAACTCATCGCCGGCCGTGCTCTTGTACTGCTCGTACTGATGGGGCCAGTTGAGCCCCCACGGTTCGGGGTCCACGCTGACCTCGTTCAACTCAGCCACCCGCAGGTAGGGCGAGCGTGCGTCCTGCTTGTGCTCGAACATCGTGACCAGCGTGAAGGTGGCCACGAGTGTTGCGATCGCCACGATGCAGAGGACGATCGCGGGCAGAACGAGTTGACGGCTTCGCCTGGTCGCTGCTTGAGTCTGCTTATCGCTCGATGGATTCCCGGCCATAGTGGCCACCTCCTCAGTTTCTCATGATTCAACGCCGCAACGCGTGCCCCACATCGCTGTGACAATGCACACAGGACAGCATGTCGCCCCCCGGTTCATGGGGGAGCATGGAGTGCACGAAGTCCTCGTGGCAGTGCAGGCACGAGTTCTGAGCCACACGCGCATTTCGGGGTTTGATCCGGATCGGGTCCGGATAGACCCCGGTGGTGAAGGCCAGCGAATGGAAAAAGCCGTTGTCGGCTTTGACCACCCACTTGCCAACCGGATGGTGCGAAAGATGGCAATCGTTGCAGGTCGCGACATTGCGGTGGCTGGAGTTCAGCCACGCATCATAATGGTCCTGCATCACATGGCAGTTGATGCACGCCCTGGGATCGCTCGAGAGGTACGAGGCCCCTTCTCCGTACCCGAATGTGAAGGTCCCGATCCCGACGAGCATCCCCAGCACGATCGACAGTGCCAATGGGAAAAACCCGAGGCGGGCGACGATGCGACGGATCCGGGCGATCCTGCTTCGATCGTGAAATGCTGAACTCCGAGTCTGCATGGAAGCTGATCGCTTTGGTGTGGAGAGAACGCAGCCACAGATAGGGATTGCGTCATGCAGACTACGCGGGATCACCGGGAGTATCAAGATCGCGACCACGCCCCGTCAGCCGATGATGGCTTTTCCACGCGGCGTGGGGCAGCAGCCCCAGGCCCATGATCAGCAACTGGCTCACCACGAAAAGCAACATCCAGAAAAGCTGACCCTCCATGAATCCGTAGGAATGCAGGCCGACCCCGAGCATGTTGGTCCCGAACCAGCTCCACGCCGTCACGATGTTCCCGCCCACCGCCAGCACCATGATCCCACGCTGCCTGATCATCCCGCCCCACCGGGCGTGGAGGATGATCGCCGCGTTGAGCACGATCAGGGCAGCACCGTTCTCTTTCGGGTCCCAACCCCAGAACCTTCCCCAGGACTGATCGGCCCATATCCCACCGAGGACGGTGCCGATGAAGCTCAAGAGCAACCCGAAACAGACGATGCCGTACACCATGCGCGTCAGCGCTTGAGCACGCTCTCGTGTCAGGCGACGGGTGAAGACCCCGAGAACGATATAGACGATGCCCAGGGCACCCGCCAGAAATGTTGCCGAATAGCCCAAAGTGATCGTGATGACATGCGTCGCGAGCCAGAAATTGCTGTCCAGGACCGCCTGCATCATCTGCATGGTGTCGCCGTCGGTACCGAGGTTGTGCGCCACGATCAGGGTCGTGAAGCCCACCCCCGCGGCCCCGAGCGCGCCCACCGCGATCGGCTGCAGCCGCTCCAGCACCAGGCCGAACAGCACCGAGGCCCACCCGACGAACACCGCCGAAGAGTAGAGGTTGGTCACGGGCGGCCGACCCTGCAGATAGATCCGAAGCCCGATCGCCAGCGTGTGCACGGCAAACGCCGCCCAGAGCAGCATCACTGCCGATACGCGCGCTCGCTCGGCCATCTCGAAAGATTTCCCACCCGAGGTCTCCAGACGCAAGCGGAGCAAAATCGACACGCACAAAAGCACGAATGACAGGACATACACCGCAGTCGCGCCGACGAACAGACGCGCCCGGTTGAACCAGACCTCCAGATCCATCCTGCGCATGACACCCGGCATTTCCCGTCGGAGCAGTTCGTCGTACCCGGCAACAGCGCGATTGAACGCCTCCTCGTCCGATTCTGAGTACGCCGTCATCATGGCCACGATCGAGGCCACCGTCGGATGGGTAAACGCATCGGAGCCGCCCTGTCGGGGGTGCCCCTCAGGAAAACCCGATCGAGAACCGACGAACGCATCGTGAAAGCTGGTCCATTCCCCCTCTTCACTCAGCGGCGGAACCGCGTACGGCTCGTGCATGCGAGCGTGAGCGAGTAGCAGATCTACCGATGCGTACAACTTGATGATCGCTCGCTGAAAAGGATCACGCCGCTTCGCATCCACCTCGAGCGCCCGCCCGGCCTGATCGACCACCCGTTCCCAGTATGGCTCGATCGCGCTCAAACTGATCCGGCCACCCTCCTCAAGCGAACGGTCCAGCAGCGCCAGCACATCGGGATGATCGACACGCAGGATCGGCAAGTCGGCGACTTCCTCGGGCCTCGCGATAAGACCCATCAGGAACCGCGAGGCGCTCATCCCGCCCGCTTCATTCTCAACCGATTGCAGGCCCCCGGCGACCATCAGCGCATGGCGGGCGGCGGTATCCATCGGCTTGATACGCCCTCCAGCCGTCACGGGGATCGTCTCAAAGCGATCGATGTCGTACGCGACACGCTCGCCTGGCCTGAACAGCGCCGAGCATGCCACGACAAGCCCCAAGCCGAACACCAGTGCCATCAGCACTCGCTGATTCAACCTTCGCGGAGTTTGTTCGGCCGAATGGACAGGATCGCGCCGTTCCAGAGCGTCCCTGCGCCGGAGATAACTTCTCATCGCTATCCCGAAGTGCAGCAGCAAGCCGGCGCTCACCAGAGCGCACGCCACATACGGCAGCACCGCACCGGGATTCCGCACAACCTGGAGCACGGTTCCGGAACCGTCGGGTTTGTACGACGCCTGATAGAACGCTGCGCCTCGGTAACGCAACGGGTTGTTCATGCTGATCAGCACTTCACGGTCTACCCCACGCTCCGAATCGAGCAACCGCAATCGAGAGGAAAAGTTCTTCGCGATCTGCGTACCCACAAACCGATCATGGCGGAACTCGAGCAGCTTCAGCTCGTAGGGCAGGTAGACCCGTCGGTATCGAAGTGCGAGTCCGTAATGCTCCCCATCGATTTCAACGCGCTGCGCATCAATGAGATTGGTCCACAGCAGCCAGGTGCCGATCTCGCGATCATCACGGAACAGCCGAACATACGCCGCAGGCGCATCGGTCTGAGCTCCCTCTACCCCCCTGGCCCTCGGCAGCTCATCGGCGAACGCTTCGAGACCGACGCCCTGGTCGGCACGAACCGGTCCGGCACCCCGGAGCAGTCGAGCGTTCTCGATCCAGGCGACCACTTGCACCTTGAACGGGAGTGCGCTGTGCTCGATCACTTCTCCCTCATCCGCGCCACGACGAACCAACTCGCCCGGCACGGTGACCACGCGATCCGTGTCTCGACCTGACGGATCGATGACAACCAACTCCGACGAGCGGACATCCTCCACAAAGCCGACGGTGCGCCCCTCGTCGATGGCCATCTGTCCCTCGTCGGCGAACCATGCGGTCGCGAATTCACCGGCCAGGAGAACGATCAAGCCCGCATGGATCAAGAGAATCCCGATGCGTCGAGCATTCAGACGGAAGCGAACAAGATGCGCTGCGATGAGATTCAGCAGAAGACCCACACCGAGCGCCGCTCCGCCGGGAAGCGGGAAACGGAACCCCACCTTCGCCACAGACTCCGGGATGAACATCTGCGCATCCACCCACGCAATCGGACTGCGGAAGTACGACTCCATCGCCTCCCATACCCCCATACGCACCTGCACAAGCGTGCCGATGAAGATCAGCACCATCGACAGGGCGAGCAGCGCCACCGTCAATCGCAGAGAGGCCAACATCTGTACCGTGGCGCGTATCACGGAAGTTCGCCGCCCTGAGCGAGCGCATCGGCCATGGACCGAGCGAAGTCGAACACATCCTCTTCCACAGCATCCGCGGCCTGCGCGCTCGTCGTGACGCGCACGAACCAAGTGCGATCCGCTTCCCGCTCGTACACACCAGCCGCCAGCATCGTGCCCGATTCGCCATCAAGTCGCAGCAGATAACCGGAGGCATCCTCGGAGCCGAATCGGGTGAGCAGTTGATCGAGTTCGTCCTCGCTCACGGGCTGCAGGCCC
Organism: uncultured bacterium; assembly: GCA_965652425.1. Lineage (GTDB taxonomy): Bacteria > Planctomycetota > Phycisphaerae > Phycisphaerales > UBA1924 > JANSXG01. The sequence goes on along the minus strand of CBFGVX010000011.1, from coordinate 38,533 downwards.
GTCTGCCCCCTCCAGCGGTTCACATTCGCCAGAACGCCGCCGACCTGGCCTGGAAACCTGGTGATCGCGACCTCCACCGGCCCACCGGGCGCTGAGTTGATCATGAATGTCGCGTAGCGCATCTGGCGAGTCAGGTGATCGCGCTCCCAACCCGCCGGTACTGCCCACGGCTCACTCGGGTCATCTCCGGTCGATGGGGCCTCGGCGCTTGGAGTAGCGGGCACTGACGGTCCCGGCACCGACTCAACCCCTTTGGGCACTTCCCGCTCCCGGACGCCCTCCTCACAGCCGGTCACGCCGATGCAAATCAGACCGATGAGCAGTGCGACGAGTACCGAGGATACTTCTCGCTTCCAGCAATGAAGGCAGACACAGAATCCGTTACCACGATAAGCCCATTCATATCTCATGGTGCCAGTCTACCCCACGCCGGCCCCGAGCCGGCAGGCACTCTCAACAGTTCTTGTATTTGTCGTTCAGCCCCACCCCCGCTTCGATCATCGGCAGGATCTTCTCTATGCGGCTCTGCTTCGTCACATCGCGCTTCGCTTCGGCGATGTAGTTCGCGTACTCCCGCTGTTTGCCCGGCGTCAGCGCGTCGTACGCCTTCTTGGCCTTCGCCCGCTTCTTCAACGCCGCCGCAAACTCAGGCGGCAGGTCCACCGATCCCTTCGTCACCGGCTTTTTCGGATTGATCTCCTTGCCGGCGTCCTTGAGCGCCATCGCCTCTCTGGCGTACGCGGCGATCGCCTTCGCCTTGATGTCATTTTTCGACTCCATCCGCCATTGACGCATCGCCTTGGTCTTGCCCTCTTGGGCGTTCGTCAAGACTCCCTCCGGATCACTCAGAAGCGCCCCCTGGAAGAACCACAGGCCGAAGTGCTCCTTGAACGCGCCGATGCCGATGAGGTTCTTGCCCCCGTGCATGTACACCGGAGCCCCCCACTTCACCGCCTCTTCCAACCCGGCTTTGAGCAGGATGGCACGCAATCGCGCGACCTCTTCCCCGAACCGGTCCTGACGCTCGATGTACTCGTCTACGGATTTGGGTGCTGGCATGCCTCCATTATGCGCATTTCCAGGAACATGGAACGATGAGCTATCCTGCACTCTCGAATTCAGTTCGCTCGATAGCGTCCTTCCAAGTGTCGCAAAGCCACTCGATCTTCTCGATCTCCAGACCCTCCAGCACGCAGTTCGCAAAGCCCCGTGCAATCGTCACATTTGGATCCGCGAACCGCTGCCCATCCCAGGTTGCTTTGATGTACGCGGCCCGGACGATCTTCCCATCCGCACGCGCCCTCCAGATGTCCTTCGACAGCATGATCTGGCCACCCCTCTTCGCGAGGCGATACATATCGAGGTGAGCATTGTTCTCGAACACATTCACGCTCTTGCTGTCCGGGCACAGAAAGCAGGTCTTGTCGCCGACCGGCCCGAGCGCCTCATGCGACTCGACATCCGCTCCACGCACCGGCTCGGCTCTCGGTGTCGGGCAGACACCACTACGGTCCGCGTGCACATGGTCGTCGAAGACCCGAAATGATGCGCCATCAAAGTCGTCGCGAGGCGTCCGACAGATACACCGCCAGCTCACGCACGATCGCGCTGTTGGCCGGCAGAAACTCGTCCCACGGGATCTCCTCCAGCGTGCACCAGCGGCAGTCGGCCACCTCGAGCGGCTCCGGCTCCCCGCCCGGCTCGATCTCGCGGCAGACCCAGGCGTTCAGACGCACCCGCCCGTGCTCGTAGGTGTGCTCCACCACCGCTAGGCGGCGTAAGGGCTTGACGACCAGCCCGACCTCCTCGCGGACCTCTCGAGTGGCACAGTCCTCGGGGGACTCCCCTGGCTCCACCTTGCCGCCGGGGAACTCCCAAAAACCGGCGTAGACGGTGTCGGACCGCCGACGCGTGATGAGCACCCGTGCGGGCGACGGCTCCTCGCGAACGACCAGCCCGAGACCGACCTCGATGACACGGGTTTCAGACACCCTGCCACCACCCGAATATTCCGAGATTCCGGGAAGTCGACTTTCCGGTCGGCAACTGGGGGATGAAAATTGCCAAATTTCTATCTCTATTGTTCACAGCTACTTATATTCGATCTGAAAAAGTTGTGGCCGCAGCCCGGTCGCACAAATGCCGATGAGTACGCTACCCTATGGGGACTGGTGATGCTGGGTCTTCAGCCCGCTCCACGCAGCACAATCGACTTACCCGACCAGCGTCGGGACAGTTTTCTTCGCGGCGAAAGCCGTGGCACGCCGTCGGTCGGGGATCGGAGCCCTCGACCGACGGTTTTTTTCTGCGCTCGCGCGTACACACGCGAACGCGCTGCGTTCATCCGCGAACATGCGAGTTTTCACGCCGCATCGCGTGCACAACCTGTCACTTGCTGTCGGAACCTGTCACTCACGCGAATCGCGCACCGAATCAGAAACTCAGCACCTTGTAATCACTGTTCATCATGTCCGTCAGCGGCCTGCCCATTGGCTTCACCTCGATGCCGAGTGCGCGGATATCGTCGGCGATGCCGTACGAGTTCGCGCACGCGATGCACGCCTCGACGCGCACACCGTCTTCCATCATCTGCTTGACCTTGGCCTGCACATCCTTGTCGGCCGCGAGCAGTCGCGAAGACGGGCCCCAGACGATCAGCGTGACATCCTCGGCCCAGCCGTTGTTCTTCGCGGCGTGGGTGTACATCAGGCACACCCGGTGCGCCACCTCGGGATCGCCGGAGGTCCACAGGATGGCGAGCCGATCGATCGAGTCCTGAGCCGTGAGTTCGGCCGCCGCGGTGTCGGCGCGGGCGCTGGTGAGCGCGAACAGCGAGACCACGCCGAGCAGCGCGGCGAGGATCCAAGGCAGGCGGTGCGAGAGTTTCATGTTGTCTCCGTTCGGGGGAAAGGGGGTCAGGTCACGCGAGGCCAAGGCAGCTCGGTCGAAGGTTATTCCGGGCGACTCGACTGATTGAGTATCATGCGAGGCAGAGCAATGACCATCATCGAGCTACTGTTTGCGAGCGCCATCCTTTACCTGCTTGTGTTGGCCACTGACTTTTTAGCCTCGTACACAGGCACACATCGTGCTTTGGCAGCTTTGTTAGTAGTCGCCGTCGCCGTGAGCACGGCTTCACTGAGCGCCAGTATCGTAAAGCGTCGTGCGGACAAAGGTACCTTCGGCGATGACTAGCACGCTCACGGGTACATCTGACGCATCACACGCTTGAAGCGCTCGAGATCCCCTACCACATACACCGGTATCCGCACCCCATCGATCGGGCCGCGAAACCGGATCTGCGATCGTCGCGGCTGCGTGTCGTCCCACGAACCGATCGGGCCCTCGAGGCGCTCGCCGTTGGCCCGCCTTGCCTCGAACCGGTGGGCAATATCGAGCGCCGGTGCGGCGGGAAGCATCGCCCGTCCGTCCTCAACTATGACGCTGAAGACTCGCTGCCCGGTTTCCCAATCATCCGTCGCTCGATAGTCCAACTCGATGACTCCCTGATACTCATTGGGAACAATCAGGGTGATCACGGCCTCCGGACCCCGGAGCAGCTGCACCTCATATTCGCGCGGTCCGATCTGCTCAACCGTATCGACCGAAGTGATCTGAACTGCCGCCGAACCGTGCGGATCGGTGATGCGGAACCGCTGGCCCACATACCCGGGTGCCCCGACGCCGATTGCCACAAACGGCTTGTCTTCCGCCCCGACGCTGGCGCTCCCGGTGTCATCGGTCTGCGTCTGGAAGATCTTCGGGCCGTAGGGCACATCGCCGGCACCTTGCTCGATGCGCACCGTCGCCGCGGGGATCGGTTCGCCGGTTTCCAGATCGATCACGCGCAGACCGATCTGCTTGGTCACCGCGCATCCACCGAGCAGCGGCGACGCGATCGCCAGCAGTGCGAAAACCATTCGTGCATACCGACCGTGATGCGTCAGTGCCATATCACCCTCCTCCCATCACCATACCGCGCAGGTCGGAATCAGAGCGGTTCAACTCGAAACGCCTGGGGCGACTCGCTGTGAATGGGGATACGCGAGCCGGAAGGCCCGCTCGGAAACCCCGGCGGGCGCGCTTCGGGGTAGTAGAACTCGAGCACCGAACTGGGCAGATCACCCGACGCCCGGGCCTCGCGGAGCATCTGAATGACCCGCTCCTGCAATCCGCGGTCCAGCACGCCGTGCACACGGATCGCGACCACATCCATGCCGGCCTCGGCGTAAAGCGTGACCCCCGCAAGCTCGGAGTTGTCGGGAGGGAAGACCTCGGGCATGCGATCGCGCAGCAGCGCGGTCACGACCTGCTCTCGCTCCCGCCGCTCAGAGCCCGTCGGAGTCATGGATCGGACCACGATGACCGAACCGATGAGCAGCGAAACGAACAGCACGATCGCCACCGGAGCGCCGACCGTGTAGGCGATGGGTTGACGGGCTTTCTTCTTCGTGCTGGTGGCCTGCTCGTTCACGATTGAAGCATACGCTCGCTGGCGGGTTCAGTCCCGGAAACCGATCGGCATCGGGCGCGGATCATACTCGTGGACTCCAATGGCCTGCACGAGGTTCTTCTCGTAACGCGTCGGCGCGAAGCGGCCCATCCAAACCGCGATGAGCGTCGCGGCGAAGCCGAGTGCGAAGCCGCCGAGGTGGGCGAGGTTGGCGGTCTGCGAGTACTCATTCATCATTCCCGCCACATCGAGCAGCACATAGATGATGACGACGATGATCGCTGGAATCGAGAAAGTGCCCGCCCAGACCAACGCCCAGTAGAAGATCGAGACATTGTTGGTCGGGAAAAACACCACGAACGAGCCGACGACGCCCATGATCGCGCCGGACGCGCCGACGGAAACCTCCCCCGTACCCAACAGATACCACGCCACGCCAGCAACGATGCCGCAGGCGAGGTAGAACGGCACATAAAGCAGATTCCCGAGTTTCGCGTTCACCGCGTTCCCGAAAACCCAGAGAAAGATCATGTTGCCCAGCAGGTGCCAGAAATCACCGTGGGTGAACATGGCGGTGAAGAGTTCGGACCCGATGATCGAATCCGACTTGGAGTAGCCGGCGATGTCCCAAGGCGAATCATCTTTAAAAAACAGCGGAACGCTGACGAGGATGTTGATCGCCATCAGCACCCAGTTCGCGATCGGGTAACGCTGCATCGGGACATCGACGGCGACGGGCATCAGGACCATCAGGGTCTCCTCGCGGCCTCACGCACCGAAGCCTGAGCCACGATGCCAACCTAGCATCCGCCGGTATGCCTGTGCAAGCAAAATTTCACTGGAGACTCGTCCGAATCGACCGACTCTGAGACAGGCAACGCCTACCGCAACCCGTAGTCCTTGAGTTTCCGGTACAGCGTCCGCTCCCCGATGCCGAGGAGCTTGGCGGTCTGCTCGCGGTTGCCGCCCGTCAGCTTCAGAGTCTCCCGAATCGCCCGCTTTTCGAGGGCTTCGAGACTGGTTCCGGCCAGCGAGCCGCCCTCGCCGGTGCCGCCGAGTTCGTCTCCGTCCTCGCTGTCGGTCTGGACCTCGGCGGGGACATGGCGGACATCCACACCGACCTCCTTGCCCTCGGTCTCCCCCGCCGCCATCACGACCATGTTCTGCACGACATTGAGCAGCTGGCGGACATTGCCCGGCCACGAATACGCGGTGAGGCGGAGCAGCGCGGCGTCGGTGAAGCTCGGGACGCTGCGACCGAGTTCCCCGGCGAACTTCGCCGCGGCATGACGGATGATGCGGGGGATGTCCTCCCGGCGCTCGCGCAGGGGCGGCAGGTGGATGTGCGCACCCTTGATGCGGAAGTACAGGTCCTGCCGGAACGAGCCGTCCTTGGTGGACTTCTCCAAATCCTTGTTGGTCGCGCTGACGAAACGGACATCGACCCTCCGCGAGTCGTTCGAGCCGACGCGCACGACCTCGCCGTTCTCGAGCACACGCAGCAACTTGGCCTGCATGGTGAGCGGCATGTCGCCCAGTTCGTCGAGGAAGAGCGTGCCCTTGTCGGCGTACTCGAACACGCCCTGGCGGTCGCGGTCGGCGCCGGTGTACGCGCCCTTCACATGCCCGAACAGTTCGCTCTCGAGCAGCGACTCGCTCTGGCCCGCGCAGTTGAACGGCACGAAGCGCTGTCCGGAGCGCTGGGAGTTGGTGTGGATCGCCTTGGCGATCAGTTCCTTGCCGGTGCCGGATTCGCCGGTGATCAGGACCGGAAGCGACGACGCGGCGACGGTCTTCACGGTGCTCAGGATGCGTCGCATCGCGTCAGAGCCGGCGATGATGCCCTCGAAGCCGGCGTGCTGGACAAGCTCTTCGGTGCCGGCGGCCTCCTGCGCCGAGTAATGGCGGAGCAGGACGGTCTCGGCGGCACGGTTGACCAGACTGCGGAACAGGGCGAGGTCGAGCGGCTTCTCGATGAAGTCGAACACGCCGTGCTTGAAGGCCTCGCGGGCGGTCGGGACATCGCCGTGCGCGGTGACCATGATGGTCTCGGCCTCTGGCTGGAGCTGGCGGGCGGCATCGAGGATGCGCATACCCGCGTCTCCACCGTCTCGGGACACCGCACCCGAGGCGTTCGACGGATCGGTCGGGTCCACGATCCCGGTGGAAAATCCGGCCGAGTTGGGCATCCGAAGGTCGGTCACCACGATGTCAAAAGCCCCACCCTTCAGTTCCTCGATCGCGGATTTCACATCGTTGACGATGGTGCAGACATGGCCCGGACGCTTGAGGGCGTCGGCCATGACATCGGCGTGATCGGCCTCGTCTTCGACGATCAGGACCTGGGCTCGGAGGTCGGTATGTCCTTGGCTCGGTGTGCTCATGGGAGGAGCAGTGTACGCCCCGGACCCGGGGAATTGGAAGCCGAAGGCACGCAGGTACGGCAACGGGCACATGCCGATCGCGACCGGAGGGAACCCGGTCGCGATCGGCGAAGCACATCAGACGCTGAGGTTCAGTGGCGTCGGCGGGCACCGAGAAGCAGCAGCCCGGCCGCGGCGAGCGCGGCGGCATTGGGCAACGGGATCAGCGTGGTCTGCATCGTTTCGGGTACGAACACAAGCTGATCATTTACGATCTGGTACTGATCCGTGATCTCGAGCACGCTCACCACGCGGTCATCGGACCCGAGGTTCGGGATCATGTCAGCAAACTCAGATCCGAGCGATTGCCCATCGAGCAGACCCTCCAGAACCCATACGCCGGCGCCTTCCTGGACATGCACCAGCGACTCGGCGGTCATCACAGGCCCGAGCAGCCAGGACCACAGCACGCCCCTGGCGTGCTCAGCGGTCACCACCCCCGCGGCTCCAGAGCCGCCGAGCAGCGCAGCCGGGTCGGAGTGCACCGCGGTCGCCGAGATCCGGTCCCCGAACCGCAGACAGAAACTCACGCCGTACTGTTCGTGTGTGGTCTGCCCTCCATCACCAAACCCGCCGACCGACGCCGGGACGAACCCGAGTCGGTCACTGAGCGTGGTTTCGAAGGCGTGCGGTTCCGCTGACCCGACCGTCGGCACGGCCAGAATGGCCAGGGCCGGGAGCATGATCGCCATACCGAAACATGTTCTCGGGAAGTGCATGCTGCCCCCCTTCACCGGCGACGGCGCAGCCCGATCGCCGCGAGACCGGCGAGGGCCAGGCCGCCCGTTGCGGGAAGCGGGATCAGGATAATCTGCGACTGGTAATAAAAGGTTTCCCCGTCGATGACTCGATAAGGGTTCACCACGCGGATGTTGCCGAAGGCGGGGTTGTCGGTGATCGCGTTATCCGTCGTGGAAAAGTTGGCGACGGCATCGTTGTAGAGCGCCGCCGCCGCGCTGTCGAGCGTGGCCGGGTCGAGTTCGCTCTCGATCGCCCAGATCGCGTTCTGCACCGCGGTGGAGTTGGCGGTGGTATTGGCGATATCGCCGCGCAGCCACGCCACGAAGATCGACGCCGTCGCCGAACTCACCGGGTCGGGCGCACCCGAAGAATCCGCCCCGTCCGTATCGATGGTATAGGAGTACTCGAACGGCTGACCGATGCCGAGGTTCTCGTCGAGCTCAAGACAGAAACTCCGATACGAAGCGCCGTTCGAGAAATTGGTGATGAATTCACCACCAGCGAACCCGTCCTCGTGGAGCGCGGAATACTCAAAGACGACAGTGTCCGCCGCGGCGGAAGGTGGGAGCACGGTCATCGCCGCAGCGCCAGCGAAAACGGATGCGAAAACGGTGAGTCGGTTCTGGGTTTTCATGATTGAAATGTCCTCCTGTATACGGTTGAATCGTGGCGGCTCGCCGCCACAGGGCGCAGGGACAACACTCCACGCACATCGCATGGAAAGTTGATGAAGTTTGCGGTGGGCCGTTCGAACGACGCCGCGGTCGATCACCCATCGAAGGACATCATGGGAGGGTGGTATGAGCGTGATCTGATCGTGCTGTGAATCACCATTCACATGCGCGGAGAAAGGAAATCGCCATGCGACAGGGCTTCAAAAACGCAACGGGGCCGAGCGAAACGCTCGGCCCCGAGTGGATGATGAAACGATATGGCGCGATCGCCCGCTCAGCGGCGGCGGCGGGTGCCGACCACGGCCAGCCCGGCAAGGGCGAGTCCCGAGGCGGAGGGGAGCGGGATCAGGATGACCTGGCTCTGGTAGCGGAACATCTCACCATCGATGATCCGGTAGGGGTTCAGGACCCGGATATTGCTGAACGCGGGATTGTCGATCGCGGCGTTATCGGTGGTCGAGTAGTTCGCCACGGCGTTGTTGTACAGCGAGAGAGCCATGCCCGTCAGCGAACTGGGGAGGATCTCGCCCTCGATCGCCCAGATGGCGTTCTGCACGGCGGTGGAGTTCGCGTTGGTGTTGGCGATCGTGCCACGCAGCCACGACACGAAGATTGAGGCGGACGCGGAACTGACCGGATCCGGGTTGCCACCGGACACGCCGCCGGCACGGGCGCCATCGGTGGTGATCTCGTAGGAATAGGTGACATTCATGCCGAGGCCGATGTTCTCGTTGAATTCGAGACAGAAGCTGCGGTAGGTCGCCCCGTTCGAGAGGTTGGCGAGGAATTCGCCGCCGGTGAAGCTGCCGCTTTCCTTCAGGTTGGACTCCTGAAAGTACACGGTTCCTGCGCTGGCGAGCGAGGCGGCACCGAGCACGGCGAGTGCGGCGGCACAGATACGGTTGGGTGTGGTCATCTCTCTTCTCTTTCCGATTCTTGGCTCTGGGAATGGCCTGCAACAAATGGGCCCCGGAGGCCGAAGCCCCCCTCGGCTATATCATGACCTGTTCTGGGGGGTACGCAAGCGGATTTTCACCGGAAAGCAAGATCTGACAACGGTTTACAGTGATTTTGGACAGGTTCTCGGTCCACATGGGCACAACCCCTGATTCGGTGGTTGCACAGGCCGTTCTTATTGGACGCCGCCTCAGACCAGTGCGGCTTGGAATCCCAAAACCAGCAAAAAAGACAGAGCCGGGCGTTGCAGCCCGGCTCCGGAGAATGCGCATGTCGATCTGGTTGGTGTGCTGCCCGCATGCCAGGCAACAGAAGTCACTTCTTCCGGTCGATCGCCAACGGATCCAAGGCGACTCGTGGACCGGAAACGCTCCGAGCAAACGAGCCCGGAGCGGGTTGCATGGCCGCTTACTTGCGGCGACGGATACCGCCGACGAGGGCGAGACCAGCCAGAGCCATACCCGACGCGGCGGGCAGGGGGATCAGGATGATCATGGACTGGTAATCACCAGTTCCGTCCAGGTTGGTCGGGTTAACGACGCGGATGTTCGAAAATTCGGGCAGACCCTCAGCATTCAGGCTGTAGTTCTGGTACGCCACAGGGATCTGGTTGAGGATGAGCTGGCCATCCGCTCCGGGACCATATGTGCCGGCAAGTGAAAGCGAACCGCCTTCTTGCTCAATGTTCCAGATGGCAAGCTGAACCGCGACATTGCGCTGGAACACATCGGCAATGCCGAAAGTCGCCCCGGAAAGCCACTGGGTGAAAACCCATGCCGTGGCCGCAGCAACCGGGTCAGGGTTTCCACCAGGACCACCCGAGATCGCATCACCATTGGTGATGTTGTAGCCGTAAGGGTTGTTGGGGCTGAAAACAATCGAGCGTTCCAGACAGAACGCACGGTATTGGCTGCCATTGCTGAAGTTCGCGAGGAACTCACCACCATTGAAGCCAGCCGGGTTGACCGCATTATTGCGGACGAAGCTGACCGTCGGTGTGGCCAGGGCCGAGCCCGCCATACCAACAACCGTGAGCGCAGTTACTGCGCACATTTTTGAAAATTTCATCTCAATTCCTCCAAGTCTTTTCGAACCAACCAGAGCGGACCGAGCAACATGCTGGGTCCCGGCCTTTCTCACGGGCCATGCCAATATGGTACCGGTAACCCATATGAATGCAAACGCCCGGACGAAAATTACCTTGTATTTATCCGGTATTTGCGAGATTCGCACACTCCGGAACCCGCGATTGCAGACCCCGTTCGCAGTACCGGGGACCCGGTGCACAAGGTCCAGATAAATATATTATCGGACGCTGAGGCATCGCCTTTCCCCCGAGCAGGGGAAAACCCTCGCTCATGGAGGCAGCATGGCACTGCTGTAACAAAAGTACCCCAAAAAGGGGTACGGCGTGAGACAGGTTCACGGGGGGCGAGTCAGAGCCGATCGCGAAGGGCGCTGAGTCGATCGCGGTTCGCTTCGATCAGATCCTGCTCAGCGGCGGGACCGATCGGCTCCAGCGTCGCGCGCACCGCCTCAGCCGACTCACCGGCAGCGACTTGTGCCTCCGCCAGACTGATCCGGGCGGGGATATTCCCCGAATCCAGGTCAATCGCGGTCCGCAGCACGATCAGGGCCTCATCCACAGCGCCGATCGCCAGATGAGATTTGCCCAGGGTATCGTGGAAAATCGAGACCACGCCGTGAGGGAATCCCTGCTCGGTCGCACTCTCGATGGCTCGCTGGGCGTACCCGACCGCTTCGGCGGCCTGACCCCGGCGGTTGAGCGCATCGGCCAGGTTGTTCAGTGTGGCGGGGTCCTCCCCGTCCAATTCGATCGCCTGCCGGTAGTTGCGGATACCGGCATCCAAACGCCCGAGTTCGATCTCGCAATATGCCTTGTGACGGTACGCGAACAGGCGTGCCTCGTCGTTGGGAATCTGCCCCACCACATCCATCCGCGCGATGACTTCAGAGAGCAGTTGGCTCCGCAGCGGGTCGTCTTCGCGGGCCGCGGTCGCCGCGGTGAACCACAGAATCGCGATGGCGGGCCGGAATTCGCCTTCCTGGGGGCGGGAAGCCGATCGCTCGGCCAGTTCATCGCTGACCAGGCGCAGCAAGGTGAGGCGTGGCTGCGATCCGGCGGCGGATTCGATCGCGAGGCCGAACGCCGCGAGCATCTCGCGGGGCTGATCGATCACGCGCCGGGCAAAGGCGGTCGTCACCGGGGTCTGGGGCTGAGCGGTTTCGAGTTCGAGCAGCGCAACCAGGGCCTGCGTACCCGGCGCGACGGTGTCTGAAATCAACTGGTTTCGCTGCGTTTCGGGGAGGTTCGTGATCGCTTCGTACGCCGCCTGCGTCTGTCCCGCGTCTCGCAGAATCTCGGCAATGGCGACCACATCGGTGAGTCGGCTGCTCTCGTCGGCACCGCCTTCCTGTGCGAGCGTCCGCTGGAGTTCGATGGCGGCGTCGATCTCGCCGAGTTGGGAGAGCGGGTACACGAGCGCGCGCCGTTCGGGCTCGGTGAGCTGCCCGGTTCGTGCCGCGGACAGCATCGCGCTGCGGGCCTGATCTTCCCACCCGGCCCAGGTTTCGGGCTGATACGCGGTCGCGAAGAACAGGCCTCTCGCGCGGTCGACAAGTTCGGGCGAGGCGCCTTCGAGGGCCCAGGCCAGCGCATCCAGCCCGGCCTGCGGATCCGGAGCAAGAACATTCATCGATTCGGTCGGGGCTCGATCCCCCAGAGCGATCTCCATCGAGAATCGCGCGAGGGTCGCGTGGTTGGCGATGATTTGTGCCGCCCTCGCGAGCACCTGGAGTTGATCCGCATCGAACCCGCCCTCTGCAGGCGGGCTGCCGAGCAGATCGCGGGCCTTGGAGACGGCCGCGGCGAGGCTCGCATCCGGAACCGTGCTGCCGCGATCCAGAGCGGACTGACGGGCGGCGACGATGCGGTCCAGGGCGGGCTGATCCCAGCCAAGCACGGAAGCCGCGGCGGCGCGTGAGACTTGGCCATCGGGTGCGGCAAGCAGAATCTGAGCGGTACGAAGGGTGTCGACCGGATCGCCCGTGGCGGCTTCCAGATCCAGTGCGTCGCGGATGGCGACCGCCCAGATCTCGTCGAGCGTTCGATTGGCCTGATCCTCTCCGGAGGCGGCGGCGATGCCGGTCCACCGCTCGCCCACGACCTGGGCGAGATCTCGGCGCTGGGCGAGCAGGCCCTGCGGCGGCGTGAGCTGGCGCCCCCACTGCACGAGGACGGTCGCCGCTTCATCCCAGGCGTTGCTTTCGGCGAGGGCGCTGACCAGATCGGGGTAGATGCCCCAGGCGGTCTGGCTGGTCCGCAGGGCACGACGCAGGTAGGTCAGGCGGCGGTCCAGCGAGTTGGGCAGCAGCGCCCACCAGCGAGACACCAGATGCAGCACCTCGACCGGCGCGGTCGCGGACTGTTGCCCCTCCACGAACGGATCGAGGCGGGTGATGATCTCCTGGCGGGCGACCTCGGGGGTGCGGGTCTGGGGGTTGGCGTACAGTCGCCGGGACTCAGCAAGGTTGTAGGTGTAGCTCTTGGGGCCGAGGATCGCCTTGAGCCGTTCGAGCGCATCGGTGAGTGGCTCGGCGCGTGCGGGAGGCACCTCGCCCGCGCGGAGCAGGGATTCGATGAACAGCAGTTGAGCCGCGGCGTTATCCGGATTCGACTCGGCAAGCGAGAGCGTGCGCTCGTAGGCCTCGTCCGCGAGCGCCTGATAGGTTCGGGCCAGATCCGCGGTGAGCTGTGCAAGGACCCGCTCGTTCTCGAATCGGAGCGGTTCGAGGGCGGAAGGATCTTCGCGCAAACGCCGAACCTCAGCCGAGAACCGCGCGAGCGTCGCCCCGTAACTGCCGGTCAGCGCGACCTCCACGGTCGAAGCGATGTACTTGCTTTCGGGGTCCATGGCAGCGAAGTGCGTGTCGATGGCGCGCAGACTCGTGTCTCGCACCGAAGCGGGGATCAGCGAAGGATTGCCGAGCATCCCGTATTCCTGGGCAGCGCCGAGCATGCGGACAAGCACCTGAGCGGTCAGGGTTTCCTCGACGGCTTGCTCGGCGGTGGAAGCCAAGGCCTCGGCGGCCTGCTCCAGGCGCTGCTCGCGGCGAGCGGGGTCGATCATCGAGGCGACGAGAGCGAGCCGGAAATCGGCCACCGCGATCGGTGCCTCGGGCAATCCGGCGTTGCGCAACTCGCGCAGCGCCATCTCGGCGGTGTCGTAGGGAATCAGGCCCAGCGCGTACTGCTGCACCCGCGCATCGATCATGCTCAGTCCGGTGCCGATCGTGGCGCCCCGGAGCATCGACTCCCCAGACATCTGCTCGGATTCGATGATGCTTCCCCGGTCGCGCAGAGCGCTGAGCAGTTGCAGCGCCGGCTGGTCCCAGACCCGGCGAAGCATCGCGGCGTCTCTCCAGAGACTCATGGCCCGGGCGGTGTCGCCCGAGGCGAACGCGGCCTCCGCCCTCAGCAGCGCCAGCGCCGGCATGGCGGCCTCGGCAAGGAAGGATACCGTGGCTCGCTGGTCGGTGGGAGCCGGTGTGAACCGGATAGAATTGTCGATCGCCTCGGCGGTCTCGACAGCGCTATTGAGAACCTCGGCGAGTTCGGTGATCTCCCGATCGCGCAGCAGGACCGAGGCCCTGGAGAGCTTGAGCCACAAGTTCGCCGCGAGCGAGGTCGACCGCTCGGGCAGTTCGATCAGTTGTTCCTCGGGAAGAGCACCGGTCAGAGCGATCAACGCTTCGACGGCCACCTGGGCCGGATCTGTGCTGATCTCTGGGTTTCCATCACGCCACGCTTCAGCCATTCGGGTGAACAGATCACCCCGGTCGCTCGTCCACAGCCACTCCATGGCGGCCAGAACGAACTGGGCCCGATCCGCGTCGAGAACGGGATCCTCGTCGTCCAGCCCGGTGTGCGCGGCGACGAAGCCGCGGGCGGCGGCATCGACCGCTTCGAGGCGGTCCTGGGTCGCCTGCGCTTCATCCTGAATGACCGGTCGAGTGAAGCGGATCGCCCGCTCGACCTCATCGCAGGCGGCGAGCGCTGCGCGGAAGACACCGACATCCGCCACGCTCCGCTGCAGAAGGGACTGGGTGAGGATGTCGTAGGCAGTCATGGTCCGTGAAGCGGCGATGGCCGAACCGGCGTTGTCGCGCGAGCCGGTATTGATCAGGATCACGCGCGCGTGGATCCGGGCGATGTCAAAGGCCGCGACCTCGGGGTTGTCCTGGGCCTTCTGGTCGAGCGAGGCGACCCATGCGTTGTATTCCGCGGGCCGCGAAATCAGGATCCGGTTGATGCGGTCCATCGCCTCGATGCTCGACGGGTCGCGCGCGATGATCGAGCGCAGCTCGTTCAATGCGTCGTCGGGGCGTTCGCTCGCGAGCAGCACATCGGCCCGGTACAGACGCAGGTCGGTCCGGCGCGGATCCAGTTCGAGCACCGAGTCGATCTCGGAGAGGATGTCGGGCAGCGAACCGCCACGCGAGCGGATCAGCGTCTCCAGAACGAGCAGGCGGTTGCGGACCGAATCGGGATCGTTATCGACCGCGCGCCGGGCCAGACCGAGTGCGGTGCGGTAGTGCACGCCGCCGTCCTGGGGGGTCTCCAGCCGGGACTTGGCGTGCATGTAGATCACATCGGCGTTGGTCTGGTGCTCGGGAACCTTGAAGTACCGGTTGAACTGGCTCAATGCTTCGGCGTACTCGCCCCGCTCGAACGCGGCGGTGCCGAGTTTGAGCCCCTCGGCGGCGTCGGAGGCGCGCATGGCCAGGCGGAGCTGGTTGCCGCCCACCCCGACGACGAGGACGAGGACAACAAGGACGACGAGGGCGATGAGCTGCTTGCGGGCGCGCCTGCTGAGACTCATGGTGCTCTTTCCTGAACTGAGAATTCGGCGGGAGAGAAGAGAGAACGGGCATGGTACGGGGAGGGCCGCCGAGCGGGCGACGCTCACCCGCGATCAGCCCCTGATGATGGTTTTGACGGTCTGCACGATGATCCAGAGATCCAGTTTCCAGCTTCGCCTGCGGACATACTCGAGGTCGTAGCGGATCCATTCCTGGAAGTCGGTCTCGGCGACCCGGGTGCGCTTCACCTGCCACAGACCGGTGATGCCGGGCCGGACCGAGAGGCGGGCCTCGCGCCAGGTCGGGCAGTACTGGTTTTCCTTGTCCGGGCTCGGCCGGGGGCCGACGATGGACATGTGCCCGACGAGCACATTCCAGAACTGGGGCAGTTCATCGATCTGCAGGCGCCGGAGCAGCTTGCCGCATTTGAGCAGTCGCGGATCGTTGGCGATGAAGAACTGGGGTCCGTCGACCTGGTTTTCCTTCATGAGCTGGGCTTTCATGGCCTCGGCGTCCTTGCGCATGGTGCGGAATTTCCAGCACGGGAAGTTCCGCCCGCCGCGGGTCTGGCGGGTGTGGGCAAAGAAGAAGGGCCGGCCGTCCTCGCGCCAGATCAGGAGCATGGCCACGGGATAGATGGGCAGGGTGATCAGCAGGGCGAAAAGCGCAGCGACGATGTCGAACGCGCGCTTCGATGCATCGCCGAAGCGCGATCGACGCACGGTCGGGAGCTGGAGGAGGTAGTTCACGCGCCGGAGGTCGGCCCAGTCGATGCGGTCGGCCTGCGTGCAGGGCTGCTGATCGGCAATGATGTCGGGCCCGACGATGGTGTGGGGTCCGATGTTCACACCGGCTCCGATCCACAGGGGCCCGATGAGACGGGCGTCGGGATGGACGGTGGCCGTTTCGTGGACCCAGACGGCCGGGTGCGACTCGTAGACCTGCTCGATGATCGGCGCGGGCCGGTCCCACTGCGCGAGCAGGGACTCCACGCAGGCGCGCTGGCCCTCGCGGGAGCGGGCGTCGAAGACCGAGCCGCGAACCTCGGCGGACCCGACGCGGTGGCGTCCGACCGACTCGTGCAGCCATCGCCACGCCGCGCCGCCGCGAAGGTGGGTCAGGATGGACCACTTCTCGGCGATGACCGGGTCGGCGGTGATCCAGGCGCGGGCGGAGGCGCGGAAGCGCCGACCGTAGTTGCGTTCGATGCGGATCAGCCGCCCTCGCTCGTCGGCGACGATCCGCTCGGTGTAGTCATCGGCGTGCGGCTCGGTGATCCGGAGGCGCATCGCGGCGACGCGCAGCCACGAGAGCTTGCGGGACAGCGGTTCGAGGTCGAGGTCCACGAACGAATCCGGCTCGAGGAGCAGGTACAGCGAGGGGCCTTTGCGCTCGACGGGGACGGCCCGAGACTGGGCCGCCGAGCCGCGCCGAACGATCTGCACGCCCCGGCTGCCCCAGAACAGTCGGTAGGCGGTGAGCAGATCGAGCCCCCAGATTCGATCAGCGCAGCCGGAGACCGGGCTCGGGCGCGGCGGGCCGGGCGTGACCGTGTTGTCCGTGCGGACGCTGGTCACCTCGCGGCTTCCTCCGGTTTCTGGCTGGAGGCGGAGTCCGGCGATTCGCTCGCGGGGAGCAGCGTGCGCGCCAGCGCGACGGTCCGGCGAGACGGCCCCGACTGGTCGGCGGCGCGGATGGACTGCGAACGCATGGAGATGTAGCTGACGCTCTGCTCGATGTCCTCGGGCAGGGCCTTGTTGAACACGAGCGAAACCCGGCGCAGGCCCGCATCGCGCAGGCGCTTCACGACGGCGGCGACCGACCGCTGCTCGCTGCCACGAGCCACCACCAGCACGATGCGATCCGCCGACCGGGTCGCCAGCCCCGCCTCGAGACTGCCCAGCAGCGGGCCGCTGTCGATCAGGACGACATCGAATCGCGAGCGGAAGTGCTCGACGACCTCGGAAAACCGCTCCCTGGCCATGTGCTCGGGTCGGAACGAGTCGTTGTTGCCGGCGCTGAGCACGCTCAGCCCGGGCGTGATCGACGGCTCCGGCTCGGCGACGACCGGCTGGCCCGGATCGGCCATCAGCGCCTCGGACAGACCGGTCAGGTTGCGGACATCAAAGTGCGAGGACAGCCCGCGTCCGACCAGGTCGGCATCGATGACCAGCGTGCGGTACCCGGCCTGCGCGAAGGACATGCCCAGAGCGACGACCACGCTGGTCTTCCCGTCGCCGGGACCGGCCGAGGTGATGGTGATCACGCGACCGGCCGCCCCCCCGCTTCCGTTGCGGCGGGCGCTGTGCGAAGAGCCGTCGAGCAGGAGCATGTTGCGGATGTGGTGCACCGTCAGCGACGCCACCTCGGACTGCTCGGCATCGCGGGCCTTGCCCGTCAGCATCGGCAGCACCCCGATGACCGGCGGCAGCTTGTGGTTGGATTCGACCTCTTCGATGTAGCGGTAGCGTCGATCCAGGAAACCGATGCCGGCGATCAGCACGAACCCCAGACCGCCCGCACCGGCGAACCCGGCGGCGGCAAGCGGGATACGCTTGTCCGAACTGGGACTGCGTGGGACCTGCGCGGCGAAGTACTGGAAGCGGCCGTCCTCGAGATTGACCATCTCGACCTCGAGCTGCTCGCGCTCCCGGCGGACATCGTCGAGCAGCCGGGCCGTGCGGGTCCGCTCGCTCTCATACTCGATCAGGTCGAGCATGGAATCGGGGATGACGCGGATCCAGTCGTTGACCAGCGCGATGTCGCGCCGGCGCTCGTCGCGCCGGCGGTTGAGTTCGTCCAGTTCGGCCTGCAGCGACTCGGAGGTGCTGTCGCCCTCTTCGGTGGCCTCATCGCGGATCTGTTCGACCTGGGCCCGCAGCACGGCCGCCCGTTCGTCGGCACGGATCTTCGCGATCTCGAGCTGCGATTCCAACCCTCGCAGACTCCGGTGGTTCGGGCCGAGGTCCTGCTTGGTCCGCTCGATGCGCAGTTCGAGGTTGCGCTGCTCGGTGCGCAGCTGGCGCAGAAGCGTGTCGGCCTGCTCGAGCGCGGCGTCGTCGGTGTCGGAGTTGATGGCGGTGGCGAGCTGGAGGTCCTGGATGCGCTGCTCGATCGATTGCAGCTCGCTGGCCAGAACGCCCGAGATGGCGTGGCCCTCGGCCAGCAGCGAGTCCGGAGGCACCGAGGATCGGATGCGGAGAAGGGCCGCCGGTCGAACGCCATCGGGGTTCTCCCGCAGCCCGCTCTTGATCTGGTCCGTGTATCGAGGATCCTGGGAGAAAGGCACCTCGGAATTCTGCGATCTCGCTGGAGCGACCGATGGATTGACAGAGTACCCCTCGCGCAGGGCCATCACATCGCGCCGAAGCGTGCGAAGCTCGGCATCGAGCCGGGTTTCACGCGAGCGCAGGTCGCGCAGGCGCTTGCCGATGTCGGCATAGCGGGAAGTGATCCGGTGCGTGACGAGAACGGCGTTCGCCGCAAGCGTGGCAAGGCGTGGGTCGTCGGACTGGGCGGTGATGCTGATCTGCTCGGACCGGCGTGGGGGCGTCACGCTGACCATCGCGCTGAGCCGATCCGCCGCCCCGGGCCCGGAGTCCCACACCACCGGCGGTTCCTGACCCCGAGCCGGTCGCGGCGAGGTGGGGTTCTGGAACACATCCACGAACTCGCGGATCACTCGCCGCGCCGTGCGAGGATCGATGACCAGATCGTTCACCGTCAGTTCCGCGATCTCGTCCCGTTCGGGCATGGGCTGCCCGACCGGCGTCAGCAGACGCGACGGCGCGACCGCTTCGATCATCGTGGCCGGTCGGATCTCGCCGCCGGAGGCCGATCGCAGGGCCCAGTCTTCTTCCAGCGACCGGTACGCGGCGGGATCGGACGCGATCTGGATCAGCTGGGCGGCGGCCTGTCGCGCCTCGTCGATCCGCCAGTCCCGCCCCTCGGGCGCGTGCTCGGGCAGGCCGGGTGCGAGCCCCTCGTTATAGATGCTGACATACCGGCTCAGCAGCGACGCCGCCTCGCGCATCCGCTCGGGACGCATCATCTGCTCGACTTCGTTGCCGACCACGCGATCGTAACCGCCCGCGCCCGCGCCGAGTTCACGAACTTCATACAGCAGCGGATCGAGCGCGACGGGCACCCGGATCTGCGAGGTGGACACGAACTTGCCGGGCATGGCCATGTACCCCGCCACCGCGCCGATCGGCGCGAGCAGCGCAGCGAGAACGATCGCGTAGAGATACCGACCGCGCATCAGCCGGTGCACGAGCAGCAGCGGGTTCGGGGCCGGAGCCGGCAGGTCCTCGGCGTAGACCGCAGGAGCCGTAGGTTGCACGGGCGCGTCGGTGATCGTTCGCTCGTTCATCGGCTGGCCCCCTGGACGATGGCATCGATCGGACCTTCCACGGCCCGGACAAACCGCTCGATCACCGGCTTCCACTCCTCGGTGTTCAGCGGCTGGTTGCTCATGATCTGCACCTGCGCCGCCCCAAGCCCGGCGTGCGTGACCGACCGGGCCGACCGCTCGAGCGCGGTCATGTCCGCGGCGAGGTTCGTGCCCCGCGCGGGCAGGATGAAGAAGTTGATGTTGTACATCTCCACATCGCGCCCGTCGCGCATGGAGGAGAAACTGTAATGCGTCGCCGGGATCGCCGTGCCGCCGAGCCGGATCGACATCGGCTCGGCCGAATTCAGCGACCAGCCGGTGTTGGGGTAGCAGATCCGCGGGTAGTGGCCGTTCATGTCCCGCGAGTCCTTGCAGTGCACCACGAGCAGGCGCAGGTAATCGCTCGACCCCGGCTGGCGGTAGGTGCGCTGCAGGATGATGTTCGGCTTGAGGATGCGCTGCTGAGCGGGGGTGACCTCGGGATCGTCGGTGCCGATCCAGTCACCGATCTGCTGGGGGATCGCGTGGATGGACTCGCGCACATCGGCGTGGTAGTCCTCGGCCCAGACCGGCTGTTCGAGGTTGAGCCCGCCGAACGCGGCGATCCAGAGGAGCACCGCGCCGGTGGCGATCGGTGCAGCGAGCGCGAGCAGCCGTCGGCCCTGAGAACGATTGCGGGTTGGTGTGGGTGTGGTCATGGGATCGTCTGCATTCTTGCTTGGGGAGCGTGTTCGGCGAGGAGTGCGGCGGGTGCGGACCGGGCTCAGGCCTTGCTGAGCGGGATGGGGTTGATGGGGATTTCCAGCCAGCGGAGCAGGCCGAGCAGGGACCACAAAATCCCGATGGCCAGAACCAGCATGGCCCAGCCCGAGATGTCGTGGAAGAGCTGGGCGCGATCTTCCGTCGAGTAGCCGTACATCAGCACGGTCGGGATGAGCCGGATGACATTGACGATCAGCGCGATGATCGGGCTGATGAGGAGAATGAGGATTCTGATGTTCCAGCGCATCGGGACCGAGAACACGAACGCGAACGACACCAGCGCCAGGGCGGCGACCATCCGCATCCCGTTGCAGGCCTCGGCGACCGCGACCTCGTACCCGTTGATCGTCAGCAGATTCCCGGTTCGGATGACCGGGACCGCAAAGATCTCGAGCAGGAACTCCGTGGCCTGCGCGGACGCGTCCTGAAGGGTATTGGCGATCGGACGGCGAAGGCGACCCGGAACCGGAAGCAGGAACAGCATCGCGATCAGCGAAGGCAGGAACTTCGTCAAGACCGCCGCGCCCGTCACGGTCAGGACCGCCCCGATCAGCATCACGATCGCCCCCAGGTGCCAGAACAGATCCAGCCCGCCCGCGAAGCCATAGACCGATAACCCGTAGCCGCCCAGCACCACGAAAGGCCCCAGCAGCGACGGGCCGTGCGGCGTCAGCCGCAGCCGATCCCGGCGAAGCCAGGCCAGCCAGACCACGACCACCGGCGCGATCAGGATGTGCGACTGTTCTTCATCGCCCAGCCCGATCTCGAAGATGTTCTGCCAGATGTCCGCCGCGGCGAAAATCGCCAGGGCCGACAAACCGACCAGCAGCACACCGTCCGAGAATTTCCAGCTTTTCCTGAGATTCATCCTGAATGCTCTCCTCGAACGGGGGTGCGTCCGGCCCGACGACCCGGCTCCGACGAGCGGTGCGGCCGTGCCGCAGGCCCGCTGAACGCCGCGCGAACCTGATCCACCACGACCTCGTTGGGCTCGACGATCGCTCCGGGGCAGACCACCGATCGCGCGACGATCGCGCCGGGTCCCACAACGGCACCTTCCATAATGACGGAATCCACGATCGAAGTGTTCGCTCCGATTCGGGAATCTTCCGAAACCGCGGCAAAAGTTCCGGGTTCGCTCTCGGCGAACAGCGTCTGGAAAGCGGGGCCAGCCCCCTCCGAAGGCGAGGTCGCCAGTTTGGCCGCCGCCAGCAGGCCCTCCCGATCCCGAAGCAGGATGCAGGGGGTCGATCGGAGCGTAAGTACCCTGACGCTCTGCCCCATCTCCGCCACGCGACTCAGCCACTGCTCTTTCAGGTCCATGAACCCGAGCTGAGAGATCGGGTCCAGGGTGGATCGCTCGAGCACCACGATCCCGGCCGGGGCGTTGCGGCGGTCCGCGGCGACGGTCACCGCTGCCGGCGCATCCGACCCCCGCTCTGGTTCGTGGTGCGCCCGCAGTACGGACGACAGATCGCCGCCGAACCATCGAGCCGCTTCGATCACCAGCACACGGGCATCGGGCGGAAGATCCTCTGCGGCGTCCTTCACCACCCCGGCGGGCCCGCGATACTCCTTGCGTTCGCGCTCGATGCTCAGGGCAAGGCACGGGGGAACAGAAGATGCATCCAGCGGTGTCGGGGCGAGACTCGACCCGTGCAGAATCCGCACCGGGACCGGATCGCTCTCGTAGCCGGCAAACGCCGAGCCGAGGTGGTCGACCCAGTGGCGCAGGATCGAGCGCCGCCCGTCCGCGCTGAGATCGAGCACCGACCGCCCCGCCGCGGCGGCCAGAGGCGAGGGCTTCAGCCCGCCGGCCAGCATGACCACCAGATCAACGCGCGCAGCCGAGGGATGGCTCATAATGCACCTCCCCCGCCGAACTTCGGCTTGTCCTTCAATGCATCGAGGTCGAGCAACTTGTCCCACACCTGCTGGGCCTTGGCCGTCCATGTGTGGTTGGCCACGCGCTCGCGGCCCGGGATTGGGTCGTGCGATCCGGCGAGCGCGGCTCGAAGTGCCTCAGCGAATTCCTCGCGGCCCCGGGCCACGGCGATGTGGTCGCGGTAGTGCTCGACCTCGGGGAACCAGGTACTGACGACCGGGCGGCCGACGGCGAGGTACTCCTTCATCTTGACCGGGTTGCAGGCGCGGATCCATTCGCTCTGATTCCACGGCATGATCAGCACATCGCAGGCCGCCATGTAGTCCGCGACCTCGTCGTACGGCTTGCGCCCCAGGTGATGAACATTCGGCAATTCGCACCAGCCGTCGGGCAACGAGCACCCGCCGACGAGCACAAAGTGCGACTCGGGTAGGGAGCGGGCTACTTCGACAAACAGGGGCGGGTCGAAGGTGTGCGAATCGATGCCGCCGACGAAGCCGATGCGCGGTCGCGGGATCGAGCGCACATCCTCGGGCTCGCGGATGTCAACGCCCGCCTGCTCAAATCGTTCGTAGTCCACGCCGTGATCGATGAACGCCGCGTTCCGGCACTGATCGTGTTCGGCGTCGAACAGCTCGCGCGAGCAGAACAGAACGAGGTCGGCCCGGTCCTTGAGCGTCGAATCGAAGGCCTTGATCCGCTGGGGGTCCACGCCGTGGAAGTCCTCGAAACGGTCCGTGCGCTGGTAGACGACCTGCGACGCGTTCAGATCGTCGAGCACGCTCGCCCCGGGCGGGCAGGCCACCCACACGAGCGGCCGGCGGATCCCGCACTTGGCCGCAGCGCGCCGGACCTGCATCGAGAGCGCGCGACGCGCAACCGCCGCGGCGAACCTGCCGCGGCCGCCCCCCGGCAGCGTCGCGGGGCTGAAGACCGTGAAGTTCTCGCGCACCCGTACGCGTCCCTGCTTGAGACTCTTGAGCTTGCGGGCGATGCGCTTGAGGAACACGCGGCCCTCGCTGGCGCGGGGCGTGCGCATACCGATCGAGTTGATGTACAGCACGGGGACTCTGGCCGAGAACTCGCGCATCATCTGGATGTCGTAGTGCCCCCGGTTGTGGTACCACCAGTCGACGCCGCCGAAGCAGATCACGCCGTCGAACGCGGGGCTTGAGGCCCCGGCGCGCGGCACCGCGCCCTCCGCGTGGGCGGGGCGCATCGGCTCGGCGATCTGCTGGCTGGGATCCACGGCCGCGGTCTCCTCCCTATCCGGCGGTGTTCGTGCGGGGTAGCGGGTACTTTGCCCGATGCGCTCAGGCCTTGACGACGGTCGCCGCGACCTGCCCCGCGCGGGTCATGGCGTTGCGGGTATCCACAATAAGCTTGGCCTTCTGCCCGATGAGCTTCCAGTCCACGGCATCGTGGTCGGTCGCGATGAGCACGAGATCGGCTTTGCCGAGTTCCGCGTCACCGAGCGCGACCGAGTGCATCTCGAAACCGGGGTATTTGCGAAGACCGCGGATCGTCGGCACATGCGGATCGTGGTAGACCACTTCCGCGCCGAGGTCCATGAGCTGCTCGGCGATCTCGACGGCCGGCGTCTCGCGCGTGTCATCGACATTGGGCTTGTAGGCCATGCCGATGATCAGCACGCGGCTGCCTCGGATCGAGCGGCTGCGGTCGTTGAGCGCATCGGCGCACTTGTGCACCACATACTCGGGCATGCGGTGGTTGACCTCGCCGGCGAGTTCGATGAACCGCGTCGGCAGGCCGTACTCCTTGGCCTTCCAGGTGAGGTAGAACGGGTCGATCGGGATGCAGTGCCCGCCGAGCCCGGGGCCGGGGTAGAAGGGCATGAAGCCGAAGGGCTTGGTCGCCGCGGCCTCGATGACTTCCCACACATCGATGTCCATGCGGTCGAACAGCACCTTGAGCTCGTTGACCATGGCGATGTTCACCGCGCGGAACACATTCTCGAGGATCTTCGC
Organism: uncultured bacterium; assembly: GCA_965652425.1. Lineage (GTDB taxonomy): Bacteria > Planctomycetota > Phycisphaerae > Phycisphaerales > UBA1924 > JANSXG01. The sequence goes on along the minus strand of CBFGVX010000011.1, from coordinate 14,374 downwards.
CGATTCGGCGATCTCCGCGGAACTGACCGGAATGACCTTGGCGACGCCGGCGCTGTATAGCTTCGTCGCGAGCTCGGTCGAGCGGTCATCGAGGCCGCCGACCAGCTTGGGGATCGTCTTGGTGTTGTGGCTCTTGCGCCCCGGATCCTCGCGCTCGGGGCTGAAGGCCACGAAGAAGTCCTCGCCGCTGGCGAGCTTCGAGGGGGCCGTCTCGAGCATGGCCGGCAGGAAATCGTCGCGCGTGGTGCGGGGGTAGGTCGTGGATTCGAGCGAGATGAGCTGGCCCTTGCGAAGGGTCCGGCCGATCGCGCGGGCGGTATCGAGCACATAGCTCAGGTCCGGCTCGAGGTGCCGCCCGACCGGGGTCGGCACGCAGACGATGATCACATCGCACTCACCAAGCCGGGAGAAATCGGCGGTGGGCTCGAACCGGTCCGAGGCGCTCAGCCCCGTGGCGAGCTCCTCGCCGAGATGCTTGAGGTAGCTCTCGCCGGCGTTGAGCATGGTGATCTTTTTGGGATCGACATCGAAGCCGACGACCGGGAACCCGGCGTCATGCAGCGCCCCGGCCAGAGGCAGGCCCACATAGCCGAGCCCGATGATGCCGCACACCGCGGTGCGGTTCTCGATTTTGTCCATGAGCCGGCTGAAAGTGTCGGCGGAAGCGGTCGTGGTCGACATGAATGAACTCCTGGTCGATGCGCGGGGGGGCGGGTGGAATATGGTGCGGACGAAGCAGGCCCGGATATCGGACCGATCTCGCAACGATCGCGCGGCCCCCGTCTCCTCCGGTCGCGCGAACAGAACCTGATTATGACAGGCATCGGCATCAGCGTGGGGGTTGGGGCAGTCCTGAGCGCGAGAACAGGGATTTCTGATCCGGCTGTAGCGACCACGCCCCACCGGCTCGAACCCGTTGCGCAGCGGACTCACGCCGAGTGAATGAAATCCCGAAGGGCCCGGATCAGGTCATCCGAGGCGAACTCCGAGATCCGGTCCACCGACCGCAGCCCCCGCAGGCGGTCCAGTTCCCCAGCAAGCTCCGATTCGTCCATTGCCACGGCGACCTTCCCGAGGGCCTTGAACCGCTCCGCCGTCGCCACCTGATGATCGTTGCGGGTTTCCCGGAGCGAGCCCCGCCGGGGCATCACGAGGACCGGTTTGCCGTACTGAAGGGCCGTGAGGATGGATCCCATCCCGGCATGGGCCACCAGGACATCCGAGCCGAGCACGCGCTCGCGAAACTGCGGTGGCTCCAGAAACTCCGTCCACTTGATATGTGCGGGTTTCTGTGCATCAGGGCCGATCTGGGCAAAAACCTGACACCCCGAAGCCGCCGAAGCCCACCGGTCCACCCCCAGAACGAGGCGGTCAAACGGCATCTGGGCGCCGACCGTAACGAAAATCTTGAGCGGCTTGGCAGACGCGGTCTCCATCAGAGCACCGACCCCTTCCAATGAGGACCGGCCTCGCCGGAGGCCTGGTCGGCTGCCAGGTGCTCCCACTGCGTGAGCCAGAGGTCCGCGTGCGGGCCGATCTTCTGCCCCGACATGGAGATCTCTTCGACATTCGCGATGCTGTCCAGCCAGACCGTGCGGCAGCCCAGCACTTTGCCGAGCCGGATGGCCACATACCCCGGAGCCGCGCCGGTCGAGACGATCACATCCGGGCGGAGTCGCCCAACCAGCCAGGCCACCCGGATCATCATCCACAGCAGCTTCAGCCGGTCCCAACGCGTGGCATCCGGGACAGCCACGAATCGCTCGCCGGGCACATCCTCAGCGTACGAAGATCGCACCGATGCATAAGTCACCGCGCAGCCCTCCCAGGCCGGTCGCAGCCGCAGAAGCTGCACCCAGTGCCCGCCACCGGAGGCGATGGCGAGGACGCGTTTGGGTTTGGCGGGATAGGTCGTCATGGGTGGAGCGGTCTACCTGAAGCACGCGGCGATCGGACAAATCTACCGCCCGTACCCATCCGGATGCGCTCGCATCCAATCCCAGGCGGTGCGGACGATCTCGTCCAGATCGGTGATCTTCGGGCTCCACCCCAGTTCGCGGGTGATTTTGCTCGCATCACAGAACAGCACGGGCGGATCGGCCGGGTGGCGTGGGGCATCCCGCACCTCAAAGTCCACACCCGTGACCCGTTTGGCAGCATCCACGATTTCCCGGACCGAGATCCCCCGCCCGAGCCCGAGGTTATAGACCCGCGGCTCGGCAGCCCCCCCGGCTCCCGGCTCAATCGCTTCGAGCACCGCGGCGTGCGCGTCCACAAGGTCCTCGACATGGATGTAGTCGCGCACGCAGGTCCCGTCGGGTGTGTCGTGATCGGTCCCGAAGATGGAGATATGGCTCCGTTGACCGAGCGCCGCTTGGAGCACGATCGGCACGATGTGCGTTTCCGGGTCGTGGTCCTCGCCGATGACCCCGTCGCGACCCGACCCGGCGACATTGAAGTATCGGAGAATCGCCGCGGCGAACGGGCGGCTGCCGTCCTGGATCTTGTTCGCCCGCAGGGCCGAATAATCCCTTAGAACCTTCTCGAAGGCGAGCTTGGAGTGACCGTAGGGGTTGATGGGGTGCTGAGGGCAGTGCTCGGTGATCGGGATGAGGTCGGTCGGCGGCTCGCCGTAGGTCGCGCAGGTGGACGAGAACACGAACCGCTCGACGGTCCCCGCGGCGTCGCACGCCTGGAGCAGCGCGATGGATCCGGCGGTGTTGTTCTCGTAGTAGCGCAGCGGCACCTCGACGGATTCGCGGACATAGGCCAGAGCCGCGAAGTGCAGCACGCTCGTGACGCCGTGCTCTCGGACGACCGCTTCGACGAGGGTTCGATCGGAGATCGAGCCCTCGACGAAGGCCAGCCGGTCCCCGTGCCGGTCGTGTTGCCGGATTGCTTCAATGGCCTCGATATTGCCGCGCGAGAGGTCATCCAGCCCGACCACACGATGACCCGCAGCGAGCATGCGGCGAACGGCGTGAGACGCGATGTACCCGGCGGCGCCGGTGATGAGGGTGGTCATGGGGAGCCTCTACGAGACGGTAAGCGGTGAACGCCCTTGGATCACGGTGCGATACCATATGTCGGTGGATAGCAGCGTCCAAAGGGTGAGATCGTGATCCTGGGCTCCAGAGCAATGCTCTTCAAGCAACCTGAGAATCGCCGATTGGCTTCCGAACTCGCCGCAAAATCCGTCATCCGCTAGTAGCGCTTCACCGAGCCACTCTTTGAGATCCTCGCGAAACCACTTGCCTAGAGGGACACGAAAGCCCCACTTACGCCTTGACACTATGTGTGCCGGCAAAATCGACTCGGCCCACTGTCGCACAATCCTCTTGCCGATGCCCGACCGAAACTTGAGCCGGTCGGGCAGTGCCAGTCCAAACGCGACCAATTCCGTGTCGAGAAACGGGGGGCGGGCCTCCAGCCCCTCGGCCATGGTCATGCGATCCCCGCGCTCAAGCAGATTCCCAGGCAGCCAGGTCGCGACATCTAGGTATTGCATCCGTCCCAAACACGAGAGCCCCGAAGCCTCGCGGAGTACCTCTGCTTGGAATGCGGTCGTCATTGACCACGCGTCGTCTGACCAATCGATGCTCGGAAACCACGACCGTAACAACGCACGATCCGTATAACTGAACCAACTCACCAAGCGATCCAGTTCGGTCTTGCCGGACAACGCGCGCAGAGCGATTCTAGCACGCCTTGTCGGCAGCCCGATGAGTCTGGCGAGATCAATGAGTCGCAAAGGTTCGGCGAGGCGAACGGCCGACCTGAGACCAACGCCTGCATCAGCAAATCGATACTTCGGATACCCCGCAAACAACTCGTCGGCACCCTCTCCGGACAGAACCACTTTGACATACTTCTTCGCTTCGCGGCTCATACATGCGATGGCTACGTCTGCTGGTTCGCTGACCGGGCCACCCCGACACACAGAGAGTTCCGAAAGTCGCTCGATGAAGTCCGTCGGCGAAACGCGAATCGCGTGATGCCGGGTTTCAAGCGCAGTTGCGACATCCGCAGCGAACGGCAACTCCGAATTCGGATCTCCTTCGAAGCCCACGGAGAATGTGTTGATTTCATGGTCCGGTGAGAGGGCCCGCATCGTTGCAACGATGAGGCTGCTATCAAGACCACCCGACAGGAATGCCCCCACAGGCACATCGGCCACCATCCGTTCGCGCACCGATTGGACGAACAGTTCCCTCCCCCGATCGATTAGCTCTGAGTCCTCATGCCCGTTAGTCGTCATTCTAGCGCGTTCGACTTCGTGTCGAAGACAAAAAAACCGGCCAACAGATCGCTCGTTTGCGGAGAATTCGAACCAGCCTCCAGGCAGCAACTGCTCTATGCCATTAAATAGCGTCTCGGTGCCGTACAATGCTCTAAAGCGTAGTGCCTGACGGACACAGTTCATGTTCAGACTGGGCGTGGCCTCTAGGCCTGCAAGAACGCCTTGTACTTCGCTTGCGAAGATCAGCCTGCCGTCCGTTTGCGAGATGAACAGCGGCTTCTCGCCAATAGGGTCGCGGGCGAGCAGGAGCCGCTGCTCAAGCTCGTCCCAGACTGCGATTCCGAACATCCCGTCGAAGCGACGCAGCGCATCAACCCAGTGGCGTGCGATCATCGCCAATACGACTTCTGAGTCCCCTTGAGTATTAAATTGAACCCCCTGGCCCTCTAATTCACATCGCAACTCACGATAATTGTAGAGCTCTCCGTTGTAGACAATCACATAACGCCCGTCGCCCGACGCCATCGGCTGAGAACTCGCAGCGGGGTCGATGATGCTTAATCTAGTATGAACGAATGCGCACGGACCGGAGACGAAGATCCCCGCGTCATCCGGACCTCGTCGGCGAAGTGCCTGCTTCATAGCTGACAGCCTCGCGCGATCCGGATCGGCACTTCGAAAGTCGATATAGCCAGCTATCCCGCACACGACTAGCTATCTCCATTCGTTTCCAGATCATCTTCTCTGGAGGGTGCCCACACCCCGACCGGACTCCTCGACGAGTCGTCTCTTTCCCAAACATACTCGGTCCGTTTCCGCAACTGGCGGCGCGCCCGCCACCGGGACCAGAGATTGATGTACAAGTAAATAGCCGCTGGTAGCCAGAGTGCCGGAGATCTTAGTAAACTCGCGATAAGTCTAAAGTAGTCGCGATCTCTCGTCTCAGCGTCGTGTAAATCAGGGCGGAGCCCCCTTAACTCATACTGACCCAATCGGCTTCGCGTCTTGATCCGAACAAGAGCAGACGAACCGACCGGTGCTCGCACCTCAGAGATCGCCGCCCCGATTTCCTTGCGCTCAGCACTGGAGAACGAAGCACGAACAAACCCATCGTCGGCGATAATCTTCGGCAGCGGAAGCACTCGACGAACTCCCTCGGCGTCAAGTGCGTAGACGCCCGCCGCCATCATTCCCTCCTTCACGTACGGCAATGACATCCAAAAGCGATAGTAGCCGCGGACAATCCAAGACGTGCCGCTCTCGTAAACCGTACGCACAGCTGGAGCCACGGCACGAACTGACTCCTCCCGAAGAGCCTCTGAGAGCAACATGAGGTCTTTACTGCGAATGCGGACATCTGCGTCGCACACAGCAAGCTGGGGAAACCTCGCGTGCTCTGCCCCAAGATTGATAGCCATAGCCTTGGAAGCATTCGCTGTTTCAAGAACGCGAATTGGCCCGTCCACCGACCTCGCGCGGGCAGCGGTGTCATCCACGCAGCCGTTGCAAACGACAAGTACTTCGATCATCGTTGGATCCACCCCATCCACGAGCATGCGGAGTGATTCAATGATCATGGCCGATTCGTTGTGGGCTGGGACAATTACAGAAAGCACGAGCGCACTCCGTTGCCACTTTCCACGTGACACTGGCACACGTCGCAGTCTACTGACCGATGCCGATGCAACCACAACCAGGTATTCTGAACCGCAACTTGAAAGCGTTCGGCAATAGACTCGGGGTATGTTTGACACATCGCTTCGTCGGGAATCATTTTTCGGTTGCTCCTCGCTCGGACATGACTACCCGCGGGGACGTACCTCTGTCGTATCTCACAAACCGGGCCTTCGCCCATATTCTGCGTTCTCGCCATACAGACCCCCAAACTAGTGCGGACTCCGACGCCTTCCCCGTGATAATCGAAATCGTCTGGTGTGCAATTAACCTTGATAAAGGCCAAAGTGCGAGAAGAACTCGTCCAATGAGACGAGTACCCGGCACAAAGTGACGGTCGATGAGGAGCATCTTCGCTGCAAGCAGTCGATTGAATTTATCGGTGCGAAGAGATTCACTTGCCCCGCCATAGTGGATGATGGTTGCGGCAGCCGTCACTACCGGACGGGCTCCAAATGATCGAGCACGCAAACAGAGATCGGCCTCCTCACCGTACATATAGAAGTCCGGGTGAAAGCCGTCCAAGTGGTCCCAGAGTTCACGCCTGATGAGCAGGAAGCACCCGGATACGATGTCGACTGTGCGCACTCCCTCGCGGTCCCAGCCGCCGAGCCCCTCCGGATTGAAGACTGAACTGTTGCGAAACAGTGAGGTCAGCCCCAAAGCTTGACTGGTGAGCGACCACAAGGTCTGCCGCGACCAACACGATGCGGGATTCAGCGAACCATCGGCGAACACGGTCCGCCCCCCCCAGATGCCCGCCTGCGGGCATGATTGCGCAAAGTCTAAAAGTTTGTCGATCGCCCCGTCGAGCACGACCGTATCCGGATTGAGCAGAAGCAGGTACTCACCGCCCGCATGCCTCGCGGCCTCGCGGTTCCCACCAGCGAAGCCAAGATTGTCCTCCGAGCGGATGAGCCGCACGCGCGACCCGAACTCCGATTCGATCGCGTCAGCCGAGCCGTCGGCCGACGCGTTGTCGAGAACGATGATCTGAAAGGCAGTCCGCGTAGTTTGCTCGAAGACAGAACGGATGCACTCAAGCGTCATGTCACGCGTGTTGCAGCTGATGATCAAGATGGACAGCATAGTGTCAGGCACCAGTCAGTTCCGGTGAAGCAGGAGATTCGAAAAAGCGCTGGACGCGAACCGGAGCAGCCTCGGCGGAGTTGGACACCGACGTAGATGCAGCCGCACCTACAGCCAAACTCACGGTTGCCCCGCTGAACACAAAAAACGCAGCTGTCATCTGCCCGAAGTAGGACACAGCGATGAAATTCAAGCAGTGGGTAAAGAGAACGGCGCCACAGGCCCACAGCACAAGACGATATTCGGAAGACTGTACATTCCGTATCGAACGGCTAAGGTACACAAATGCCGCAATCAGAAATGCCACAAATAGTGCAAGAGTGAGCATTCCCCCGCGAACACCCTCGAGCACATATTGATTGGTAACATCTCGGAGACCCCAGCCCCAATGACCGGTAGAGGGTATGCCGACGAGAAACCATTCATGAACATTTTTCATGGCCTTGTCCATGAGGTGATAGCGATGCCATCCGGTTGAGCCACCGACTACATTGATCCGAGCCAAGAGATGATGAACCCCGTGATTCATCACCAGGTGGAGCACAGGAATGATCGCGAGAATAGTCCAACGAATGTAGGGCGTGAATGATCGGAACCTATACAAACAAAACGCAATTGCGCCCAAGAGCACTGCCATGATGGGTGTGCTCGATCCGCTTGCGAACACTATGAATCCTGCGGCAAGCCCCCCGATGAGCATCAATGGACGAAGCCACACGCTAGTGAACCAGATGGCAGCAACTAGCGGTAGTAGTGATGCCCAGAAGACACCCGCCATGATCGGATGCGAAAACGGCCCTTGACAGCGAAGCCTCCCTTGGCGTATTTCCGTGACTTCAGGGACACCACCAAATACAGAGAAGAGATTTCGTCCCGTACTTTTTTCTACTAGAAAAAACAACGCGGCAGGCACTGCGACCATCGCTAGCCAAACAACGCTTTGCTTCAGCGCTGCAAGATCTCGTATTAACGCCCGTCCAAGAAAGTAACCGCCCGCCGCCTCAATCATGTAACCACCGCGGGTAATCGCCGCTGATACATTCCCGAGTTGGATGGCATAGGCCAGCACACCCACGACGGCCCATCCGAGCACGAAGTAATCGGCTCTGCACAATCTGAACCCGGTCCATTCTGATCGCAACGTCACCCTCGCCAGGCCCGCGAGTATGAGCAGACGGATAAGTGTGAAGTCCAGAGTGGCAATGCTGATGCGTTGAGCACTCGGAATTGCAGCAAGAAGAACAAGCAACGGAATGACCGCGTGTTTGCGAGGAAGAACGAGCATCGCGAGCACGGAAAGAAACAGAATGCTCCCACCGACAGGATGCAGATTTGTCTGGTTCGCGAACTGAAGATTGTCTCCAGCCATCTGGGAGATCACATGGATCATGATGACCCCTCGCAGATGCTGAGCACAAACTTCTCCAGTTCCCCACTCAATCGAGCCCGCTCGAATCTCTGCACAGACGGATCAGGACCGAATCCGAGCGAGAAGCGTTTGACCAAATCCGGAATTCGCCTGAGCCCCACTGCAATAGATTCCGGATCGCAAGGATCGGCGATCGCAGCTCGACCGCTCGACTCGACGAACTCCCGCGCATCACCTTGAGGCAGCAGCCCAAGGATCGGCCGTCCCGTCGCCAGGTACTCGTAAGTTTTGCCCGGCACGATCCTGCTCCGCTTCCCCGGCGGCAGCCCGTGCAACGGCAGCAGCAACGCATCTGCAAGACGGATGTGACGCACCGACTCATCGTGCGGCACATACCCGTGAAACCGCACCAAATCGATCATCCCCGCACGCTCCACAGACTCCCGATCCGCCGCATCCTCAACTCCCATGACCTCGATACGGATCTGGTCCGCCAGCGGTTCACCCTTCTCGCGCAAGCATTTGACCGCGTCCATCAGATGTATGAGCGTCCGGCCGGAATAGTCGATCCGTTCCGGGGCATATCCGATCACCCGTTTCACTCGCCCGCGAAGCCCGCTGTAAAACTTCAACACCCGCGTGCAAAGCGAACCGGAAAACACCAGACGCAATACATCCCAGTCGTCAGGGTCCCAGAGTGATGGCGCACCCGGGTTGCCTTGAAAATCAGCTGCGTCGTACCCGTTCGTGATCACCGCAAGCCGATCTCCATCCAATCCCGGAAAACTCTCACGAAACAGCCGGCCGCACTCCGGTGTGTTCGCGATCACACCATCCGCAGCCTCAATGGCACTCTTCATGAGCCGGAACTGTCGATTCCAATGCCATTTCGTCGGTTGAGCCTGCCACCCATCCAACGCCCACGGGTCTCGAAAGTCCAGAATGACCGGCACACCCGGACACGACCGGCGAACCAAATCCGCAGAACGGACAAGCGAGAATGGCGACATCGTATATATCACAGCATCGACACCTCCCCGCTGTATCAATTCCTTCACCACCTCAGCCGTAGATACGGACCAGCCCTCCATCTCGTCGATGGCTCCGCCTTGCGGCTTGCTATCCGGAATCGGCACACGGATGACCTGGCCGGAAAAGTCACTCTCCAACTCATCGCGAAGGGAGCGATCTTCAGGCCTCGTCCACGATTGTTCCGCCTCTCCAGGATGCGTCACGATCGTCACTCGCCAACCCGCCTGAGAGAGATACTTTGCGAATTTCAAGGGCCGCTGCGCACCCGCTCCACCATCGGGAGGGAAGTAGTACGCCACGATGACCAGCGAGCGGCCGCTCATCGCACACTCTCCCATTCGCGAGTCTCATCGTTCCATCGCTTCACCACCCGGGCCGGCGAACCGACCGCGATGCACCGCGCCGGTATGTCCTTGGTCACCACCGATCCCGCGCCAACGATCGCCCCGTCCCCGATCGTGACGCCCTTCAGAACACAGACCCGCTCTCCGAGCCAAACGCCGTCTCCGATGGCAACCGGGCTGGCAATCAGTGTCTTCTGGAGCAGAGCCGGAATCGCACCGTCACGCCAGTCATGATCGTGATCCGTGATGTAGACATGCGAAGCAAACAGACAATTTCTCCCAATCTTCACCCCAGACGCTGCTCCGATGTGAAGAAAGGGCTGGATCGACGTTCCCTCATCGATTTCGATCAAAGTGCCCGATGCACCACCGGCGATCGCCTCGATCCTGGCCCACGGCCAGATATGAACACCCGCCCCGATCCTCATGTGACTCGGCCCGGTCAGCAGGAACGGCCGATCCACAAAAGCACCCCCACCGCAGTACCCATACCGACGGCTGTGCCACACCCGGAACCACAGCTGACGCAGCCGACGGGTTATACGGACGCGAAACGATCGCGGCACACGCGGCGTGATGATCTGCTCTGAACCCGTCATCATCTCACCACTCTTCGGCGATTTTCCTGCCCAGGTCGCCTCAATTGCCCCTGACTTACCCAACTGCGGCCGAACCAGAGCGTAGCCCCTCAGCATACCCGATGCCATCTTGCCCCACGCGCGTGACTCGGCTCGTTCGCCACATCCAGCCGAACCCCATCAGACCGATCGGGTTCAAAGAATCGCCGACATCGACCACAGCCAGAACAGTCCTAGGCCAATGTTCCCGATGTGGATAGGGTACCTTTACCGCTCTCCGCTCTCCGTCCGCGCTGATTATCTCCAAATATGCACCCTGCCCCGCTCCAATCTCGTCTTGCCGGCATCGTTCTCGACGATGAGGCGAGAATGCCATGAATCGCGATCCCGCACTTCCCGAACCGGCCGCCGCGCCACACCGGTACGCGCGGCATTTCGAGACCGGCCACCTCCTCGGCGACCTCAAAGGGCGATCGGTCCGCGGCGGGGCGGTCACGCTGTCGTCTCAGGCCATCAAGTTCGTGCTCCAGATCGGCTCGACGATGGTCCTCGCCCGACTCCTCCTCCCCAGCGACTTCGGCCTCATCGCCATGGTCACCGCCATCGTCGGCTTCGTCGCCATGTTCAAGGACGCGGGCCTGTCCATGGCCACCGTCCAACGCAAGGACATCACCCACGACCAGGTCTCCACCCTGTTCTGGATCAATGTCGCCCTCAGCGCCGCCGTGATGCTCGTCGTCGCCGCCCTCGCCCCTGCGATCGCGGCGTTCTATTCCGAGCCGCGCCTGGTCTGGGTGACGCTGGCCCTCGCCGGAACGATGCTCTTCGCCGGATTCACGGTCCAGCATCAGGCCCTACTCCGGCGTCAGATGCGCTTCAAGGCCCTCGCGGTTATCGAGATTGTGACCATGACCGTCGGGATCGCAGTCGCAATTGTCATGGCGCTCGTGGGGTTCGGGTATTGGTCGCTGGTCGGCATGACCGCCGCGGCCGGCCTGGCAAATGCGCTGATGGTCTGGGTACTCTGCGACTGGAGGCCGGGACAGCCAAAGCGCGACAGCGGCGTCGGCGAGATGCTGAGATTCGGCGGCAATCTCACTGGTTTCGAGTTCATCAACTACTGGGCCAGGAACGCCGACAATGTCCTGATCGGGTACGCGTGGGGAAGCGCATACTTAGGCCTGTACGCTAAGGCGTACGGACTATTGCTCATGCCCGTCAAGCAGGTAAACGCACCGATATCGTCCGTATTCGTACCCGTAATGAGCAGACTTGCGGATGACCCAATCCGCTATGAACGAGCGGCAAAGCGCATACTCCGCCTGATGGCAACCCTGTTCCCGCCTATGGTGGCGTTGCTGGCAATATTCTCGCGTGAAGTAATCTCGATCATGCTGGGCCATCAGTGGCTGGAGGCGGTAGATGTTTTCAGATGGCTCGCGCTCGTCTGCGTCTATCAGTTGGTACTCGGCCAGTGCGGAAACATGTTCATCACCCAGGGCCGGACGGATCTGCTGCTGAAGAGTGGTATGCTGAATGCGCTCATCTCGGTCGTCTCGATCGTTGCAGGGCTGCCCTTTGGCATTGAAGGTGTAGCAATCGCATACGCAGCATCTGGCGTGCTGCTGCGTATGCCCATACTCATCTTCTATCTTGGCAAAACCGAAGGGATAAGGAGTTCGCGGATCACCAGAGATGTTTTCCCAAGCATCGCGATCGCAATCGGCACCATCGTGATATCCGCGGGCATCGAGAGTATCACAGGGGAACACCCATGGCCGAGGATCCCTCTGTGCGCTGGTCTCTGGGCAGGTGCTTACCTCGCAGCGTACGCATTCAGCAGCCACTGGCGAGGCCTGGTACACGACAGCGTTTCACTCATGAAGGGGATAGTCCTGAACCGATCGGCGTCAATCATCGAGAACGAAAAATGAACATAATCCAAATGAAATACCGGATCAAGTATTACATCTCGCGCCCGATCAGCATTCCCAAGATTCAGGCAAGCCAAGATTCACAGTACGCATTGATCGTACCAACACATACTCGCGGGAGCTTGGGGGACCTTGCGATGATGCTTGGTCTCAGGCAACTACTACATGAATCCAGAGGCGAGACCACGCGGGTGTGCAAAGTCCATCCAGACGATGACTTCTCAGACATCGGCGACGAGTTCAACGGCCCGCAACTCTCGATGCACCCATCCAATCTCATGCGATTTCGGAAAGCGCTCCGCCAAGTATCCGGTGTGTACGTAATCGGCGCAGATGTACTCGACGGAAAGTATTCACTGGAAAGATCACTCACACGGCTTCACTTCGCAGACTTCTGCGCTCGACTCGGAGTTCCGGCGACTCTTTGCGGGTTTAGCATGAGAGACGACCCGCAGCCCGAAATACGACGCGCGATTCAAGGACTGCACCCTGATGTCCGAGTCTGCGCCCGTGATCCGAAGTCTCACGAACGGATTTCCCGCATGGGCAGCAAAGTGCATCAGGTGGCCGATCTGGCGTTTCTGCTGCCCGCTTCCGGCATGACGGAACGCGTTTCCAAAGCGGTAGATTTTCTCGCTGCCCATAGATCCCACGGAAAGCGAGTCATCGCCATATGCCCGAACCCCCATGCGATGCCTGCGAGCCCCAATCAGAATCCCATCGAACGGCAGCATGCTATGAGATCGTTTGTTTCTGGCGTCATGCAATCGTTGTCAAACAATGCTGATGTGGTGTACTTGCTGCTTTCTCACGATACCCGCGGGGCCTACAGCGACTTTGATGTCTGTCGAGATGCAGCGAGCGCAGCAAGTCATCTTCTGAGCTATGTCATGCCTCATGAGACCTCGCCGGACGAAGTCAAAGAGATTCTTCGTCATTGCGATCTCTTGGTGACCGGTAGAATGCACTGCGGAATTGCTGCTCTCGGAGCTGAGGTACCATCGCTGTTTTTAGACTACCAAGGAAAAGTACAAGGACTGCTTAGTTTTTTCGGGCTCAATTCGTCCTATCAGATGACCGGATCGATCGAAGGGGATATATCCAGCGTTGCCGATGCTGCGGCGAACATGCTCAGCGAAACTGAATCAGTCCGCAGGCAGATCAGGGCGGCCTTGCCTGCGGTGCGCGCTTTAGCCAGAGCAAACTGCACGCCAGCTCACTCGAAGCCTGCTGGAACCTAGCCATGAAAGCCATCCACCTCCCATTCGACAAGGCGAACCCGTACCAGAGCATGCTGCTGGACGGGTTATCGCGTGCGGGGGTCGAATGCGCGGGAACGCATTGGACATGGCGGCTCGGGGAACTGGTTGACAAGGAGTCCCCAGATGTGCTGCATTTTCATTGGACGCACCATTGGGCTCAGAGCACCCCGCTTTGGAAATTTCCGCCGGCATTCTTGAAATTTCGGCGCGATCTCGCCGCGTTCAAAGGGCGCGGTGGGCGGGTCGTGTGGACCGTGCACAATCTGCAGGGTCATGAGCGAATCAATCCCCGCCGGGATCGCTTCGTCAGCACAACGGTCGCGTCGGCTGCCGATTCTGTGATCGCGCACACTGAAGCTGCCGCGGAGTTGGTGAAACACACATTCTCAATCCCCGCGTCCCGAATGCGGGTCATCCCGCACGGGAATTATGTGGACGCGTACCCGAACGATCTCGACCGGGCGTCAGCCCGAGCCCGATTGGACATCCCTGTCCATGCTCCGGTCTTGCTGTTCTTCGGTGCGGTTCGCAAATACAAGGGCGTCTCCGAACTCATTGAAGCGTTTCGTGCGGTGCAAGATCGGGATGTTGTGTTGCTCGTCGCCGGAAGGACGATGGGTGTCGACTATGAGCGGGAGGTACGGGAAGCCGCCGCACACGATGAGCGAATCCGCCTCGCTCTCGGTTTCGTCGATGACGAGGATGTGCAGGTGTATCTCAACGCCGCGGACGCGGTGGTGTTCCCGTACCGGGATATGCTGACCAGTGGGGCGATTGTCCTGGCGATGTCGTTCGGCAAGGCATCGATCATCCCGGATTTCCCGATGATGAAGGAGGTCGCTGGTGGGAGCG
>CBFGVX010000010.1:0-58050 GCA_965652425.1 uncultured bacterium | reverse complement strand
CCCGCGAAACCTCCCGCATCACCTCTTGACAACGGCTTGCTCATAGATGGCACCCAATCTGGGCGCGAGCGACCTAGAGTAGCAGAGCCATGACGAACACCCCCACCGCTCCCGAAGCCGATGCCGATGCCGCCCCCACTCCTTGGCTGCCCGCCAGGGTTGGCGCGGTGAGTTACCTGAACACACTGCCCTTGATCGAGGGGCTGGGCAAGCTCGGCGACATCGAACTGACGCTCACGGCCCCGAGCGGGTTGATCGATCTGCTGCTCGGCGGCGAGGTGGAACTCGCGCTGGCCTCGATCATCGACTACCAGCGCTCGACCGAGCCGCTGGAGATCGTGCCGGCGAGCATCATCGGGTGCGACGGACCGACGATGACCGTGCGGATCTTCTCGCGGATCCCGATCGAGAAGATCCGCACGCTGCACGCGGATGTGGACAGCCACACCTCGGTCGCGCTCGCGCGGATCATCCTGAATGAACGGACCGGGTCGCTGCCGGAGGTCAGGGACTTTGATGTGGACGAGCACCGGACGGATCGTGGCGAGTCGGTCGCGGACGCGGACTGGCCGGAGTCGGTCCTGATCATCGGGGACAAGGTGATCACGGATTCGCCTCCGGCGGCGCTGTACCCGCACCAGCTGGACCTCGGCGAGGCCTGGAAGGAACTGACGGGCCTGCCGTTCGTGTACGCGGCGTGGATGTGCCGCGCCGGGGCGGTGGAGGAGGGGCGTCTTCGGACGATCGCACGGGTGCTGGACCGGCAGCGCCGGCACAACCTGACGCGCCTGGACTGGATCGTCGGTCAGCGGGCAGCGCTGCGGGGCTGGCCCCTGGGAACCGCGCGGACCTATCTGGGCGAACTGCTGCGATACGAGATGACCGACCGGCACCGCCAAGCCGTCGAGGAGTTCTTCGACCGGTGTGAGGCGCTCGGCATCATCGCGCATCGCGAGCCGACGCGTTGGGCGGTGATCTGAGCGATCGCGCGGAGGGTTCGGGTAGTCTGATCCCGTGCCGCGGCTTTCTTCCATCCGGCTCGATGCGCTCTCCGACCTCGTGTCGGATCTTCGCTATGCGCCCCGCGGGGCGCTCTTGCGCTGCATCGAGCGGGTCGAGTCGCTCGCGCTGGAGGTGGAAGCGCCCACGACCTATCCGCTGGAGTGGATCGTGTTCCGGGTCACGGGGTATCGGCCCAAGGACGCGCCCGATGAGATGATCGTCGGCAGCGCGCTGATCGAGGACCTGAGCGCGCTGCTGGAACACCTCTGCGACGCGGCGGGTCTGCGTGAGGATGAACTCAAGGGTGAGTACGCCTCGATTGACGATCTCGCCGAGCGCTGGAGCGTCAGCCGCAAGACCATCGAGCGGTACCGTCGGCGCGGGCTGGTGGCCCGTCGGTACACGGGTACGGATGGACTCGCGCGGCTGGGGTTCGCCGAGCGCGTCGCCGAGGCGTTCGAGGACCGGCTCGGCGAGCGACTGGATCGGGCGGGGGCGTTCGAGCGGATCGGAAGCGACGAGCGCGACTGGCTGTACCGGCGGGCGCTGCGCTATCGGGAGCGGATGGGGTGGGGCTTCGCGACGATCGCGCGGCGGCTGAGCGAGAAGTGCGCCCGGAGCGAAGCGACCGTTCGCCGCGCGCTGCTGCGGCGGGACGAGGCGGAAGAACACCCGGTCTTTCGGGTGCGGCGGAAACTGGGGCGGCACCAGTCGCGCACGATCGCGCGGGCCATGGACTGGGGGATCAAGCCCGGGCTGATCGGCGAGCGGTTCGGGCGATCGCGGGCGAGCGTGCTGCGGATCGCGATCGACGAGCGAGCGGCGAAACTGCGCGAGGCGCGGGAGCAGATCGGGCCCCCCTCGGTTCCCGAGGGATTCGATCCGGAAGCGGTTGCCGCCAGCGTGCTTGGCACGGAAGGAGCGAGGCGACTTCCTCTTTCGGCTCCGGTTCTGGAGATCCGGGGCCTGCTGGCATCCATCGAGGGTCAGCAGCCGGAGGACGCTGAGCGGGAGGCGGAGTCCGCCGCGGCACACTGGCTGCTGCTCGTGCGTGCATCGCAGCGGATCGCATCGCTGCCGACGAGCATGGTGGCTTCGACGGAGCTTGACGAAGCCGAGACGGACCTGCGATGGGCCTTGGGTCTGCGCCGGAAGCTGGTGGAGAGCCAGATCCCGCTGGTTGTGCGATCGCTTGAGGAGCGGTTGGGCGCGCCGATGCTGAGCGCACGGCCCGAAGAGATCCGGGCGCAGATCGCGCTGGCCATGCGGGCCACGGTCCGTGCGGTGGCCTCGTTCCACCCGGTGCGCCCGGATCGCTCGGTGACGCGGTTCGGGCGGCTGGCCTCGCCGGTCTCGCTGGCACTGGCGCGGGCGTTGAACCAGGCCAGCTTCGAACGGATCCGAGCGGCGAGCGGCGCGGGTCGGGCGACCACCGCGCGGGCGGAGCTGGAGGACTGGACCCGCGATCTGGCCCCGTGGCAGTTCCTGGTGGACGCCCACCCGGCGCTGCCGGGCGCGCTGGATCGGCTGGACCGGGAAGAAGCAGCGCTGCTGCGCGACCGATTCGGGCTGGGTGAACACCCGCCTCGCACGATCGCACGGGTGGCGGACATGCACGGGGTCAGCCCGGCCCGGGTGGTCTCGGCGTACCGGCGCGCCCGAAGCGCGATACGGGAGTCGGCGCGGGGCTGATCGAGGAGTGATGGAGGAAAGGGAGGCGGGGTGTTGCCCGGCGACGGTGTTGGGTACGCTGTCCGCCGTGTCCGACCAGCAGAAGCGGCGGTTGCGCCGGAACATCGCGTCTCCGCTTCGCTGGCAGCGCCAGCGTGGGCTGCTGGCCGTGCTGTCGGTGGTGCCGACGCTGCTGATGGAGGGCTGGCGCGAGCCGCTGCTGCCGATGTGGCTGGCGCTGGGCGTGCAGAACCTGTTCCTGTTCGGCTACATCCTGCTGCTGGTGCTCGATCAGCGACGGCTGAAGCTGACCGCACCCGACCAGCAGAAGGAATACCTCGCGGTCACGCGTCCGGAATGGATCACCGCGCTCGCGGGCGCTGTGATGTTCTGGTACTGGCCCGTGCTGGCGGGGGCGCTCCTGATCCTGGCGCTGACGGCGATCGTTCGGGGCTACCTGCGCCTGGTGCAGACGCGGATCCCGTCGGGGCTGGTGTTCATCGGCTCGTTCGCGGTGTTCAGCATGGTGGGGATGGTGCTGCTGAAACTGCCCCGCGCGACGCCGCCGGGGCAGGAGATCTCGTGGCTGGATTCGGCGTTCACGATCGTGAGCGCGATCAGCCAGACCGGGCTGGTGGTTCGCCCGACGGGCGAGGGTTTCGAGCGGTTCGGCCAGATCGTGATCCTGATCTGGATCCAGGTCGGCGCGCTGGGCGTCGTCGTGTTCGGTGCGCTGCTGGCGAGTCTGTTCGGCAGCCAGTTCGGCCTGAAAGCCACCCAGTCGATGGCCGAGGGCACCGAGCAGGGCTGGTCGGGCCAGATCATGATCCAGCGCCTGGTCACTTTCATCATCATCTTCACCCATGCCGTGCAGGCCGTGGGCGCGGCCATCCTCTTTTTCGCGTGGC
This sequence comes from uncultured bacterium, assembly GCA_965652425.1. Lineage (GTDB taxonomy): Bacteria > Planctomycetota > Phycisphaerae > Phycisphaerales > UBA1924 > JANSXG01. The sequence goes on along the minus strand of CBFGVX010000010.1, from coordinate 54,469 downwards.
CGGAGAACTGGATGGGCATGCCCGCGGAGATGGTCAGCACGGGCGACCGGATTTACCACTCGATCTTTTTCTCCGTCAGCGCGTTCACCAACGCCGGGTTCGTCACCACCGACAACAGCATGATCGGCCTTCGCGATCACTGGATCCCCCACCTGGTGATCGCGCCGCTGATCGTCATGGGCTCCATCGGCTTCCCGGTCCTGAAGAACGGCTGGGAGGTGCTGGTCGCGCGGCTGAAGCACCGTCGAATGGATCAGAACGGGCGCCTGATCCGCATCAATCTCAACACGAAGATCATCGTCAGCGCGACGCTGATCGCCTACCTCATCGGCTATGTGCTCATCGTCATCAGTGAGGTTGCCCATACCGACGAGCCGTTCCGGCTCATCCTGCTGGACGCGCACTTCATGTCGATCAACCGCACCGCGGGATTCATCACGATCGAGACCGGCGAGATGGGCCTGCTGGCCCTGCTCGCGCTGATCTTCACGATGTTCCTCGGCGGTTCTCCGATCTCCGTCGCCGGCGGCATCAAGATGATGGTCTTCGCGATCCTCGCCTTCACGGTGTGGTCGAACATCCGGGGCCAGAACCAGACCACGGCGTTCGGTCGGACCATCCCCGATGCGCTCGTGCGCAAGAGCGCCACCATCGTTGTGCTGTTCCTCATGCTGGTGCTGATCACGACCGGCATCCTCACCGTCTCCGAACCCGAGTTGAGTCTCACGCAGGTGCTCTTCGAGGCGACCAGCGCGTGCGCAACCGTCGGCCTTTCAACGGGAATCACCGATGAGCTCTCGCCCGTCGGCAGGGCGACGATCACGGTCGCGATGTTCATCGGGCGCGTCGGCGTGTTCGCGCTGCTCGCGGCACTGATCTCCGCCCGCGTGAAGGCCCGCCCGCGCGTCGAGTACCCCAGTGAAGAGGTTCCGATCTACTGATCCCGCGGAAAAGGTAGGATGCCCCACATGGAACGATTCGCCGTCATCGGTCTCGGACGCTTCGGCTCGCGTCTGGCCAAGAACCTCGCCGCGGCGGGCGCGGAGGTCATCGCCGTCGACGCCGACCGGCGCATCGTCGAAGAGCTGCGCGATCAGGTCACGCTGGCCATCGCGCTCGACGCGACCGACGAGCAGGCGCTCAAGCTGCAGGGCGTGGACCAGGTGGACTGCGCGGTCGTCGGCATCGGGCATAACTTCGAGGCCAACGCGCTCACGACCGCGCTGCTCAAGTCGCTGCGTGTCAAGCGCGTCATCAGCCGCGCCGCCAACCAGATGCAGGCGAAGATCCTCTCGCGCATCGGCGCCGACAGCGTGGTCAGCCCCGAGGACGAATCGGCCGACCGCTGGTCGCACCGGCTGCTCAGCCCGTTCATGATCGACCATATCGAACTTGGCGAGGGCTACGCGCTGGTCCAGATGGCCACCCCCGGCGACTGGAAGGGCAAGACGCTGGCCGAGCTGGACCTGCGCAAGCGGTTCAATGTGACGATCGTGGCGATCAAGCGACGCGTCGAGGCCTCCGCGCCCTCGGGGGTCGACACGGCCGACACCCGCGTGGTCGATGTGCCCCTGCCCACCAGCCGGCTGGGCGGCGACGACACGATCGTCATCGCCGGGTACGACAAGGACCTCGAACGCCTGCCCCGCTGACCGGCCTTCTGCCCGGCCTTCCGGCGAACCGGCTTATCCGGACGCTGGAGCCGGTTCAGGGCGGCACCTCGGAACCCGGTGTAACGCTTTATCCGTCTCACCGATCGCCCTCCCGAGCGGCTTCGTTTGACTGACGGGGGTATGATGGCGGTTCACGGCACACGCCGATCATTGTGGTTCTGTTTCCACGCGATCTCCGCCCCACTTTTCTGGCGGGAGGATCGCTGCACCCCTGTCCTTACCGAAGAAGAGCAAAGACATGTCAAAGGCAACGATCCGCTCACCCCGCAGAGACCTCATGGGGAGCCCGGTGTTTGATGAGCTGGGTATGGAGCGCGACCCGGACAATCTGTATCTGCAGACCATCGACTCGATGCTCCACGCCGCCGAGATCCTCGAACTGCCCCATCGCGTGCAGATCATCCTCGCGCAGCCCAAGAACGAGGTGATGGTCCACTTCCCCGTGAAGATGGACAACGGCCACCACGCCCTCTTCAAGGGGTACCGCGTCCAGCACAACAACGCGCTCGGACCCTACAAGGGCGGCATCCGCTACCACCATCATGTCAGTCTCGACGATGTCAAGACCCTTTCCGCGCTCATGACCATGAAGTGCTCGCTGGTCCGCATCCCCTTCGGCGGCGGCAAGGGCGGCATCAAATGCAACCCGCGAGAGATGTCCGAGGGCGAACTGATGCGCGTCACCCGGCGCTTCGTTTCGGCCATCGCCGACATCATCGGCCCCGACACCGACATCCCCGCCCCCGATGTCGGCACCAACGCCCAGGTCATGGCCTGGTTCGCTGATACCTATATGGAGATCTCCGACAAGCCCAACGCCAACGCCGTCGTTACCGGCAAGCCCGTCGAATTCGGCGGCTCGCTCGGTCGCGAGAAAGCCACCGGTCAGGGCGTCATCGATGTGCTCGCCGAACTGCTCCCCGAGATCGGTCTCGAGATCAAGGGCGCGAGCTGCTCGCTCATCGGCTACGGCAATGTGGGCTCCTGGGCCGGCAAGCTCTGGGCCGAGCGTGGCGGCAAGGTCAAGGCCGTCATGGACCACACCGGGGCCATCATCAACGAAAGCGGACTCGACGCGATCGCCCTCGATGAGCATGTCCGCGCGAACGGCGGCGTCGCCGGGTTCGAGAAGACCAAGCACGGGGCCGAGGCCATCAGCGAGGAAGAGTTCTACTCCACGCAGGTCGATGTCTTCATCCCCGCCGCCCTTGAGCAGATGGTCACGGAAGAAAAAGCCGCCCTGATGAACTGCAAGCTCGTCGCCGAGGCGGCGAACGCGCCGACTACCCCGGCCGGCGAGCGCGTGCTGCAGGACAAGGGCGTCGAAGTCCTCCCGGCCATCCTCTGCTCGGCTGGCGGCGTGACCGTGTCGTACTTCGAGTGGATCCAGAACCGCTCGAACCAGTACTGGGACCTCGAGCGCGTCGACGAGGAACTCAACCGCCACATGGTGCTCGCCGCCCGTCGCGTCCAGCTCGCCCGCCACCGCTTCGGCGTGGACATGCGGACCGCCGCGTACATCGCCGCCCTCGACCAGATCGGCAATGTCTACAAGCTCCGCGGCATTTTCCCATAAAACTGCATTTTTTCAGACTTCCTCTGGACCAAGCAAAAATATCTGTATACTGAAACAGATTCATTTGCCCCCCCCCCAAAGAGTCCGCAGCGGCCATAGCCCTGCGGGCTCTTTCTTTTTTGCTTTGATTGCAGATTTTTTCACTCAACGCCCAGTTTGCGCTTGGATCTTCCGTTTGCGATCTGTACGGTATATCCGTGATCGCCTCCCATTCCACATTCGATCTGTTGCGCCTGCGTATGGCATCCGGGGTCGGCCCGATCATCGCGCGACGCCTCCTCGAGCGGTTCGGCTCCGTCCGCGCGGTGCTCGAGGCCTCTCCATCCGAACTCGAATCCCTCGATCGCATCGGCCCCGCCTTGGCGAGAAAGATCTGCACCGGGCTGCGCGAATCCGGCCCGGAGGCCGAAAAGCAGCTCATCGCCGCCGAGCGTCTGGGGCTCACGGTCATCGGCCTGGGCGAACCGGGCTACCCGCCGCTGCTCGCAACCCTGCCCGACGCTCCGCTCGTGCTCTTCTGCGCGGGCACGCTCGAGCGCACACAACCGACCTGGCGGGTCGGCATCGTCGGCAGCCGGCGCTGCACGCCCTACGGCATCGAACAGGCCGAACGCTTCGCCAGCGCGCTCTGCTCCGCCGGGCTGACCGTCGTGTCCGGCGGGGCACGCGGCATCGACACCGCCGCCCATCGCGCCGCCGTGCGCATCGGCGGGCAGACCGTCGTCGCCATGGGCTGCGGCCACGAACACACCTACCCGCCCGAAAACCGCGAACTCTTCGACAAAGTCGTCCAATCCGGCGGGGCCGTCATCTCCGAGTTCCTCCCCGGCACCCCACCGGCCCAGGAGAACTTCCCGGCCCGCAACCGCATCATCTCCGGCCTGAGTCTGGGCATTCTGGTCATCGAAGCCCCGCTCCGCAGCGGCGCGCTCATCACCGCCCGCCTCGCCGTCGAGGAGCACGCCCGGGAAGTCATGGCCCTGCCCGGACGCGTCGATTCGCCCGCGTCCGCCGGGTCTTTGGAACTGATCCGCTCGGGCGGAGCCGCCCTGGTCACCGAACCGGCCCATGTGCTCGAAACCCTCGAAGCCGCGGCTCGCCTCCAGCACGCCGGAACCCACACCAGCTTCTTCCAAGCCGATACGAGCCACATCCCAAGCCCCGCCCCGTCCGACACCCGGCCCATCCTGAACCCCGCGACGCTCAATGAATGCCAGCGAACGATCGTCGAGGCCCTCGCCGAACCCGCGAGCATCGAGGACATCGCCCGGAGCAGCGGGCTCGAACCACACCGGATCCGGGCCGAACTGACCATGCTCGAACTCCGGCGCGTCGTGGAGCGCCGAGGCAACCTGATCGCCCTGACCGCTCGGCTGCACCAGCCCTGACTCAGAAATACGCAGGAGAACGGCCCCAAACCGCCTCCCCGCTGCTCCCTGACAGAATCCTCTCAAATTTTCATCAAAAGGGTTGGCTTTAGACCGATGATCGGGTATTGTTCAGACCAGAGCCGATTTGTTTGGGGCTCGTGCGGTGAAAACCGCGGATTCAGACCACACGATTCGCTGCGGAGCGGCGAGTGCAGGAACCCAGGCCGGGCGGCGCGCTGAGCGCACCCTCCGGCAGAAGGCCATCGCACCATGACGCATTCTCCTCTGCTCATCCTCGGGCCCGGCGGCAGCTTCACCCGCTCGTTCACGCCCGCTTCCGACCGCTCCCGCTCGCTCGCGTCCAGCCAGTCGACCGAGCAGCACAACTCCGATTCCCAGGGAGGCACCGCCCTCTGGATGCGCCTGCGTCGGTTCGCTCGCAGCGCGGCTCTGGGAACCCTTTCGCCCCGCACCGAGCCATCGGACCGGGCCGAATTCTCATCACGGGCCATCGACGAGGGCCTGCGATACACCGCCGACCGGCGTCTGCGTCGCCAGTCCGCCGTGTTCGAACAGACCCGGGCCATGGCCCATCGAATGAACCAGATGCTGGCTGGCAGCACGCCCGCCCAACCACGACCACTCGAACTCGCTGAACTCAAAGCCGGACTCAAACCAGTTCAACCCGCCTCGGAGGCCCCAACGCATGAATCTGACGCCGAAACAGCTCACCATCCTTCGTCTCATCCGCGACTCTCGGGTCCGCTGTGGCTATTCGCCGACGATGCAGGAGCTCGCCGACGAGCTCGGCGTCAGCAAGGTCACCGTGTTCGAGCATGTGGAAGCCCTCATCAAGAAGGGCGCTCTAGTGCGCGAACCGAACAAGGCACGCTCTTTGTCGATCGCCAGCAATGTCGCGCTGCCGGATGAGGAAAAGCCCGTCAGCTTCCCGCTGATCGGCAAGATCGCCGCCGGCTACCCCATCGAGAAGTTCGAGGACAACGATGAGCTGAACCTCGCCGAGCTCTTCGGGCCCTCCGTCGGACGGGTCAACGCCACCTACGCCCTGTGCGTGGATGGGGATTCGATGCGCGATGAAGGAATACTCGACGGCGACTATGTCATCGTCGAACGGCGCGACACCGCCCGCAACGGCGACCGCGTCGTCGCCCTGCTCCCCAACGGCGAAACCACCCTGAAGACCTACTTCAAGGAAGCCGATCACATCCGCCTCCAGCCCGCCAACCCCGATTTCGAGCCGATCAAGGTCAAGGACTGCAAGATCCAGGGCATCGTCATCGGTGTGATGCGTCGGTACTGAGTCGAATTCTTTTAGCGAGGGCCTCTCTCGATTAGCAGTAATTCTCGCTCTTGGAAGAAGGTCTTTGTCGTTAACAGTTCAGCGGGGCTGATGACCGATCGTTGTTGTTCAGGCTTCTCCTGATCGCCGTCCCAGCATGCGTAAAGGGCTATCCGTGCGCCTTGCGTGAGGCGAGACTGCAGATATGCAGCCAGTTCAGCACGGGACTTTTGTGCGAGTTGCACATCTTCCGGTTTCTCAAGGTCGGGATACTCACCGAACTGAAACCCGCAGCCGCAACCCTCGTGAGAGCCCGCGTACGCCTTATGTGGGTAAGGGAGATGCCCTCGGATCGGTTCAGTATCGATACCCGAAATTTTGACATGAAATCCGGGGGCATTGGTGTCCCAAGGGATCTCAGGCAGCGGCCGATCAGAGGCGATGTACACAAATAGGCACATACCCAAGCATACCGAGAGTACATGGCATTCTGGCCAGTCGTGTTCATCTTTGTCGATATGCCCTCAAGAGCGGCGCTACAAGTTGTCGCGCGCTCTGAAAGGCCCCGACCATGCCCGCGCGTGAATCATCCAGACCCCTGCTGCTCCGATTCGGGCTCCTGCGCCTTGTCATCGCCGGGTCGCTGCTCGTGGTTGCCCTGATCGGTGTCGCGACCGCCTACTCGGTCGCCCGCTCCCTGCTCGCCGCCGCCGTCTACCTCGAGCGACTCGTAGTGCTCGCGCGTGACTACGAAAACCTGCGTGACCAGTACAACACCGCCGTCCGGCGCACCGCCGTCACCGAACTGCTCGTCGCGGGCAACCGCCTCAGCGTCCACATCCGCACCGCCGATGGCACCACGAAAACCATCCCCACCCCCTTCGATCCGCGCGGCGAGATCTATGTGGACTACGCCGTCGTCGACGGACGCCTCTGGCTCCGGCGGATCTTCGACGCCCAGACCCCGCCCAGCCAGGCCATGGTCATTGACCCCTCATTCGACACCATCGACTGGGACAACGCCTCCGCCCGCTACGGCAAGGCCATCTACCGCTCCCTCACCACCGGGCGCTGGGTCGTGAGCGTCACCGGCGACGGCTCGCTCGGGCTGGAGCAGGTCGACCCGAAGGCCACCGGGTCCGACCGATTGCTCGTCTTCGCCCCCGAGGTGCAGGATTTCGAGACCATCGAGGAGCAGGTCCAGCAGCGGATCGACCGGATCGGTTGGCGGGATGTGATCCGGCGGGTGTTCGCGGCTCCCGGATCGACCGGAACCAGCCGCGCCGGGGCCGATGTGCCCCTGGATTGACCGGATCGGCGCGGTACCGCCCCGGCCTGCGGTATCATCGTCCCCCCACTTCATCGCCCGACCACCCCTCCCGGCCCCAGCGCCGACCAGCGAGATAGCCCCCATGTCCGACGCGACCGCCAGCGCGAAAGCCCCCAAGAGCATCGACAACGCCGACAAGTCGATGGACGACATCATGTCGCTCTGCAAACGCCGCGGCTTCATCTACCAGGCCTCGGAGATCTACGGCGGCATCAACGGCTTCTGGGACTACGGCCCGCTCGGCGCCCAGCTCAAGAAGAACCTGCGCGATGCGTGGTGGGAAGATGTGATCATGATGGGCTGCTCGGGCGCGACCGGCCCCGACGGCGAACCCGTCGAGATCGTGCCGCTGGACACCTGCATCATCCAGAACCCGAAGGTGTGGGAAGCGAGCGGGCATTTGGCCGGTTTCGCAGACCCAATGCGCAAGTGTCCGGGATGCGGTCACTTCGTCAGGGCCGATCACCTTTGGGACATTCTGACCGAGTCCGAGTGGCTCAATTCGTTGCTTCAGGAGTTCACCCCCCACTCGGGCGACATCGACAGCGATCGCCTCATGAAGTGGGCGAGAGGCAAGGGAAAGAAACTCGCCCCGAATCTCGCACTGGTGAAGAACACAGAGGTCACCTTGTCGTTCTTGGCAACACGAGTTCAGGGTCAACCCGACGCCGCACCGGATCTCAAGGAGCTGGTGCGTTACATATCGACAGAGCAACTTCACGCCACCGGTTTGCAGGAGCCCTGTCCGCGCTGTGGCGCACCGCTTGGCGAACCACAGGCGTTCAAGCTCATGTTTGAAACCTGGGCTGGACTTACGCAGGACGACTCGAACAAGGTTTTTCTCCGTCCCGAAACCGCGCAGGGCATCTTCATCCACTTCAAGAATGTCGTGGACACCACGCGCGTGAAGCTTCCGTTCGGCATCGCCAATGTCGGCAAGAGCTTCCGCAACGAGGTCACGCCGCGGAACTTCACCTTCCGCTCGCGCGAGTTCGAGCAGATGGAGTGCGAGTTCTTCTGCCACCCCGACGACGCGAAGGCGTGGTACCAGTTCTGGCGCGACTCGCGCATGGCGTGGTGGGAGTCGATCGGCCTCGCCGGCGCGAACCTGCGCCTGCGCGAGCACGACACCGATGAGCTCGCCCACTACGCCAAGGACGGCGCCGGCACCGCCGATGTCGAATACAAGTACCCCTTCACCGCGCCCGACTACGGCGAGCTCGAGGGCATCGCCCACCGCGCCGACTTCGACCTCAAGCAGCACCAGGAGCACTCGAAGGTCAAGCTCGAGTACTTCGACACCACCCGTGGTGAACTCGCGCCCAACGGCCAGCCCAAGGGCGAGCGCTACCTGCCCCACTGCATCGAGCCCGCCGCGGGCCTCGACCGGGGCGTGCTCGCGCTGATCTGCGAGGCGTACACGTCTGACCCCGAGCGGCCCAGCAAGCTCTTCATGCGCTTCCACCCGCGCATCGCGCCGATCAAGGCGGCGGTGTTCCCGCTCGTCGCCAAAGGCGGCATGCCCGAGATCGCGCTCGAACTGCACCGCACGCTGCGCCAGCGCTTCGGCAAGTACGGACTCATCGAGTACGACGCGAAGCAGTCCGTCGGCAAGCGCTACGCCCGCATGGACGAGGCCGGTTGCCCCTACTGCTTCACCATCGATGGCGAAACCGTCGAGGACGGGCCGAACAAGGACACCGTTACGGTCCGCGACCGCGACACCGCCGAGCAGACCCGCATGCCCATCAGCCAGGTGCCGAACTTCCTCGCCGAGAAACTGGGACTCTGATGCCGCCGACCATTACCCGAGATGTGAACGCCGCGGCGGAAGCGCTGCGCCAGGGCCGCCTCGTCGCCATGCCGACCGAGACCGTCTACGGACTCGCCGCGCCCATCGCCTCGCCCGACTCCGTGCGCGCGGTGTTCGAACTCAAGCAGCGCCCGCTCTTCGACCCGCTCATCGTGCATGTCGCGGGCATCGACGACGCGAAGCAGCTCGTGACCCACTGGCCCGAAGAGGCCCAGGTCCTCGCCGAGCGATTCTGGCCGGGTCCGCTGTCGATCGTGCTCGACAAGGCCGATTCCGTCGACCCGTTGATCACCGCCGGGCTGGAGACGGTCGCCGTGCGCTGCCCCGACCATGCGCTCGCACGCGAACTGATCGCGATCGCGGGCCCCCTCGCCGCGCCGAGCGCGAACCGGTTCGGACGTACCAGCCCGACCACGCCCGAGCATGTGATGGACGAGTTCCCCGAGGCAAGCGACCTCCTGATCCTCGACGGCGGCGAGTGCGAGACGGGCATCGAGTCGACGGTCGTGCGGATCGATCAGAAGAACAGCACGATCGAACTGCTGCGCCCCGGCCTGGTCACGCCCGGCGAGATCGCTCACGCTCTGAGCTCGAAGGGGCTGCAGCGCGACATGCTCGACCTCACTGCCGACTTCGAGCACAGCACCAACCCCGGCCGCACGGGTGAGCCGGCGATGCCCGCGCCTGGCATGCTGCGCCGGCACTACCAGCCCAGCCGACCGCTGGTGATCGTCCTGACGACCAAGGACGCGCCGCTCGACCGCGTGCGCGACCACGCCGCGGCGATGATCGGCGCCGAGCGTTCCGAATCCATCGTCGAACTCGAACTCGGCGACGAACCCCTCCTCGCCGCCCGGACCCTCTACGCGACCATGCGAGACTGCGCCGAGCGCGACGGCATCGAGGCGATGCTGGTCCGCAAGACCGACGAGCGCACCGGCGAGGCCTGGAACGCGATCTGGAACCGCCTCGAGCGAGCCGCGAGCGCGGTCGTGAGCGGTTGAGTCAGCGCCAGTCGGCGGTGGACAGTCTAGGTGAGACCGATTCGATCCCGGGGAACCGATTCAAACAGCGTGCATACTCGGCCTCGTAGCGCTGAATTGCATCGATCAGACCACCCTTGAGGGCGGCGGTGTTTTCAACGGAATCCGCAGCGTCAAGGAGTGTGATGAGATCGCCGGATCCGGCTCTGTTTCCAGACGCGTCGGTGAGCGCGGTGAGCAGTCTCCGGCGGGACTCACGATCATCGAGACCACGCTCGAGGCATGCTCGCCATGCTTCATCGAGGGAAGCAGGCGGATTCGCGATCGCCGAACGAAGAGAGTCCGCGGCGTTCAACCACGCGAGCTGGACTCCCGCACGGTAGAGCTCGATTCGGCTGATCGAGATCTCCCAGCTCGCATCTTCGGAGAAAGTGCTCCGGTCCATATTGAGCGCCTCGGCGATCGCCGATGCAGCTTCCTGCAGAGCGCCCTGAGCAACGAGGGCAGCGCTCAGTGTCCGCAGGCCGAGATACTTGGCGAGCAGTGCGTTGGAGTCGCTGGGCTCCCGATCCAGATGGCTCTTAGCATCCTGAATCGCGATGCGAGCGGCGCGTTCGGCATCGGTCCACTGTCGTGCGGCGAGGTGTGCTTCGGCGATGTAACCGGCGACGATCGATCGGATCTGAACAGCGCGGAAGTCCGGCTGACCCGCGGCATCGAGCGTCGTCTGGAGGTACTCCTGGATGGCAGTGTTGGCGCTTTCGGCGAGCGCGATGGCATCGTCCACAAGTCCAGCCGCCGCGTGGGCTCGGATGGCCGTGCCCTGGGCGACGGCGGTGTCGCGCTGGAACGACCGGTTCTGTGGCAGCAAGCGGTACAGCTCGCCGCGGATGTCTGCCGCTTCGCGATAGATCTCCGCTGCACGACGGGGCTGGTTGCTCATCAGATGGAGTTCCGCCGCTTTGTTCTGACCGACGGCCAGGTTGCGCACCGCGTAAAGTATCGGCTCGGATTCCGGCGCCGCCGGGTCCAACTCTCCCGCGCGAATGCGATCCATGCGAGTGAAAACCTGTTGGAGTTCGGCGATACGGTGCCGGCGTTTGTTGGCCTCTTCCTGATACAGCGACGCCTGGAGCAGTTGGCCCCTGTCCGCCGCAAGATCCCGCAGTCCGGTCAGGGCAACCGAGTCGAGAAGCAGAGCGTGCGTGGTCGGCTCGGGGAGCTCAAGGACGGGCGCGAGAGCATCGCGAGCACGAGCGTACGCTACGGCCGGATCTTCGGTCTGCTGGTTCGGATCCGTGGTGCTTCGGAGCGTGTCGGCGAGCAGGATCGCCCCCTCGGCCTGACGAAGCCGCAGCGAGGTATCGCTCGGCTGTGCTGCCACCAATCGTTGGAGTAGCGTCTCGGAACGATTCAGCCAGTGGATCGAATCGTCTATGTACCCGAGACTTTCCGCACGGGTCGAATATGCGAGTTGTCCAGCGATGCGGTACACCCTGGCAAGTTCATCGCTGACATCGGCCTCGCCGCCGGCAACCGTTGCGGCACGATCGAAGTATGAGTTCGCCCGTTCGAGGAGCTGCTGAGTCGCGATGTTTTTCTGGTTGGGATCGCGGGCTTGAAGCACGGCGGCCGTTGACTCGAACAGACTGTTGGCCTCCGTCCACAGTTCCCTTATGTTTCTTCTGCTCTCAACCGCCTCATCGCGTGCATCGGATGCTTGCTGCTCCGCAACGGTGAGGTCGTTGATCGCGATGGTTTTGAGGCGGCTTTCGCGCTCTGCACGCTGCCATTGGATCGCGGAAACCGTGCCTCCACCCACGATCGCGAGGACCGCTGCTGCGCTGGCGATCACGGCGACGGGGTGGCGTCGGGCGTGCTTCTGTGCGACATACACGAATCGACGCCGGCTGCGTCGGGCGCGGATGGGAAGGCCCTCGACATGGCGCTTCACATCCTCCGAGAAATCCTCGGCCGAGCGGTATCGCCTGGCCGGCGACTTTTCCATGGCCATCATGATGATGTCGTCGAGATCGCCGCTGAGGCGACGCTTGAGTGTGTCGGGCCGGGTGCCGCGATGCTTGGCGACGGTCGAGACGGTTTCCTTTCTGCTGTTGACGAACTCGGTGTCGCCCTGGGTGCGTATGCGATCGATGAGTCTGCTGGGGCGTTCGGGCTCGTTCTCGCAGATGATGCGTATGATCTCCTGCTCGACGAGTGTCTCGATCTGGTACGGCGGACAGCCGACGAGAAGTTCGTAGAGCAGCACGCCGAGGGCGTACACATCGCTGAGCGTGGTGACGGATTGGCCTTTGACCTGCTCGGGGCTTGCGTAGGCAGGTGTCATCAGGCGCACGCCCGGTCCGGTGACCATCGTGAGTCGAGCCATGTCCGCGTTGGTGATCTTGGCGATGCCGAAGTCGAGCAGTTTCGGCGTTCCGTCGGCGGTGACCAGGATGTTCGCCGGCTTGATGTCGCGGTGGACGACGAGGTTCACATGAGCGTGCTGCACCGCCTCGCACACTTTCGAGAAGAGTTCGAGTCGCTGCTCGATGGAGAGGTTCTGGTTGTCGCAGTACTCGTCGATGGGCTGGCCGTCGATGTACTCCATGACGAAGTACGGTCGGCCGTCTTCGGTCTCGCCGCTGTCAAAGATTTTGGCGATGCTCGGGTGGTTCAGGGACGCGAGAACCTGCTGTTCGAAGGTGAATCGTTTGAGGATGTCTTCGGTGTCGAGTCCCTTTCGGATAACCTTGATCGCGACACGGCGCTTGACCGATCCTTTTTCGTTCGTGGCGCAATAGACATTGCCCATGCCGCCTCGACCGATCCGGTGGAGTATGCGGTAGGGTCCGATGCGCTCGGGTACAGGTTCCTCGCGGTAGTCCGGACGCGGGGGCAGGGGCTGCGTCTTGTCGTCTGAACGGCTGGGTTGGGTCAGATCTGGATCAAACTCGGTCATGGGTCTGTCTCCGTTGAACTCGTACCGCTGATCAGGTTCTCAGTAGGGCGAAAGTGACATCGTCGTGAAAGTTCGCTGTGCCGGCGTGTGATCGCAATGATTCCATGAGCCGTTCACCGAATGTCGAATCGGGCTCGTTGCTGAGCAATTGAAACAGATGGGCGTCACCGAACTGCTCTCCCTGCGGGTTGGGTTGTTCGTTCACGCCGTCGCTGCACAGGAAGAGCACCGACCCTGATGGAAACGGTTCAAGTCCGGAGTCGAACATTTCATCGGCGATGATTCCGATGGGCAGCCCGCCCGCGCTGTTGAGGGGTCTCAGGGGGCGGTCCGGTGATTTGGCGTACGCGTAGCCGTGCCCGGCATCCACATAACTGATGGAAGCATTTGTCAGGTCCACGCATCCGATCCAGAGCGTGACAAATTCGTTGTTTGCGGAGACCGAGTGGATGTACCTGTTCAATCGGCCAACAATGTCGGCGATCTCAGCGCCGGTATCGATGAGCGAAGTGAGGTATGCCTGCGTGGCTGCCATGAGCATCGCCGCGGCCGGGCCCTTGCCCGAGACATCGCCGATAAAACAGTACAACCGACCGTCTGGTCCTCGTCGCAGTCCCACCAGATCGCCTGCGACACCGCGTCCGGGGATCGAACGGATCTCGGTGAACAATCCCGGTGACTCGTTCTGCACGGAGCCCATGATTCTGTTCTGGACTTCTCTGGCGTACGAGATGTCCTGCTGCAGGCGAGACTGCCTGATCTCCAACTCCGCTCTCTGATGATCGGACAGCACCAGCCCGGTGATATGGACGAGCATCTCGATCAGGAGCGGCGTATCCGTATCGATGGCCGGGTTCCCCTCGCCCGTTGCAAGGTAGAGCTGCCAGACGGGTTCATCACCGACCCGGATCGTGGCGGCGAGCGCATCGGTTGTTGCCGATGCAATAATGCTGTGACTGTCGCGCAGCATGGGTGTTCCCATCAGGGACGCGGTGCCATCCTTGGCGCTTCGCAGCAGGGACTGGGACACCGAAGCGTGTTGGGGCATGTTGTTGCTGGCAACGATCGCTCGATCGATACGGTCCTCCGCGGAATACTCGACGACGGCTCCCCATTCAAACCTCGTCATTTCCAGCATGATTCCGATCAGCTCTGCCGCGATCTGTTCGAGGGTTTCCATTCGTGTCAGTCGTGCAGCGCAATCGAGGATGGTCCGCAGACGGTCGGCGGATACCGCCTTTCGCGTCGTCGGTGCGGCTGCGAGAGATATGGTTGAAGAACTTCCGGTGCGATCTCGCGTCAGCGTGATGGTCTGCTTGGGGATGTGCCTCTGCTCGCCGGCAACCTGGAGAACGAATGGCCCGATGGTCAGTCGATCACCCGGCTGCAGCGGAGTGAGGACATCGGAATGAAGCCGAACTCCGTTCAGGAATGTGCCGTGTGTGCTGCAATCTCTGACAGCCCATCCCTCAGAAGAGGGGACAAACTCAGCGTGGCGGCGTGATACGCGGGGGTCATCGAGGTGAACCGGCAGGCCCTGCTGTCTGCCGCACGAACTCGGGGCGTTGATCGTCCACGATCTGTCTGTGCCATCCACTGCACTTTGGACCAGCACGAGCGGCTGGTAAGCGGTGGGGTGACTGCGTGTTCCCTTCGATGTGTTCACACGAAGATGATAATGGGACTTGATCCGGGACCATCCGCAAAATATGGCGGAATGGCAAGAAAATCATGGTGCACAGGTGTTTCCGAAGTTGGAAAGCACCTCGTTCAAATCATCGAGGTTGACGATCCCGTCACCATTGACATCGCCCTGAGCCCCGGTGGCCCCGAAGTTACTCAGGACGAGGTTCAGGTCATCGAGGTTGACGACCAGGTTGTCATCGGCATCGCCGGGGCACGGTTTGGAGGTTGATCTGTCTGCGAGCCAGGTGACGATTTGTGATTGCGCGCCTTGCTGACCTCGGAGCGACCCTTCGGTGATCGTGACGATGTTCTCTTCTCCGCTCTGATTGACATCGGAACCGACGAGCAGGAGTGGTTCTGTTGTGACCTGCGGTGGTTGGGCGGGCGTGAAGACCAGCGAGCCGGCATCGGACAGTTCGCTTCGATAGACCTGAAGCTCGCTCGATTTGGAACCTTGCGCAACGAATGCGATGTCGAGATCGCCGTCGCCATCGTAATCCAGTGCCGCGACGGAGACGACGGGGCCGTCGGATGGGATCACGGCGGGGGGGAAGAAGCTGCCATTGGCGTTGTTTCTCAGGATGGCGAGGCCGTCGGCTCCTCCGATGGCGATGTCAGAGAATCCGTCCCCGTCGAGATCTTCGCTGAACATCGTTGATGGCTGCGTGGTTCCGGCGAGGGTGAACAGCGGCGTCAGGGCCTTACCGTCGTTGCCGAACAGCGAGACTGTTCCGTCGCTGTTCGCGGATGCGATGTTATTCCATTTGTCATTGTCGATATTGAAACCTGCGAGTTTCAGTGGTTGACGGTCAAGGTCGAGTGTTGTTTCGAGAGTCACTCCCTGCCAGCCGAATCCCTCGCCGCCGAGGTTCCGGAAGATCGCGATGGCGTTGTCACCCGCGAGCGCGACGGCGAGATCGGGGCTGGTGTTTCGCCCGACCTCGTTGAGTTCAACAATTTTGATGTCCGTCGGATTCTGGCCGACGGGCACGACGAGCGATCCCGCCGCGAACCCTCCGAATCCGTCGTTTCGACGGATGGTCATGGTTCCATCGCCGGAGTTGGTGACGACGAAATCGATGGTCCCGTTGCCATCGAGGTCGCCCACACTGATCGCCGTTGGATCCGGGCCCACGCTGTATTGCAGGATCGGGGATGTGATGAATCCCTGCCAGCTTTCAGGATCACCGGGCGTTGCCAGACCCTGATTGATGAAGACCACGACGCTGCCGAAGCTGCCCGGTGTGCTGCCTCGCGCGAGCAGGAGCAGGTCGGGCAAACCGTCTGGCGCGCCGAAGTTCGGCCCACCAACATCGGCGAGGACCGCATCGACCGGTCCGCCCGGCGCTCCGATTTCCTGAGGATCCGAGAATCCGACGCTCGCGGTGCTGTCGAGAACGAGGTCGATCGAGAAGCCGCCGCGAGAATCGAAGTTGTATTGAGGCCGGAGGAACTGAATCTGACCGGAAGTCGCCTGCGGCAATGGAGGCATCACCGCAAGATCGAAGCGTGATTGCGTGAGGTTCGAGGTCGCGCTGAGGATCGGTACATTGGCTCCCTCGAAGCCAGACGGTGTTGGTGCGCCGAGCTGCTCGTCGAAGTACACCAGAAGGCGACCGGCGAGACGGACATCCCCAATGACATCCAGAGATGATGCGTTCGACTGCTGATCGACCAGAATGGCAAGACGACCAGAAGACTGCAGGCCGCCCCCGAGAGGCACACCGGATTGCTGGTAATCACCAAGCACACTCAGCGTTCCGACTGCGGGCAGAGCGGATCCCAGCAAACCTGGGGCAACATCGGCGATGTTCGATACATTCCCGTCGACCACGCCGTTGCCCGAAAGGGTTGAGCCGGGCAGGAGAATCACCCCGGAGGACGCGTTGATCCGTCCGCCGTTTTCGACGCTGATTTGCGATGTACCGGAACCTGTCGTGATGGCCTGCCCGGAAGCTTGCCAGACCGAACCGGTGCCGGTGACCAGTACGGACGCCGCGGAGCCGGGCTGATTGGCCAGGCGAATCTGGTTCAGCGATGTCGTTCGGAGGAAGCCACCGTTTCGAACTTCGACCTCCGCGGTCCCGGCATCGCCGAAGAGCACGGAACCGGCTGATCCGCTGATATGGACAAGCGAGCTCTGAGGGTTCGTGATGAACAGACTGCCCATACTTCCGGCATCGCGCCCGACGATGATCGAATTCTGATCGTTCAATGAGTTCACGCTCGACCCGGTACGGGCGGTCAACGAGCCGTATCCCGACCCACCGAGGAGCAGGCTCCCCGAGTACGAGATCTGTGATCCGCTTTCGGCGATGACCGTGCCAGCGCCGAATTCTCCGATCAGCATATCCCCGGACGCCTGGAGTCCCAGATCGGGCCCGATGAGTCTGAGTGTGCCGTCGGAGTCCGGAACGAAGCCGATTTCGACACGAGATGCAAAGAGTGATGCCGGGAGCACCGAATCGTTGGCGAGTTCAAGGGTGGCGATTGCACCGGGTGTGCTTTTGGCGTTGTAGATTCCCACCGCGAGCGATGGGTCGGGCCCGGTCGCCGATTCGGTGAGAACCAGCGTCGAGGAGTTCAGATTGAGGCGAACGGTATCGGTCTGAACGGATAGCGCTCGCGAGAACCAGTCGTTGCCGAGGGTGACCGATATGATCGGATCGATGGGGACCTCGGCGAGGTATTCATCGAATACTGCTCGTCTCTGAGACCCTGGCACATCTCCTTCGCTCCAGTTCGTGGGATCGAGATACGCGCCGCCGCTCTGAGAGACCCACACCCGGTCAACGGGAAGGCATCCCCAGCGAGCGATCCGCCTCGCGACTCTGCCCTCGACCATCGTGAATCGACCACCGACATAGAGAATCTCGCGTTTGCTCGCGTTCTCGAAGTATGGCGTGATTGTTTCGGGGGTGTTGTTCATCCCCGAGGGCACGGGTCGCCACACGCCGTTATCCCAGCGTGCGATGTAGGGGGAAGTGATCTGGCTGAAATTGACCGCCGAGAAATCGCCGACCACAAACAGACTCATCCCGAAGGCGTCTCCTGGGTCATACGCGACGAGGTCGGTCACGCCGGCGTTCACGCCGCCACCCAGCGCCGACCATTGCTGGCCGTTCCATTTCGCGATGTTGAACGCGACGGTTTCCGTGGCGGGGTCGCCCTGCCCGGATGCATTGAAGCCGTTGAAGACCTTATTGAATACTCCTCCGACATAGAGGGCATCGCCGTTGCCGTCGTCGTACACCTCAAGCGTGGTTCCTCTGAGGTTCATCCCTCCCCCGAGGGGGCTCCAATCGCTGCCGTCCCAGCGCAGGATGTAGTTGCCACCGGGGACGGTGCTGGAACTCGGATAGAAAAAGAAGCCGGATGCGTAGAGATCGCCATCGAACGATCTGATCGCGAGCACCGGGGCACCGATCGCGCCTCCGATCTGCTGCCACGACGAACCGGTCCATCGTGCCGCATAACGAACCGAGGCGGCCCCAGACGCCGTGAACTGTCCGCCGATCACGAGTTCGGGACCGTTGCCCGCGTCGTACACTTCGACACCGTTGACCACTCCATTGACACCGCTGCCGAAGGGCTGCCATGACTGACCGTCCCATCGCGCGACTCTGTTGAGTGTTCTCGATCCATCCGCGGTGGCCGTGAAAGCACCGACCGCGATCAACTGCCCATCAAAGACTGTCAGATCTCGAACGGTGCCGTTGAGTCCGGTTCCGAAGGGCAACCACTGGGCACCGTCCCAACGGGCGATGAAGTTGGCGTTCACATTATCAATCGTGTTGAAGGTCCCCCCGACGACCAATACCTCCGCCCCGTCCAGATCAACCACGCGACTGGTGAGCAGCGCAGGCGCATCGAAATCGGCAAACACGCCGGGTTGACCGATCTCGGTGCTCCAACCGGGCACGCAAAATCCATCGCCGGCTCGGGCGGCGGGCACTGGTCCTGCGACGGATACGATCCAAAGCAGCAGACAAAGCAGCCCCGAACTCTTCCGATTCAGCATGAATGCGACAGCAGGCCAGCATGAGTTGATACGCGACATAGCGGCACTCCGAAGAATTTCCGGCCTCATTACCGGGGCTTCGAGTATGCCACGATGCCCTAGTCCATTCAATATAAATCCCGCGTTCTTGTCACAGCGGATGAAAACTTTACGCAAGGATCGGTTTCGGGATGACAGAGCCGCGGAGTTATAGGACCCTGTTGAACGAAACCACTCCATGAACTCCGGGAGCACCCTCCCATTGGATTCTCTCGCCATTTGCGCTATGCTCCAGTGTTCATTGAAGAGGGAGAACACTCATGACGCTTTCCAATCCGTTTCGGGCATCCGGTGCCGCGTTTTCGCTTATCAGCGTGCTGGCCATCGCCGCATCGGCTTCGGCCGGTGCAGGCTTTGTGTACGACGAGGCCGTGGACGGCGATCTGTCGGATGACTGGCTTTCGCCCACGGCGCTGCCCGCCTTCGCTCAGGGACTCAGCGTTGTCACGATGACCGTCGTTGATTCCAACGAGACATTTGGCGATCGCGATTACTTCACGATCACCATCCCCGCTGGCTTGCAATTGAACTCGCTCGATCTGCTCGCTTCGGATGCGGGGGGCGGGGACAGTGTGGCGTTCATCGGGGCGCAGGCCGGTGATCAGGTCACCGTTGATCCGCTCTTTCCGAATCCCGAACCGCTGCTCGGGTGGGTCCTGACGCAGCCGACCGATGTCGGAACAGACATTCAGGCCATGCTTGTGGGCGAGGACAATGCGCCGCTGGCGCCGGGGCAGTACTCGTTCTGGGTGCAGCAGACCGGACAGGATGTGACCACCGTTTCGCTGGGCTTCAATGTGGGCATCATTCCCTCACCCGGCACGCTCGGACTCGCGGGTCTTGCTGCGATCGGTGCTCTGCGTCGTCGCCGCTGATTTTCGCGAAGGGCTCAATCTGCAAAACGCAGCGAGGCCGCCCGAAGGCGGCCTCGATTGCTTTTTGCGATATGGAAACAGGGTTGCTTAGTAGCGACCGCCGCCGCCACGGCCGCCGCCGTAGCCGCCGCCGCCACGCCCGCGACCACCGCCGCCTCCGCCACCACGATCTTCGCGGGGCTTGGCCTCGTTGACATTGAGCTGACGACCGCCCATGTCGAAGCCGTTGAGCTTCTCGATGGCCTGGGTCGCTTCGTTGTCGCTGGGCATTTCGACGAAGCCGAAGCCGCGGGGCTGGCCGGTATCGCGATCGGTGATGATCGCGACATCGTTGACCTGACCGTGCTCGGAGAACAAGTCTCTGACATCGTTTTCAGAGGACGAGAACGGCAGGTTTCCTACATAAATCTTCATGGCAAGGTGCCTTCTGAGCCCGAAAAATCTCAATCCGAAGAAGACCTTCCGGGCAGATCAAAGACGGAGCGTTCGCCGAGGCGAGGCGGCACGATTGCCACGATCACCCGCGAACATCTGACACTGTACCACAAATCGACTGGAACCATGACCAGCAATACTTTATATAAATTTACGCCCTTTTGAGATCAATAATCGCCTTTTCGTTGCGTGCGGGCTGTGCATGGAATGCGGCCCGTCCCCACCTCGCGCTCAGGTCCCCACCCGAACAAGGGTCTCGGCGAGGCGCTCGTACTGCGAGCGGTCGTTGTAGAGCTGCGCTGAAACGCGGATGGCGCGCCCGAACGACGCGCCCGAGGGCAGGCCTGCGCTCGACAACACCGCGCGATCGGGCCACGGCACGATCGGCACCTGAATTTGAAACCTGTGGACGAGTTCATCCTGCAGCGGATCGTGGTACTTCGTCGAACCCTGCATCGGTGGCTGCGCGCGAGGAGGCAGATCGACGGTCGCGATCGAGCCGATCATCGCTTCGGGAACCGGCGGAGGAGCACCGAGCGCCTCGGTGATGATCGCGCGGGCTTCGAGCGCGAGCGCGCGGTTTCGGCGCATGATCGCCCCCCATGCCACGGCTTCGCTGTCGAACGGACCCTCGGCCTCGCTGATGATCTCGCGCATGGCGTCGATTGCGGCGGGGACGCACAGCATCGGCGTCGGGTCGCCGGTTCCGGTCCACCCGAACTCGATCTCGAATCTCGTGCGGTCGGTGCGCTTCGCGTTGTACCCGTGCGAGATCACCGCGGGGTGGATCCGCTGCTGAAGTTCCCTTTTCACATACAGAAAGCCGGCGCCCTTCGGCGCGCACATCCACTTGTGGCAGTTGCCCGTGTAGTAGTCCGGGTCGAGCGCGGACAGGTCGAGCGGGATCATGCCCGGCGCGTGCGCCCCGTCGATGAGCATCGGTATGCCACGCTCGCGCAGCGCGGTCAGGATCCGCTCGATCGGGAGCATCATCGCGGTGGGGCTGGTGATGTGGCTGAGCATCACGAGGCGGGTGCGATCGGTCACGCCCGTGAGGATCGACTCGACCACCTCATTCTCGCTTGTCACGGGCCACGGCAGCTTTGCCATCCGCAGATGCGCCCCGCTTCGATCGGCGATGAACTTCGCGGCGTTCACGCACGCGTTGTACTCGTGATCGCAGGTCAGGATCTGGTCGCCGCTCTTGAAATCGAGCGATCGCAGCACGGCGTTGACACCGCTGGTGGCGTTGGGGACGAAGACGAGATCGGACGGCTCATTAACTCCGAGAAACGCCGCGAGACGAGCCCGGGCCTCGTCGTGCAGCGGCTCGAGCGACTCCACCATGAATCGGACGGGCTCGCGCTCGAGCATGTCGCGCAGCTCGCTCTGCCGGTCGAGCACAGCATCAGGGCATGCGCCGAAGCTGCCGTGGTTCAGGAAGGTGGTCTCTTTATCGAGCCGCGACCAGTGGCGGGCGAGCGGGGAGTATCGGGGCGTTCGCACGACCGGTCGCTCACTCACACGGCTGACCGAATTGGGTCAGGACGACATTGAGGTCGTTGAGATCGGTATCGCCGTCGCCGTTGGTGTCGCCGCCGTCTCCGGCTCCGAAGTTCGTGAGGACGATGTTGAGATCGTCGAGATCGACCGTACCGTTGCCGTCGAGGTCGGCGCAAGGGGGTTTGGGCTGTCCAACAGCGCGGACCATCCAGACCCCGAGGATCGGAACGAAGGCCGGATCGTCCATCGAGGTGAAGAACGGGGAGGAAGCCAGGTCGTCCGGGTTGATCTCGTCGGAGTAGAACAGCCACGCGTTCTCGCCGCCGGTCTGCTGCGGGTCGAGGCGTCCGGGGCGGTCGATACCCGCTCTGGCGAAGACCCTCGCGGCGACGAAGAACTCACCCTGCACGGTCGTCGGCGTGATGGGCGCGAGGTTCACGCCGGTCTGCGAGAACACTGTCGGCACGATGGTGGTACTCGCGACGGGCACGGCGTTGGTCGGATCGCCGTCGTCGTCCGGATCATCAAAGAGATAGAGCGTGAGCGGGAGCGGCTGGTTGAACTCGTCGCGCGGGTAGTTCGTGCCCAGCCCGACCTGCAGCTCGATGATCTGCTCACCCCCCGGCTGAGCCGAAAACACATTGCCCCAGAGCATGTCGGCGCTGAAACTCGACGGCGGTCCGACATTGACATTGCCCGTGCCGTCGTCGAGCTGGTAGAGCAGCGTTTCCGATCCGCCAGAGGCAGTCATCGTGAAGCAGAGGGGGGCGAGCAGCGGCAGGAGCAATGAAGGGGTGCGCATGGCGGTGTCGGCTTTCAATACAGGTCGGGCATCGTATGAACGCGGATATTATCGGGAATGCGTCGAAGCGTAGGCCGCGCGGAGCAGGTACGCTTGAGGCCTATGCGAACGGTGATGACGGGTCTTATTCTGTGCGTGTTCGGTGTCGGAGCGGCCTTGCTGGTCGGCGGGGCGTCCCCGCTTCAGGTTGGCCTGCTCGGCGCGGGGATCGCGCTGCTGATCGTCGGCGGCGATGTCTTGGTGCGCGGCGCGGTCTCGATCGCCGATCGGCTGGGTGTGCCTGCGCTGATCATCGGTCTGACGGTGGTGGCCTTCGGCACCTCGGCGCCCGAGTTGGCCCTGAACATCGCCGCGGCGATCAAGGGCAACGACGAGCTGAGCTTCGGCAACATCGTCGGCTCGAACATCGCCAATGTCGGGCTGATCCTCGGCCTGAGCGCGATGCTGCTCCCGCTGCTGGTCAACAACTCGGTCGTTCGGCGCGAGCTGCCTCTGATGATCGTGGCGAGCGTTGTCACGGCTGCTCTGGCGATCCTGCCGATGGGCAGCGGCGAGTGGCAGCACGGGGTACTGTCGCGTCTCGACGGAGCGGTGCTGCTTGGTGGCTTCGCCCTGGTGCTGTACCTGATCTTCCGATCCGCCAAATCGCCCGGCGGTGATCCGGTCGCTGAACTGGATCCCGAGATCGAGGAACTGCGCGAGGCCGCTCGCGAACAGTCCCTATGGCGTGGGGTGGTGTTCGTGCTCTTCGGGCTGGCGGCGCTGGTAGCCGGAGGACGGCTCAGCGAGGGTTCAGCCAGCGCCATCGCCGGATCGCTGGGCATGAGCAACGAGATGATCGGCCTGACCGTGGTCGCCGTGGCGACGAGTCTGCCAGAACTGGCGACCTCGCTCGCGGCGATCCGGCGCGGGCAGGTGGATATCGCCGTGGGCAATGTCGTCGGCTCGAACCTGTTCAACCTGCTTCTGGTCCTCGGCGTGACGAGCACCATCGCGCCGGTGGATGTGCCGGGCGGCGGGTACGCGGCCCTCGGCGTGATGCTCGTGCTCAGCATGCTGCTGATGCCGATGTCGATGACCGGAGGCCGGACGGTGAGCCGCATCGAAGGATCGGCGCTGATGCTGATCTGGCTGGGGTACATGGGCTGGACCGTGGTGATGGAACTCGGAAACGGCGGGGCCGGATGAGCGAGCAGCCGAACACACCCGGGCCTCCCCCACCGTCCGAGCCGGCCGCGGAAAGCGCCATCCTTGCTGAGCCGGTCGCCATGGCCGACATCAAGAGCGAGGCGGACCAGACCGTCGAGCGGCTGCTCGGTGAAGACGCGACGGTCGAGCAGCTCACGCCCCATGTTCAGGAGCAGGACGCTCCGGAAGCCGCCGACACGATCGAATCGCTCGACAAGGCCGAGCAGGTCGCTCTGGTCCACGAGTTGGACAACGAATCGGCGGCCGAGGCGCTGGTCCACATGGACGCCGCGCTCGCCGCGACCGTCCTGATCGATCTGGCCCAGGAGGAGGCCGCCCAGCTCATCGAGTTGATGGATCCCGACGATGCGGCGGACCTGATCCAGGAACTCCCCCCCGACCGCCGCACCGCCATCCTCGAAACCCTGCACCCCAAGCGAGCGGCGATTCTTGCCAAGCTCGCCCTGTACGACCCGGAGACCGCCGGCGGCATCATGACCACCGACATCGTGGTTATCCGCAGCGGCATGACCATCGGTCAGTCGATCGACCGCCTCAAAAGGCAGAAACTCCGCGACGACCAGCCCTACATCTATGTGGTCGACGACCAGAAGCGCCTGCTCGGAACCATCAGTCTGCGCGACATCCTCATCATCGACGATGAAGAGCCCGTCGCCGACCACATCGACACCGACATCGACAGCGTCCTGCCCGAAACCGACCGGGAAGAAGTCGCCAAGCTGTTCGAGCGGTACGACTACCTGACCATGCCCGTCGTCGACCAGAACCGGCGGATTCTGGGCATGATCACCATCGACGATGTGATCGACATCATCGCGGCGGAAACCACCGAGGACGCCCTGAAGCAGGTCGGTGCGGGTTCCGACGAGCAG
Source organism: uncultured bacterium (assembly GCA_965652425.1). Classification (GTDB taxonomy): domain Bacteria; phylum Planctomycetota; class Phycisphaerae; order Phycisphaerales; family UBA1924; genus JANSXG01. The sequence continues at coordinate 30,020 of CBFGVX010000010.1, read as the reverse complement.
GTCATCTCGACGGTCAAGGCCAAACTCAAGGGCCGCCTCCCCTGGCTGGCGGTGAACCTCGGAACCGCCTCGATGGCCGCGGCGGCGGTGCTGCCGTTTCAGGACGCCATCGAACTGATCCCGGTGGTGGCCGTCATTTTCCCGATCATCGCCAATCAGGCCGGCAATACCGGGTTCCAGTCGCTGGCGGTGACCCTGCGGGGCATCGTGCTCGGCGAGATCCGGCGAGACCGGATCCGCCCGCTGATCCTGCGCGAGCTCGCGTTCGGGCTGATTTCCGGGGCGGTGATCGGGCTGATCGTGTTCACGCTGATCATCGGCCTCGGGGTGCTCGGCCGAGCCACGGATATCGGACTCTTCACCGGGTTCGGCTGGCGGCTGGGTCTGGTGGCCGGGGCGGCGATGAACGGGGTGATGATCGTGGGCTGCCTGGTGGGCACGGCGGTGCCGCTGGTCATGAAGCGGCTCGGGGCCGACCCGGCGGCGGCCTCGTCGATTTTCCTGATCATGCTCACGGATATGGTCAGTTTCGCGACCTTCCTCGGGCTGGTGTTCGTGCTTCGGGACTGGCTGATCGCCGGGGATGCCGCGAGCGTGAGCGACGCGGTTTCCCATCTGAAAACAGGGCTCACGGCCAGATTCGCCCTCTGCTGAAGACAACCTCGCTCGCATTTCACGGACGCGAGGGGCATCATCGAACCGCGATGACAGATTCTGGGCGGTTGACGGGGCAAACAACCGGGGGGACACTGCCAAGTCGCGGAACAGATGGGCGAAGGAGCCCGTATGGGTGTGCGGTGGGCGTAGGGAAACGCCCGGCGATCCGTCATCCTGTTCATCGCTTCGCGATCGCGGACGCGGGCGGCCCTCGGGCTCACCGTTTCCGCTACAACTTCGTCTGATTTTTCATGCTCTGAGCGTTCCGCTCGAGTCCGAATCCCCGGCGGCCGGTCGTTTTGCTGACGATCCCGCCGCCAACCGTCCCTGGAGAGCCCTTCTCATGGCAAGTCGTTCCGGAAACTCTGTCGGCATGATCGTCAGTCTGGTGGTCCTGTTTGTGTTCGCACTGGGACTGTTCGCGACGACGGTCATCTTCTTTGCGAAGTCGCAGGATCTGACCAAGCAGCTTGCCTCCGCACAGACCGACCTGAACGAAGCCGTGTCTTCGCGGGACGACCGCTGGCAGGAACTGCGTTCGGCCTCGGGCAACCAGGCCGTCGTGCCGTGGCTCGACGAGCAGTTCCGCTCGCTCTCGCGCCTGGTCACCGGGCGGGGCAACGCGACGCTGGAGCAGATCCAGACCCGCGCGAGCGCTCTGGTGGGTGAGAACGGCGGAGCGCTGTTCGCCGCCATCGAGGCCAAGAACTCCGAGATCGCTCGCCTGACCCGCAGCGAGCAGCAGGCGATAGCCGCGGCGGACGCCGCCCGGGCCGACCTGCGGGCCAAGAACGAAGAACTCCAGACCATCCGCGACGAGTACACCCGCTCGAGCGCGTCTCTGACCGCCCAGATCGACGGCTACCGCGATGAGCTGCAGGCGCTGTCTCAGGGCGTGCAAGGGTCCACCGCCGATCACATCGAGCAGATGGCCGTGGCCCGGGCCCAGTTCAACTCCGAACTTTCCACCCTCCAGCGCGAACTCAACGAGCGCCGGAACGAGATCGAACGGCTCGAGACCATCGTGCGTGGCTTCGACCGGTCCGGCACCCGCCTGCTCGCCGAGGACGAGTCGGCTCTGGTCGACGGCATGGTCGTCGGGATCAACTCGGTCGCCAACGAGGTCTACCTGTCCCGTGGCCGCGCCGACAACATGGTTCTGGGCATGACCTTCGAAGTCTACGGCTCGGGCGTGAGCATCCGCCCGAACGCCGATGGCGAGTATCCGGTCGGCAAGGCGACCGTCGAGGTCATCCGCATCGACGACAACTCGTCCGTCGCCCGCATCCTGCGGGAGACGCGGGGCAACCCGATCATCGAGGGCGACCGGATCGTGAACCCCGTTTACGACCCCAACAAGGTCTACCGCTTCGTGGTCTTCGGGAACTTTGACACCAACAACGATTTCATGTTCACCCCGCAGGAGCGCTCGGAACTGATCTCACTCGTCGAAGAGTGGGGCGGCCAGGTTGATGAGGACATCTCCGGCGAGACCGACTTCGTGGTGCTCGGCCAGCGCCCGAACCTGCCCCCGGCTCCGAAGATCGACGATCCGATCGAACTCGTGCAGCGCTACCGCCGCCTGGCCCAGGAGCAGCGCAAGTACGATGAGCTCTTCCAGACCGCTTCAGCGACCGGCATCCCCGTCCTCAATCAGAACCGGTTCCTGACGCTGACCGGGCTTCGTGCCCGCTGAATCAGCCCGACGCGGCTGCTCAGCACGATCCTGATCAATGCGGCGGGGCATCCCAATCGGGGTGCCCCGCTTTCGCATCCGGGCTTGGGGTATCCTCCTGAGATCGCCATTCACTTCGCCACCGAGCACTTCCACGCATGACCCAGGCACAGGCCGCCGAGCCGGTCGAAATCTCGCTGATCCCCGAGCGTCGCCGCAAGGCCGGCCCGCCGCGCTGGACGCATCCGCTGATCTATGGCGGGGTGCGCGGATTGGCGGCATCGACTCAGATCGTGGGTATCGAGAACTCGATCCGTCTGCTGCGGCCCCTCGCCGGCTGGTACGCCGGGCTGCCGGCGAACCGCAAGCGGCTGGAGCGGGCCAAGGGCAACCTGCGCTGGTGCTTCCCGGACTGGGACGAACAGCGCGTGCACGAGTGCGCCCTGGAGGCGTATCGGCACCTGTTCACGCTGGGCGTGGAAGTGGCGGCGTGCCCGCGCCTGATCGCCGCCGACGGCTACGCCTCCTTCGTCGAGATCGGGGAGGTCAAGGCGGGTCTGCGCGAGCTGCTCAGCGACCGGCCCTGCCTCCTGGTGACGGGGCACTGCGGCAACTGGGAGCTGCTCGGCGCGACCATGGCCGTGCTGGGCTTCCCGATGCACGCGCTCTACCGACCTCTGGACATCAAGCCGCTCGACGACTGGCTGCTGCGCACGCGCTCAGCGCGGGGCATGATGCTGGTCGACAAGTTCGGCGCCGCCCGCCAGCTGCCGCGCCTGATGCAGGAGCGCAAGCCCGTGGCGTTCATCGCGGATCAGAACGCGGGGGATCGCGGTCTGTTCGTGCCGTTCTTCAATCGGCTTGCGTCTGCCTACAAGACCGTGGGGGTTATGGCGATGCGCTATCGCACGCCCGTGGTCTGCGGCTCGGCACGCCGGCTTTCGGGCGGGATCGACCCGCGCTCTTCCTCCGAAATCCAGCGCTTCCGCTATCACATCGAGATCGATGATGTGATCCATCCCGAGGACTGGGACAATCAACCCGATCCGCTGTTCTACATCACGGCCCGGTATCGGCGCGCCATCGAGAACATGGTCCGGCGCAGCCCGGAGCAGTACCTGTGGATGCACCGCTACTGGAAGAGCCGCCCCCGGCACGAGCGGATGGGCAAGCCCTTCCCCGATCGCCTGAAGGAGAAGATTCTGGCGCTTCCCTGGATGACGCAGGAGGACCTCGAACGGATGGTCGAGCGGAGTGCCCTGGACGCGGAGGAGTACGCCGCGAGCGGCAAGCGCCGGGCCTGATGCGGAGCGTTGCGGATCTCGGTCCCGGCGTGGATACTGGGACTCCCGATCGTTGCCTTCTCTGCGGCAACGACAGAGAGAGGTGAGCGTGTCGAGCACTCGGAGCATCCTGCTGGTCAAGGTACTCGAAGCCCCGGAAGGCGAGGAGGACGCTCCGGCTCCGAGCGTGCTGAACACCGTCTCTCTCGGTCGGCTGGAAGAGGTTCAGAAACTGCTCCGCCAGTTCAACTGCTCCGCCGACGGGTCGCCGGTGTCTTCGAATGTGGTGTACGGGCCGGGGATCGTGCTGCAGATGCCGATGTGCGATCGCGACGATCCGGTGAATCAGATTCTGGTGAGTCTGGTCGAAGACAGCGTGGCGTGGCCGGTGCTGACTCGGATCTGCCGCGTTCTTGGCTGGAAAATGATGGATCCGAGCAGCGGGCGCACCTTCGGCTGAGCGGTTCGCGATTTTCCGTGGTCGCCCGACGAACCCGGCGCGTACGATGGTGGCGATGAAGCATGTGTCTTCGGCCACCGATCTGATCGTCCGCTCAGCGCTCTCGGCGAACATCGAGACGACGCTTGCTGCCGAGCAGGTCTGCGAGCACATCCAGAGCGAGCAGAGCGATCTTGCGATCCCCGCGATGCAACCGGGGCAGATCGACCTCGCGCTGGTGTTCATCGGCGGCGACCACGCCACGCAGGCCTCGCGCATCTGCGAGACCATCCACGAACAACTCAGCCCCGGTGCGCTGCTCGGGGTGACCGCTCAGAGCGTCATCGGCGACGATGTGGAGCTCGAAAACGCCCCCGGCGTTTCGCTCCTGTGCGCTTCGCTTCCGGGGACGCAACTGCAGGCGTTCAGCTATCGACAGCTCCCGCACGCCAAGCCCTCGGACCGGGATGCCATGGTCCAGCTCGCCGAAGAAGTGGGCGCGGCGAGCGACTCGCGCGCGGCCCTGTTCTTCGGCGATCCGTTCAGCGTGCCGGGCGGGCCGCTGGTCGAGGCGATGAGTGAGTTGCCTCGCGTCGTGCCGGGTCTGCGCCGGCTTCCGGTCATCGGCGGCATGGCCTCGGCCGGCAAGGTGCCGGGGCAGAACATCATCACCATGAACGAGAACCACATGCGCACCGGCGGCGCTGGGGTCATGATCCGCGGCAACATCACCGTGGATACCCTCGTGAGCCAGGGCTGCCGACCGATCGGCCAGCCGCTGGTCGTCACCGAGGCCAAGCGCAATGTGGTGCAGTCGCTCGGCGGTCGGCCGGCCATGCAGGTGATCCGCGAGATGGTCGATCAGTTGCCGCAGGAAGACCGGGCGTTGGTCTCGGGCGGGCTGTTCATCGGGCGGGTGGTCAACGAGTACAAGGACCGGTTCGGTCGGGGCGATTTTCTCATCCGTGCGGTGCTCGGCGTGGATCAGGGCTCGGGGGCGATCGCCGTGGGCGACTCGCTGCGCGTCGGGCAGACCGTTCAGTTCCAGCTCCGCGATGCGACCACGGCCCGCGAGGATCTCGAGCTGCTGCTCGAAGCCCAGACCCTGCTCGGCCCGGCGGCGGGCGGGCTGCTGTGCACCTGCAGCGGGCGGGGACGCCGGATGTTCTCGTCGGCCAACCACGATGCCGCGCTGATCAGCCGCCAGCTCGGCGCACAGGCCGATCCGGTGGCGGGGCATCCCATGCCGATGGCTGGGTTTTTCGCGGCCGGGGAGCTCGGCCCCATCGGGAACCGCTCGTATGTCCACGGACACACGGCGTGTCTCGCGCTGTTCCGCCCGCTGCGCGAGTCCTTCGATCAGACCGTGTGAGCCGATACGAGGATCAACATCGCGGGTGCTTTCGTCCGATATCTGCTTTAGCAGCGACCTCGCGAGGGGTGTCGCGCGCTCACGGAGGGTCGGCACGGTGCGCAGAGCCAGACGAAGCACGATCGGGGCGGCGATGGTCAGTGCTGCGATGGTGCTCACCTGCTCGGGCAGCGCATCGGCCCAGACCCAGACCGACCGGCCGGACGCTGCGAATCGGCTCGTGAAGATGTGGGACTTCGAGGACCGGATCGTCAACGGCTTCATCGCGCCGTTCCCTACGGACTGGTACAGCGGCAACCCGGTTCCTCCTCAGCAGGCCAGGACGGGGTTCCCCTTCTGGAATGAGCCGGGCTTTTCGACCCGGCACGCCGCCAGCGGCGAGACCTGCATCGAGTTGCCCACGCGGGGGGGCTCCACCTCGGTGCGCCTGGCGCGCTCGGCGCTGGTGGTGATGCCCGGCAGCGATTACATGGTCACGGCGATGGTGCGGACCGACGGGCTGGACGCGGCACGGGCACGGATCGTGGCCCAGTATGTGCGCTCCAAGGTGGTGATCGATCCCAACACCGGCGACCGCACGACGGGGTACGAAGCGATCGAATCCTCGCGAACCGAATCCCCCCTGCTGTGGTCTCCGGGCGAATGGAGCCCGGTACAGATCCGCGTTGATGCGCACCCGGACGCAGAATTCCTGGAAATCGAGCTGTTGCTGCTGCAGCCCGAACAATTCCTTGAAGAACTTCGCGATGCTCCCGACACACCCGAGAGTGGCGAGGCGAACCCGGCGATCGCCCCGGATCCGCGCGAGCGTCGGCTGGAGCACGAGGTGATCCGTGAGGACCGATCGGGCTCGGTGAGCTTCGATGCGGTTTCCGTGTACCAGATGCCGCGGCTCGAACTGCGCACGACCTCGCCGGCGAACTTCGTCGTCGCGCCGGATTCGCCGGAGCTGGTTCTGCAGGTGCTCGACCTGACCGGCGAGGCCCTGCACGCGTCGCTGCGGGTGTACGACCTTGACGGGCAACTCATCACCGCCCGGCAGTTCCTGGGCAGCGACCTCAGCTCGCCGCTGAGCTGGAAGCCGGAAATCGATGTCTACGGCTGGTACCGTGTGACACTCGATGTGGAAAACCGTCATGGGCTTGTGGCTCAGGCGTACACCCAATTCGTGTACATGCCTGAGGCGGGGCCGTTCGATCGGGACCGGGCGAGGCGGTTCGGCGTGGTCGCCGAAGACCTGACGCACGAGCAACTCGATGAACTGCCTCAGGTCATCCGCGCGCTTCGGACCGGGTCGATCTGGATCAACATCTGGGGGGATGACGATCTGGGAGCCGGGGCGAGCGCTCGGCGATACGGAGGGGATGCGTCTCCGTTCGAGGTCGCGATGAATCGCCTGCTCGAAGCGCGACAGGACATCACCTTCGTGCTTGCGGGCGCGCCGATCGAGGTCGCCCGTTCAACGGGGACCGATCAGCACACGACGCTGGCCCTGTTTGAACGCGAGCCGGCGCTGTGGTCTGGCACGCTCGAACCCCTGCTGACCCGCTACGGGGAGCGGGTTTCCCGCTGGCAGATCGCGCCGACGGGTTCGGACGGGACATTCTGGATGGACGATCCCTCACGGGCGCTCGACCAGATCGGCTCGGTCCTGCGCCGCCTGGTGCCACGCCCGACGGTGGTGGTGCCCTGGGTCGCGACCCACGCTCCGCGTCCGGAACTGAACATCGGGACCGGATCGGGAAATCGCAGCGATCTGTCGATCAAGCTTTCGCACACCGTTCCGAGCGCGGCGATCCCCGAACTGGCGAAAATCTGGCCCCTGGAGAGCGATCTCACGGTGGTCCTGGAAACGCCGGATGAGGAGATTTACGGGCGCAGGGCGGTGGCGATCGATCTGGTACGCCGGGCGGCGATGGCCTGGAACGCGGGTGTGCCCCGGCTGGCGATCCGCAGCCCGTGGGTCTGGCGAGAGCCGCGTGACGGTTCGGCACCCGACGACGGTCTGATGCCATACGACGGGCAGTGGCTGCCCGAGGTGGAGGCAGCCGTCTGGAGGACCGTGTCGAGCGCGCTCGCGGGGCAGGAACCCGCCGGAGAGTTCCGCACGGTGGATGGTCTTCGGGTGCTCATCGGACGCTCTCGCAGCGCGTCCCGCCCTTCGGGTGTTCTTGTGGCGTGGAACGAGCACGCCGCGCCGGACGATGCGGTCCTCCGCGCGTATCTGGGCGACGCGCCGGTGCGGGTCATCGATCCGTTCGGAAACGAGCGGCTCGTCGAGCCGGAGAACGGTCTGCATGTGATCCCACTGGGGCAGATGCCCGTGATCATCGAGGGAGTCAACGCGGAGCTGGCGCTGCTCCGCTCGGGGATGCGCATCGAGCCGGGATTCGTCGCCTCCCGCGCGAAAGTGCACCAACTCGAGCTGGTGCTCCAGAACCCGTACCCCTCGGGCATCAGCGGCAGAATCCGCCTGAACGAGCCCGAAGCGTGGGACTTCGCACCGAGAGTCATGCAATTTTCCGCACGGCGCGGCGAGGAAATCCGGCTGCCCTTCAACATCGAACTCGGCATCGGCGAAGAGGCCGGAATCCGCAGTATCGAGGCGGAACTGGAGCTCATCGCCGATCGCAGGTACCCGATCATCCGAGTGCCCCTGCGCGTCGAACTGGGGCTGGAGGATGTCGTGCTCACGCCGAGTTTCCGCTTCGCGGCCGGGCAGGACGGCTCGCTCTCAACGGTCGTGGTGGAAGCGCTCGTCACGAACACCTCGCAGGCACCGATCTCCTTGGAAGCCACCGCCCTGGCAGTGGGCTTCCCCGGCCAATCGGCCCCGATCAGCTCGCTCGAGCCGGGGGACTCGGTGGTGAAGCGATTCGTGTTCTTTGATGCCGCGGACGCACTGCGCGGTCAACGCGTGCGCGTGAGTCTGCGCGAGCAGGGATCGAGCGGACGCATCAATCGAACGCTGGAGATCCGCTGACGCGCGCTCAGAGCACCCCGAGGGCGCGGAGATGCTCGCGCATCTGTGCGGCGGTATCGCCGGAGTGGTCGATCTGCCGAGCCACCCAGCCGCGTCGGCTGGCGGCCTCGACATTCTCGGCGAGGTCATCGAAGAACACGATCTCGTGCGCCTGCGCACCCAGACGCTCCTCGGCGAGCGCGTAGATTCGCGCATCGGGCTTGACCGCGCCGAGTTCGTGCGAAACGAGTCGCGTTCGCAGGGCGTGAATCGCCGGGACCGCCGGCCGTCCGGCCTCCGTGCGCAGCAGATCCTGCCAGTGGCAGTGGTTGGTGTTGCTGAGGCAGGCGGTGTGCAATCCGGATATCCCGTTCAGGCGCTCGATCAGCCCGTCCACACCGGGGTACGGATCGAAGACCCAGGCGCGGTGCACGGCCTCGACCTCCCCCGGCCGGTACAGGCCGTTGCTGCTGTCGGCGATGCGCTGAAAGTAGCTCCGGCAGTCGATCCGGCCGAGCTGGTAATCGTCGGACAGTTCGCGGCGGCCGCTCTGCATGTCGGGGCCGTTGAAGGCCTCGGGGTTGCGCAGCTCGACCCCCGCCGCGCTGCAGGCCTCCGCCCACGACCGGGCGATCCGCACCACGACACCGCCCAGATCGAAGCACACGACTTTGATGTCCGAACGCGATCCGCTCATCCGTCGGTGTCCTCGTCGAGGTCCGGCGTCGGCTCGCCCGGCGAGCCATCGGAACCGAACGAGAGCGCCTGGCGGCATTCGATGCGATCGGACTTGAGCAGTTCGCGCATGAGCATCGTCGCGAACGACCCGGCGGGTAGGTCGAAGGCGCAGCGGATGTAATGCCCCTTGTCGTCCACGCCCGCCTCGACCTCGGGATCGGTCACGAGCGTGCGCAGCGGACGCCGGGTTCCGGCGACGGAATCGCCGAGCGACTTGACCGCCCGCTCCAGCGCCTCCATCGAGATGCCCTCGCGCTCGAACTCCTCGCGCTCGATGTCGGCCGACACGCCGTCGCAGAGCATGGTCTTCATGCCGAACATCGGGCCGGTCGGGCTGATCTCCCGGTTCTTCAGGCGTTCGGCCGTGCGCGGATCCGCGGCGGTCTGTTCGTCCACGCGGAACATGGCGTGGCTGTCGTGCTTGAAGGCGATATCGCCGGGGCGAAGGGTGCTCAGCATCGAGCCCGGCTCGGCTCCGTCGGGCGCTTCGTGCAGCCGACGCGCCAGCACGCGGTTGAAGATCGCGCTCTGCCACGCCGTCACCCAGAACACGCGCTGCATCAGCGGAACCGCGTGCACGGCGTCGGACGGGCTGCGACCCTTGACGAGCGCCCGCAGCGCGGCGTGCTCGGTGCGCTGCGCGGGCGGCATCAGCGCCTGGGCCGACGCGTAATCGCCGTCCAGGTACGCCCGCCGGGCGTCGGCGTTCAGATCGGGCAGATCCGGATCGGGGCCGAGCAGCAGATCCAGCAGTTCGCGATGCTCGCGCCGAAGGTAGAGCCGGCCGAGCTGATGGTTGCGCCGGCGCGTGCCGAATCGCTGGTGGCCGTAGAAGTTGGGCATGCCACGGGCGCCGAGGAAGCGCAGGATGCGATGGGCGTCGTGCACGCGGTGGGCATCGGTGTCGCGGATCCAGACCGAGAAGCGGTTCCCCATCAGGTGACCCCGGCGCAGCTTGTTGCGATGCAGATCGGCCCAGAGCACACCGACCTGCTCGTGCTGGAGCATCGGGTAGTCCTCGGGTCGCTTGCCCGGGGCGTACACGCTCAGGTGCTGGCGGGTGATGGCGTTCTTGTCCTTCATCCCGGCGTAACCGATGTCGCGATGATCGACACCGAAATGATCCGCGATGATGCGCAGCAGCTCGGAGGTGGACAGCCCCCGCTTCTCCACGAACAGGTAGATGTGTTCCCCCTCCCCCACCGGCTCGTAGCGGGGTAACTCCTCGACGAGGAACTCCTCATCGCGCTTTTTGATGCAGCCGGGGATCGGCGGCACCGGGGCCGTGAGGAACGGCGCCCACGACAGCGCCGTCTGGTCGGCGTGGTCCAGCGGCAGCGGGATGTGATCGGACGGAGCGCTCATCGCAGCAAGTCTAGGGAATACGCGGGCTTCACAGGTCGGTCAGCGCCGAGTCGATGACCTTCTCTTCGACAAAGATCGGGATATCGGCGGCGACCGCCAGCGCGATGGCGTCCGACGGTCGGCTGTCGATCTCCATGATCCGTCCGTCGGCGGTGTGGATGATGAGCAGGGCGAAGAAGGTGTGATCGTTCAGATCGTTGATCCGGACCTCGGCGAGGTCGCCGCCGAACGCGTCGATGATCGACATCATCAATTCGTGCGTGAGCGGACGCTTCAGCTCGACCCCCTGAAGTCGGCGGCGGATCGCCTCGGCTTCGAGGACACCGATCAGGATCGGGAATGTCCGCTCGCCGTCGATCTCGTGCAGTTCGATGACATTCAGATCGTGCTGATCCGCGATCAGGATTCGGGAGAGTTCCATGCGAACGGCCATCGGGGTCCACCTCCGGGGACAGAAGCATCCTCACGCTCTGAGGGTGCAGAGTCAACGGTGAGGGCGAGGAAATATCGCAATCCCTTGGGATTCAGTCGGCGACGGCCGGGCCGCTGCGGGATCGGCGGAAGGAGATCCACATCTTGAGCAGGCCGATCGCCCCGACCGGTCTGGCCCCCTCGCGCCGGCGGGCTGCCCCGACGCGGTACAGCAGAGCCCACTGGCGGAACAGCGTGCGGTACATGAACCACAGCGATTTACCGGGATCGTACAGGTTGGTGGATTCCGAAAGCGTGCCGTTGCACTCGACGATCCGGAGGTTCCGGGCGGCGCGGAAATCGGCTTCGCTGGGGCAGCGGATATCCATGCGACCGAAATCCAGCCGGCCGCCGGGGTCCCGGTAGGACTGCATCGCCTTTTCGGCCCAAGCGCTCAGTTCCGGCGTGATCAGGTCCTCGCCGTCAAGGAACATGGTTCCCTGGGCGTGGTTGCCGGCGCGGGCGAGCTGGTAGGTATCGTTGGGCTGCAGCACCAGATCGCGGCGGGATTCGTGACGCTTCTGGAACACATGGCCCTGCATCCGGTAACGACGGTTCCTCCAGATCAACTGCTCGAGCGTCGACTGGCCATCGCCATCGATGGTCGGAAAGACTTTCTTGGTCACCGACAGCACAAACCCCGGCTTCTCGTCCATCGGCTTGCCCGGAGCCGCGTACACATCGCGGACCCAGAACAGCCCGTACTCGCACGGCCCGGGGTCGTACTGCTGGGCGATCACCAGACCGACAGCCTCCTCGAAGTACTCCCGCGCCCGGTCGCGGCTTTCGATGATGCGAACGCCGAAGCCCCGCTGCCCGGCGTCGGGCTTGAGAACAACCGGGAAGCCGCCAAGACCGGATGCGGGGTCTTCGAGCAGGTCCATGAGTTGCTGCGTGCGCTGCTCCGCCGCCCCTTCGGGGTTGTCTTCCTGAAGCGGCGAGACGGGGATCGTCCGCGATGCCAGCACGGGCGCTCCTCCCGCGGCGAATCCTTCGAGGATGCGGGACTTCGCCTCGCCGACCACGCCGCCGCCGTTGGGGATACCGGGGTTGGCACAGGTGAACACGGTCGGCGAGCGATGCCGCACCGAGAGGTAAACCAGCCACGGCACGAGCGGCGCGTAGAAGATCCACATCGGCCAGAACTCGGGGTTGAACACGCGCTGGACGCTCCCGCGAAGCCGGGCGCGCCCGATCTCCGTGGCCTCCAGCGACGCGATGCGCAGCAGCACCGCCAGCACCACGAACGCCGCGAGGATGGCCCACGGGCCGTGCAGAACCTTCTCGAACACATTGAGCAGCTTCGGACCGATCAGCCCGGTCAGGATCAGCAGCGTCGGTGTCCAGATCGACACCGCCACGGTGACCCAGAACAGGAACTTGCGGTTGTGACCCGGGACGATGCCCGCGGCGATGTACATGGGCATCCGCGTGCCGGGGAGCATCCGCGACACGAACACCGCCTTGGCGGTGTGCCTGCCCAGCACCCGCCCCCAGTGCTCGAGCTGCTCCTCGGTGATGATCCTTCGGAAGATCGGCATCTGGAGCAGACGCGTGCCTCCGAAGCGGCCGATCGCCCACAGCCCGTAATCCCCGATGACGATGCCCATGAAGCATCCGAGCGCCGCCACGCCGTAGTCGATCTGACCGGCCGAGAGCAGCAGCCCCACCGCGATGACCGTCAGGTCCTCGCTGATGAAGGTGCCGAGGATGATGATCAGCACCATCAGCCACCACGCCGTCTCGCGCGGCTTGATCTCGATCCCGCCGATGGTGAACGGATCGGTCTTCTCCACGGGCGCGAAGTTCGCCTGCCCCTGAAGAACCGAGCGCCCCTCGACATCGTGCCGATCGAGGAACGCTCGCATGGAGTGCGTAGCGACTTCGAAATCCGACTCGCCGCGCGACGGGAACACCATCGAGGTGTGACCGCCCTCGAGCATGACCAGACGCGAGTTCGGGAACAGCTCGTGATGCAGCTCCGCGGTCGCCGGGGGAACCAGCAGATCCTCGCGCCCCTGAAGGATCAGAACCGGCAGATCAAGCCCTGGAACGATCCGGCTGATCTCCCTCTGATCGGTATCCATGAAGTCGCGGATGAAGGCGTGTCGGAACCAGCGCGGGCCGAGCAGACCGAAGTGAGGCACCAGCTCGGGCAGAGCCACGAGCAGGCCGTACCCGACACGGTACTTGAAGTGCTCGAAGGCATAATCACCGCTGCCCTCGCCCTCCTGCACGCCGGTGGCCGCGATCATCGTGAGCGAGGCCACGCGTTCGGGCGCGAGTTCGCTCATCCAGATGCCGATCGCGCCGCCGAACGACCACCCGGCGATGTGCGCCCGCTCGATGCCCAGATCGTTCATCACCGCCAGCGCGACCCGCGCGTTCGCCTTGGCCGAAAAGCTCGGCGGGTACTTGTCGGAATCGCCGTATCCCGGCCGGTCGATCGAATACACCCGGCGGTCGGTGCCGGACAACGCCGGGGCGAGAGACTCGAAGTCCAGCCCGGCGAAGATCGTCGGGCTGCCGTGCAGCAGGATCACCGGCAGCTTCGACTCGTCCGGCGTGTCGGGCTCCCAGTGCAGGACCGAGACCGCGAACGAGTGCTCGGGACCGACCGGCCCGTCGTCGTCGAACCTCTGGATTTCCACGATCTCGCGGCTGACGCCCTCGGGGGCCTCCGGACGCAGCGGCGGCCAGGTCGGGTTCAGCAGGGAAATGACCACATGCGAAAGCAGCAGCAGAACAATATAGATGCGGAACAGCCGAAAACCCCACAATGCGCGGAGCGGGTTCAGCCACGGGGCCAACCGCGAGCGACCGGATGCCGCTTGATCGCGGGAGTGTTCGGTTGGCTGTCGGTCTTGGCTGGGCATCGCTCTGGCGTGCGGCTGAGGTTCTGATGACGCTGGTGTGCTCGTGGAGCCGAGCCACGATGATAAGTGCTCCCGGCCGTGTTCATTCCGATCCGAGACCAGCCATTTCACGCAGTCCGTTCACAAAGTCACGGTGGTTCGCGCAGCGAGGGACCTTGTTCTGACCGCCCAGCTTGCCGCGCGAGGCCATCCAGTCGCTGAACAGCCCCTTCGGAACCGGGGTCAGACGCGGCTCGGTCATCCCGAAGGATTCGCCCCGCTTGGTGGTGTAATCCACATTCTGAGACTTCAGCGAGTCATCGAACCGCTTGGCGAATGCCTCCAGAGGGGCATCGGGCCGGTCGAGCTCGATCACCAGCTCCAGCCCGCCGCGGGTCGTTTGGGTGGGGTAGATGGGGCTGGCCGTGAACTCGCCGATCTCCATTCCGGTCGCATCGCGGGCGGCGACGACGGCGTTCTCGATCTGCTCGACGATCAGGTTCTCGCCGAACGCATTGATGAAGTGCTTGTGCCGCCCCACGATCCGCAGACGAGGCACACCTCCGGTCCCCTTCGGCCCCGGCGCGGAATCGAACACCACGACATCCCCGATGACATAGCGCCAAAGCCCGGCGCAGGTGGACATGACCACCACATAGCGCTGGCCGGTCTCGACCTCGCCGACGGTGAACGATCGGGCCTCGGGATCGTGGATCTCCTCAGCCGGCACGAACTCGTAGAACACGCCGATGTCCGTGTGCAGTCGCAGGGACGACGGGGCACCGCCGGGCGGGTTCGGCTCGTCCTGCACGGCGATGAAGCCCTCGGAGGCCGGGTAGACCTCAAGCCGGTACGGCACATCGTCGGTCGGGTTGCCCGACCAGGCGGTGCGCACGCGCGGGTCGAACGGGGGGTACCGAACGCCGCCGTGGATGAACATCTTGAAGTTCGGCCAGATGTCCTTCAGGGTGTTTGCCTTGCCGCCGGTCTTCTTCGACGCCGTCTCCACGAGCTGCTCGAACAGCAGCAGCGACCAAGAGGACATGCCGCTGACGAAGCGGACATCCTGATCGATGCATAGTTCGGCGATCTTCTGGATCTTGGTGGGCCAATCCGACAGGAGAGCGATCTCTTTGCCGGGCGTGTACACCTGCGAGAGCGGCCACTTGATCAGGGGGGTGACCAGGCCGGACAGGTCGCCGGTCCGGATGCCGTGCTCGTTGGTGGTGACCTGCGTCGTCCCGCCCAGGAAGAGCATCTTCCCGCCGAAGAGCTCCTTCAGAGGCAGTCCGCGCCGGATGGAGTGGGCGAAGATGTCGAGCGCGGCGATGTAATTCGAGCGCATCATCTGCTTGGAGACAGGGATGTACTTCTCGCCGCCGGTCGTGCCGGAGGTCTGGGCCCAGTCCATGACCACGCCGGGCCAGCAGACATCGGGCTCGGCGTTCTCGCGGGTCCGGGCGAGTTGGGCGCGGTACTGCTCGTAATCCGCCAGCGGCAGGGCCTTGCGGTAATCCTTCAGAAGTGCCTTATCATCCAGCGCGAGCAGCTTCGTGAACCCGGCCTGACGACCGACTTCCGTGCGCTGAGCGAGCGTCAGCAGCGATCGCAGTTGCCGGGTCTGGATGGCCTGCGCGTTGCTCGACCAGTACTGACGATCCGAGAGCAGGCGGACGCGCTTGCGGAGCTTGAGAGCCAGCCCGGTCCCGATGATCCCGGTCCAAGCGTTCCCCGATGGTGTGCGTTCCCCGAGAGGACCGAGCCGGCCCATGTCAGGCGACTCCCTGCCCCGCGTTGCGATGGCCGCCGGGGTACTCGCCGGTGTAGCGGTCGGCAACGAATTCGCCGTTGAGAATATCGGAGACGAACTGCTGGATATCCGCGGCGAGCTTGGAGGGATGCTCGATGTGGGGCGCGTGGCCGCAGCGATCGGTCCAGCGGAGGCGGCTGTTGGGGATCAGATCCGCGAACTGTTGTGCAACTTCGGGAGGGGTGACATTGTCCTGTCGTCCCCAGGCAATCAGGGCTGGACACTGGACCCGGTGCAGCTCGCTGCCGAGGTGATCTCGCTTGGCGCTCTTGCCGAGGCGGACCATCGCCCGGGCCGAGGTACGCCGCGACAGGGCGTCGAGGGCCATCTGGGTCATGCCGGGCAGGATGCTCGATGGGTCGTAAAAGATTTCTCTGATCTTGCGATCGACATACTCATACGAGGGGTTGTGGGTGACATCCCGCTCGAAACCGCGCTCGAACAGGCCCGAGGAGCCGACGAGCACCAGCCCCCTCACCAGTTCGGGGTAGGCCATCGCGATCCGCAAGGCCACATGCCCACCGAAGGAGTTCCCGATCAGGATCGCCGGGCGATCCACGAGCGTGTTCAGCAGGGAAACCAGGAGTTGGCTGACCCCGTGCACGGAACAGCCCGATCCCTTCATCTCCAGCAAAGGCGGCTGGAGGAGCAGGATCTGGGCATCAAACGGCACATGGGGGCCGATCAACTGACTCAGGCAGGGGAACCAATGCTCGTTGAGACCGAGCAGGCCGTTCATGACCACGATCGGCTCGCCAGAGCCCATGCGATCCACACGGACATCCACGCCGGTGACCCGGTCGTGGTGCTCGTACACCTGCGCATCGAAGTTCTGATTTCTCAGTTCCTGAGTGCGGCTTGGGTTGTGGTGTTCAGAATCAGTCAAGGCCTTACCGTGTGAAAAAGGGATGACACTGACGGCGGGATACTCCGGATGATCAGCAGCCGTCGATCTGTATGAACACTGGCTCGCCCGGTCAGGATACCGCAATGGACGCGGGCTTGCGAACGATCGGACCCTCAGCCCGGCTCGCCGTACAGGGCGTCGCGGCTGGGCAGATCGCGTCCAAGGATCTCGCTGAGCGTCGCCGCCAGCAGCCGACTGGCACGCTCGATGGATTCGGAGTCGGCGTCGACAGGCCCCACCTGAACTGGATCGGAACCAGATGCTTCGAGCGCACGGAGCACTTCAACGGTGTCGCCGCGGACCCGCCAGATGGAATCTGGCGCGGCTGGACCAGGATCCTCGACCAGCCCCCCGCTGCGGGGGGAGAAACCGTAGATTTTCCTGCTGTCGTGCAGGTGTTGGCCGGTCAGCACATCCACATCCAGACGCGGCTTGTACCCGGTCTCCACGAGCAGACTCCACTGCAGCTCGAGGACTGGAGTGAAATCCCGTTGAGCGGGGAGATTGCGCAAGGCCTGATCGAGCGCATCCCACAGCCCCGGATGGGGGTCCTCATCGGTCACGGCGTGGCGAACCAGGTCGATCAGGTACATCCCGGCCCGATGGGCGAACAGACTCTGGCGAGCGCTCCAGTAGACCTCCTGCAGGTCCCACTCGGTGAGTGTGGCGAGTTCGGTTCCCGGCTTGAGGATGGCGCTGATTTCGCCTCGGGTGAGCAGTTCGAACCCGCCGCTGAAGGCCGATCGCTCGCGCCGTGCGCCTTTGGCCAGCCCCCGGAGCATGCCTCTGGAGCGCGTGAACAGCGAGACCGTCTGGGAGGTTTCGGAGAACTCCCAGTGGCGGAGGACGATGGCCTGATCGACGATCCGTGTGGACACGGACGCACTGTAGTCGGGCGGGGACGCGGGCGGCGAGGCCTTGAGAGAGCGATCAGGCGGCCAGGCGCTTGAGACCGTTGAACACTTCGCGCAGCTCCTGCTCGCTGGCGTGATCGAGCAGCAACAGTTGGCGGATCTCGCCCTCGTCCTGCAGCGTCGGATTGATCTCTTCGGAGAGGAGGCGCTTGCCGGCGGCATCATTGATATAGACGGTGACCAGATTGTCGTTCTGGCGCTCCATCTCGAGGGTCATGCCACCGGCCTCGAAGCGGAGAACACGCCCGAGGGCGCGCTCGTTCTCGATGGATTCCTCGACCAGTTCTTCGACGGCATCGCCCAGGTAGTGATTGGCCTGCTGGAGGATGGCATCGACGGTCATGGACCGGTCCACCACATGCGAGAACATGTCCCGCGTAGCCAGGAAGTCCTGAGAAGCCGCGCGCAAGGTGTCCTGCATGTCCTCGACGCTCATCCCAAAGAGTTTCTCGGCGAGTTCGGCGAATCCCGCGGCTTCGATGTCGTTGGGTTCGGATCGGTGCTCCGGGGCAAGGGGCAGCGAACCGGCGAAATACGCGATGGCGTGCAGCAAACCGGTCTGGTCGTACCCCCTGTGGACCGGCTCGACGGATGTGGCCGGGCTGTGGTGCAGGCAGATCGGGCGAGCCAGAAGGGGCGGGAGTTTCCAGATGCGGCAGAGCACGGCGGCGACATCGACATGCGTGAATTCGAAGTGCTCGAACTCCATCTTCAGGCGCAGCGCGGGCGGCAGGTCGGCGGTGATCAGATTGGTGTATTCGTCACCGGCGAGTTGGGGCATCATCGGCACCCCGGCGTCGCTCATCAGGCCGACGATGAACGCCTCTCCCGAAGTGGACTTATCGAACCGCTCGGCCAGGCGCAGGGCGAGCCAGGCCCGGAACAACGAGAGGGTCCACTGGCGCTTGAAGCCGAAAGCGGAGTCGTCCGCCGCGGCGGCCTTGGAGAGATGGAATCCCAGCGCCATCGCCTTGAGCCGGTCCATGCCGATCAGGACCATGGTGCGGTTCAGGGTCGTCACGGGCTTGGCCTGGGCGTAGTGAGCGGAGTTGGCAAGACGCAGCAGGCGACCGGTCAGGGCCTGGTCGGATTGGATCACCTCGGCGAACTGATCGATGGTGGCGTCTTCCCGAGCGACGAGGTCCATGATGCGCAGGGCGACCTCGGGAAGTGTCGGCAGACTGGTGTCGCCCAGTTTCCGGCTGAGCCGATCGTGGAGGTCCGCTACATCGCGGGCTGACATGTCCTGGCGTCGTTTCACTGGCCTCTCCGCACCCTGCAACGGCCGACCAAACTCCGCGGCCATCGTCGCAAGTCCCTGGTTCCCACCCACATCGGCGTTGTCATGGGCTTTGAGTAGTCAACGATCCCGATGGGGAGGTGAATTGGAATCGCCGAACCGTTTCAGAGCGACTTTCGTTCGAAAAGGGAGCGAGCATCCGATAACCGGTGACCGAACGGGTACGAGCGGGTTATCGCTCGCCCAGTATCCTGCTGGAGCGTGATACACTCGCGGGCATGGAACAGGACCACGCTGCCGATCAAGCCAGAACCACCGTCACCGATGGGCGTGGCGTTGGCGAGGCGGGATCGCACGCGATCTCCCGCGTGATGGCCTTCATGAACCAGAAGGGCGGGGTGGGCAAGACCACGACGGTGGTGAACCTCGCCGCGGCTCTGGCGGAACTGGGCAAATCGACGCTGGTGATCGATATGGACCCGCAGGCCCACGCGACGCTCCACCTCGGGGTGGAAGCTGAATCGGGGGCGGCCTCGGTCTATGACCTGCTTCTGAACGAGCAGCCCAGCGAGCAGGACGCGCTGGATGCGGTCGTGCAGGCGCGGCCCAATCTGGGGCTGATCCCGGCGGTGACCGATCAGGCGGCTCTGGAGACCGAACTGGCCTCGGCCCCTCATCGGCACCTGCGCCTTCGCCGGGCTTTGGATCACCTCCTGCCGCGCTACGAATATGTGCTGATCGACTGCCCGCCGTCGCTGGGGCTGCTCACGCTGAACGGTCTGGCGGCGGCGCGGGAGGTCGTGGTGCCGATGCAGGCGCATTTCCTCGCGCTGCAGGGCGTCGGCAAGCTGCTCGAAACCGTTTCTCTGGTCGCCAAAGACATCAACCCCAAACTGCGAGTCAGCGGCGTGGTGCTCTCCATGCACGAGGAGAACACGCGCCTGTCGAAGGAGATCGTGGCCGACCTCGAGCAGTTCTTCAAGGATTCGATGCGCCAGGATGTGCCGTGGAAGGGCGCGCGGGTGCTGCGTCCGGCGATCCGGCGGAACATCAAGCTCGCCGAGTGCCCGAGTTTCGGGCAGACCGTGTTCGAGTACGCACGCTGGTGCCCGGGCGCGGTGGATTACGCCAAGCTCGCCGGCAACCTCGCCTCGGAGTGGGACACCTTTCTCTCGCGCCGGGGTCTGACCGGTTCTTCGTCGGTCGAGCCCAAGCCCGCTGATGGCAGCGGCGCTTCGGCGCAGCACGCCGCCTCCGAGCGTACAGCGTGACGCGACCGAACCGTCGAGGGCGCGCTGCTCGATTGGTCGGGCCGGCCTTCGTGGTCTACGCCCTGACGCTGGTCACGCTGACGCACTGGCCTCGCCTGCAGCTCGATGCGCCGATCGGTCGGCCCGATCTGGTCGCGCACCTGATCGCCTTTGGTCTGTGGACTTCCCTGCTGCTGGCGACGGGCTGGCTCGGTCGGCCGACCTCGGCGAGGGCCCTGCTTCTTGCGGGCGTCGCGGGTGCGTGCGTGAGCGCGGTGGACGAGGCATCTCAGGGACTGCCGGGGATCAACCGCACGGTTCATGCTTCGGACCTGTTCGCGAACTTCGGCGGTGTGGGCCTGGCCATCGTGGTGTTCGCGGCCATCGGCCTTTGGCACCGGCTTCGTGGCGTAGAGCGCGGTAGCCCGAGCGAGCAAGCCCGAGCCGACCACACCGCGGAGCACGCTTTTCTCGGGCACGCCCGGACTTTCGCGGCCCTCACGATGGGCAGCCGCGTGCTCGGGCTGGGCCGGGACGCGATCATCGCGCTGGTGCTCGGTGCGAGCGCGGTGGCGTCGTCGTTCTTCACGGCCTTCGTGATCCCTAATGTGTTCCGTCGGCTGTTCGGGGAGGGCGCGCTGACGGCGGCGTTCATCCCCGAATACACGCGCCTCTCGCGCGACGATCCCGGCGCGGCGGCCCGGTTCGCCTCGCTGACCAGCGCGACGCTCGCCGCGGGCCTGGGCGCGCTGGTGATCCTCGCCGAGATCGCGCTTGGGGTCGTGCTGAGCACGCTCGAGAACGGATCGAGCACGCGCGAGGTCGTGGTGCTGACGATGGTCATGCTCCCGTTCATGCCGCTGGTCTGCGTGACCGCGCTGCTGGGGGCGATGCTGCAGGTGCACGGGCGGTTCGCAGCGCAAGCGGGTTCGCCGATCCTGCTGAACGCGATGCTGATCACCGCCGCGGCGAGCGCGGGGCTGATCCTGGAGTGGTCGCTCTCGCAGACGGCGATGGCGCTGGCGGTCTCGGTGACGCTCGCCGGTGTGCTGCAACTGGTCTGGTGCATGCTGGACCTGCGCGGGATCGCGGGCTGGACACGGGAGACTAAGGACGCCCGGCCCCGGCTTTGGAAGATGCTGCGCCGGATGGTGCCGGTCCTGATCGGGCTGGGGACGGTGCAGATCGGCGTGCTGATCGATGCGCTGATCGCGGGGCTTCCGGTCATTCTCGGCACGCCCGAGGGCGAGGAACTGGTCCTTGCCGGCGAAGTGGTGTACCCGCTCGATACGGCTTCGGCGGCGGTGCTGTACTTCGGGCAGCGCCTGTATCAGCTCCCCTTGGGCGTGTTCGCGGTCGCGATCGCCACCGCCGTGTTCCCTGCGCTCGCCAGGGCTTCGCAAAGCCCGGCCCTGTTTGCGCAGACCCTGCGGACCGGGCTGCGCACCTCGATGCTGATCTCGATCCCCTCGGCGGTGGGGCTTGCCCTGGTCGCCTCGCCTCTGGTCGCTGCGGTCTACGGAGCGACCGGCGATGGCGGGCTGAGCGCCGAGAGCGCGGATCGGGTCCGCCTGGTGCTGCTCGCGTACACCCCGGCGATCATCGCCGCGAGCATCACGCAGGTCCTCACCCGTGCGTACTACGCCAGCGACGACATGCGGACCCCCATGCGGATCGGCATCGCGGTGGTGCTCTGCAACATCGCCCTGAACATCGTGCTGATCTGGCCTCTGGGCGAGGCAGGTCTGGCGGTCGCGACCAGCATCACGGCGTGGGGGCAGACCATCGCTCTCCTGATGTTTGCCCGATCGCGGATCACGGCACTCGGCGAGGGCCCCGCCGTCGGGCGGCTCATCGACGGGGCGGTCCTGCAATCGGTCGGGATGACCATCGGAACAACCGCCGCGATGGCCCTGTGCGTGATAGGGATCGGGGCGGTCTGGCCGTTCGAGGGTGAGGGTCGGCTTTCCGCCGCGGCTCTCCTCGGATCGCAGGTCGGCTTGGGAGCCGCGTCGTTCATCGCGGTTTCGCTGGCGATGGGCCGGTCCGAGGCCCGGTCGCTGCTGCTCGGACGAAGCGGGTGAATCGAGTTTCCGCATCGGTCGGGCCGATGGAGTACTCCCCACTCATCCAGTGCGCGTATCATCCGCGTCCCAGCCGCCAAGCGGCTCTGTCACAAGGAGATAGAACCATGAAGAAGCGCTTCACAGACCGTCTGGCCAGCCGCATCGCTTTGAGCGTGTTCGGCGCTTTGTGCATGACCCTGACCGCCCTGAACCTCGGAGCGTGCAGCACGGTCGATGGTGTCGGCAAGGACATTCAGTACGCCGCCGAAAAAACCGGCGAGGCCATGAGCGGCGATCGCTGAGACAAGCCGGCGTGCGGTTTTCGTGAAGCCCCGGATTTCGGGGCTTTTTCGTGCGCATTTGGTGATTCGGCTCCCCCCGCCTCCGCTGATCGCCGATAATTTCGCGGGATTCGACTATGCGAATCCGTACCGCCTACCAAACCAGTGAGAACGAGCCCGCCATGCTTCACGCCGGTCACGCCAATATCCGCAGTTTCCGCGTCGTTCCCGACCTGCCCCAGTCCCTCGAACCGCTGCGCGAGATCGCCCATAACCTCTGGTGGACCTGGCACCCCGAGGCGGTCGAACTCTTTACCCGTCTCGATCGCGAACTCTGGGAAAGCACCGGGCACAACCCCGTAAAACTGCTGGGCAGTCTCGATCAGCACCGCCTCGAGCGGATCGCCAACGACCGCTCGTTCCTGCACGCCCTGAGTCTGGTCCACTCCCGCTTCACCGAGCATCGTGAGCGCGCGACCTGGTTCGAACGCCAGCACGCCGAGATGCTCAAGCAGGCCTCCGGCTCCGACCGGCCCATCCGCATCGCCTACTTCTCGGCGGAGTTCGGGCTGACCGAGTGCTTCCAGATCTATTCCGGCGGCCTCGGCGTGCTCGCCGGTGATCACCTCAAGTCGTCGGCCGAACTGGGCATCCCGCTCTGCGGCGTCGGACTGCTCTACCGCTGCGGCTACTTCCACCAGTACCTCAACGCCGACGGCTATCAGCAGGAGACCTACCCCGACCTGGACTTCCCGAACCAGCCCGTTCGGCGCCTGATCGATCCCGAAACCGGCGAGCAGTACCGCGTGAAGGTCGAGCTGCCCGGGCGCGAGGTGACCGTGGGCATCTGGCAGTGCGATGTCGGGCGCGTGCCGCTGTACCTGCTCGACACCAACTTCCCCGAGAACAACCGCGCCGACCGCGACATCACCAAGAACCTCTACGGCGGCGATGTCGAGATGCGCATCCAGCAGGAGATCGTCCTCGGCATCGGCGGCACCCGCGCCCTCGCGAAGGTCGGCGAGAAACCGACCGTCTACCACATCAACGAGGGGCACGCGGCGTTCCTGAGTCTCGAACGCATCCGCACGCTGCGCGAGGAGCACGGCGTGAGCTTCGAGGCGGCGCGCGAGGCCGCCGCGGCGAGCAATGTCTTCACCACGCACACCCCCGTCCCCGCCGGCATCGACCGCTTCAGCCCGGACCTGGTCGAGCGTTACCTCAGCCACACGCTCGCCGGGCTCGGCACGAACATGGATCACCTGCTCTCGCTCGGGCGGGCCAACCCGTTCGACCGCGATGAGTTCTTCTCGATGGCGATCCTCGCGCTGCGCTGCAGCCAGTTCTGCAACGGCGTGTCGAAGCTGCACGGCCATGTGTCGCGCGACATGTGGCGCCACATCTGGCCCGAGGTGCCCGAACAGGAGGTGCCGATCGGCCATGTCACCAACGGCGTGCACGCGCGTTCGTGGATCAGCCGCGACCTGAGCCAGCTCTACGACCGCTACCTCGGGCCGGACTGGCAGTTCGACGCGATGGACCACAAGCTCTACAGCGCCGTCAACGACATCCCCGACGAAGAGCTCTGGTCGTTCCGCCAGCAGCGCCGCCAGTCGCTGATCACCTGGTGCCGCAACCGCATCCGCACGCAGCTCACCGAGCGCAACGCCACGCCCGACGAGATCGAGACGGCGACCGGTGCGCTCGACCCGAATGTGTTCACGATCGGCTTCGCCCGGCGCTTCGCCACCTACAAGCGCGGCACGCTGCTCATGAGCGATGTCGATCGCCTGCGCCGCCTGTTCACCAACCCCGACCGGCCCGTGCAACTGCTCATCGCCGGCAAGGCCCACCCGGCCGACCGGCCCGGCAAGGAACTGATCCGCGAACTGGTCAAGCTCAGCGAATCCGAGCCGGCGTTCCGTCGCATCGTGTTCCTCGAGGACTACGACATGGATGTCGCGCGCCGCATGATCCAGGGCTGCGACCTGTGGCTGAACACGCCGCGTCGCGGCATGGAGGCATCGGGCACCTCGGGCATGAAGGCCGCGATGAACGGCTGCGTGAACTGCTCGATCCTCGACGGCTGGTGGGACGAGGCGTATCGCCCCGAACTCGGCTTCGCGATCGGCAAGGGCGAGTACTACGACGACCACGCCATCGAGGACGCGATCGAGAGCCGCGCGCTCTACGACCTGCTCGAGCGCCAGATCCTGCCCGAGTTCTACGCGCGCAACCAGTCGGGCGTTCCCAAGACCTGGATGGCGCGCGTGAAGGCGTGCATGCGCCACCTCACGCCGGAGTTCTCGACCAACCGCATGGTCGCGGATTACACCGATCAGTACTACACCGTCGCCCACGGGCTCGGCCTGAAGCTCGGCGCGGACCACCTCAAGGGCGCCGACGAACTCAGCCAGCAGGTCGCGCGGCTGCGCCACCTCTGGCAGCAGATCGGCATCAAGCGCGTCGAGACCGATGCGACCGCCTCCATGCCGATCACCGCCAGCGTGCGCGTGAACGCGTGGGTCCACCTCGGCGAGCTGCGTCCCGACGAGGTCCGCGTGCAGCTCTACACCGGCGAGGTGACCTCGCTGGGCGATATCGTGCACGGCGGCACCATCGACATGAAGCCCTCGGGCAAGGCCGACGACACGGGGCTGCACCAGTTCAGTGCCGACTTCCGACCCGCCGGTTCCGGTCGGCGCGGCTTCGCGGTGCGCGTGGTGCCCAGCGACACCCGCATCGTCGGCACGCTGATCCCCGGTCTGATCACCTGGGACAAGGACGCCCCGACCGTGCGCATCGGCGAGTCGAACCCCGCCAAGGCACGCAGCCCGGTGACCGTCTCGCTGTGATCGGAAGCGCGCTCAGACGAACGCCGCGACGCTGAGCACGATCGCCATGATCATCGCGACCAGCGCTTTGAGCACGGTCGCGAGCAGGCGCCCGGTGAACGCGCCGGTGCCGATGCCGCGCAGGTGCTTCAGGTCGCGCCGGTCGGCGATGGTGAACTCGAAGACGATGGCCCCGACCCCGGCGCCGAGCGCTGAGCCGATGATCGTGCCAACGATCGGGAGCAGGAAGGTGCCGAGGATCGCGCCGACGACACCGCCCACGATCGATGCGACAATCGATCGTTTCGATGCGCCCATCGCCTTGGCCCCCGCGCCGCCGGCGATCAGCTCCAGCAGTTCACCCAGCATCGCCAGCGCGATCGCGACCCCGATGGTCCACCACGAAAACGGGTTGGGCTCCATCGTCAGGTTGAGCAGCATCGCCATGAGCACCATCAGCCAGGTACCCGGCAGCGTCAGCAGGACCGCGAAGACCAGCAGGAAGCTGGACAGCGAGAACAGGATGGCGATGACGATATCCATGGGATCACCGGCGGGAGCATAGCCCGTCCGCCGGTGTTGCTGGGATTCCGGGTTGACCGGTTGCGATCAGGGCTGCTGGTCGTCTTCGCCCTCGGCCTCGCCGTGCTTCTGCTCCGCCGCCGCCGCGGCTTCCTCGGCCTCGGCTTCTTCGCGCATCGCGCGCAGGCGCGGGTCGCTGTCTTCCATCTCGAGGATCCAGTCCTCGAGCGGCTCGAATCGAAGCAGGTCGAACTTGTGCGAAGACCCGTCCTTGAGATCCAGCGCCACGAAGAACTTGTGCCACTTGGACTTGTCGACCGTCTCGATCTCGTCGGGCGTGATCGTCTTGCCCTTGGGCAGGATCAGCTTGTTCCCCGCCGGTTCGTAGCGATAGACGGTGGACTTCGTCTGGATGATCCGAAGCAGGATCAGCAGCGCGCCGAGATACCCGGCGAAGCAGATCAGCCACTGCACCGCGATGTCGGTCTGTGAGAGGGGCTTCGGGGGGCTGCCCGAAATCTCCGAACTGAGCTGGGCATAGGTCGCGGCGGGATCAACGAACACCGTCCTCGTGTCCTCGCGCTGATCCGCGGGGAGCTGCTCCATCGCCTGGTTCTGCTCGGTCAGCTTCTCCAGCGACTTGCCGTACAGCGGGCGGAGGGAACTCAGCCAGCGGTACCGAAACTGTTCGTAGGTATTGAGCTGCTCGGCTCGCTCCTCCAGCGAAATGATTTCCGCTGCGGGATCGGGAACATTCACACGCCTCGGAATCGCGATCAGACCCGTTTCCTCGGCGGCCTTCAGGTAGTCGCTGAGCATGAACTTGGTGTAGAGCTGTCCGCGATCGGGGTACACCTTCACGGCGTCGTACAGACCCCAGGTCCCAAGCCCGAAGCACACCACGAAGAAGATGACCATCTTGCGCATCCAGCGGATGGACACTCGCGTGCGCATCGGTCCGGTCTCATGGGGAGTCGGTGTGCCGCCGGCCTGATCGGCGGGCCGCTCGCCGGACGGATCAATGGGCTGATCGCTCATGGGATTGCTCGTTCCTGTCTCGTTCAAAGAAAGTATGCCCTGCTGGTCCGTGAGCGATCGTCGTCGCCCGATGGTCGATATCGACCCGATACCGGCCGGTCATCAAACCGGGATCGGCCTCAAGGGTACGCCCACGCGGGCTAGTCCACATCTTCGACCTGATCCATCGCGCCGTTCCACCAATCCTCGGCCCACGCGCGGCCCAGCGGCGTCGCCATGATCCTGGCGAAGCCGCCATCGGAGACCTTGCGGCAGGGGATTTCGGGCAGATTGCCGATAACCCGACCCGGATCACCGGAGCCGATACCCTTCCTCCCCACGATATGGTGGGTGAGCCACAAAGAATGGACCATCCGGGCCTTTTCACCCGCCTCCAACAGATGTCGACGGGTCAAGAGTCGCCGAAACATGGGTTTCTCCGCAGGGTCGGTCCCCGCGAGTTCGGACGCGCTGCTCGCGGAATAACCGTTGCCATTGCCGGGTTTACTCTACGAACGCAACCGATCCCCGGCTACCGGGGTATCCCTGTTCGAATCACACCTCGCACGGCATCGAAGCCGAGCGCAGTCGGAAAGGACCCATACATGGCTCGCAACAAGTCCGCACAGCATTTCGTGGGCCGCAGCGCTCTGGCCGGTCTTCTTGGCGGGGCCCTGCTCCTCGGCACCGTTGGCTGCAACAACGCCGGTGAAGGAGCCCTGAGCGGCGCTGCCCTCGGCGCGCTCGCGGGATTGGGCATCGGCTCACTGTCCGGCAACGCCGGAGAGGGTGCAGCGATCGGCGCGATCGCCGGTGGTGTCGGCGGCGCGGTGCTCGGCGATCAGAACGAGCGCAATGAGCGGTATAGCCGCAACCGTCGCAGCGACTGGTAAACCAGCCATTCACGAATCACAGCTCGCTCCTCCGCGAAGCACTCGGCAGCCGTCGGGTGCTTCGCTGCTTTTGGGATAGGAAGCATGGAGCGACCGTTCAGGAGGCCTTCTTCGACTTCGCCGCCGCATCTTTCATTGCAGCGCGACAGGCGTGCTCGAGGGCCTGATGCAGCTTCTCGTGCTCCGGGCAAGTGCCCAGATAGTCGAGCAGCTGCGCCACATGGTCCTCGGAATCGCGCGTGCCATCGATCTTCATGATCGCGGCATCGCCGAGCGCTTCGCTGGCGGCCTGCATCCATTCGACGCTGACCTCGTCCTCATCATCCGCGCCGGGAGGGCGGACCTTCACGCGGACCGTCTGCGGCCCGATCATGACGATCGGCCACTGCCCGTCGCGCGTGCGCGGCTCGCGCACGATCACCAGCACCGGCACGCGCTGCAGGTTGGCCCGCTCACGCAGATCGCGTCCGTCGGCCCCGACCAGCAGCGGCTCGAACAGGTAGCAGCCGGGCTCGATGGTCTCGGCCTCGAGCGCTTCCTGATCGGCCTCGTTCAGGCGGATCACCCGGCCCGTATCAAGAGCACTGAGGCGCTTCTGGCGGCGTGCTTCCTGCAACGGCAGCACGATCCGCGCCATGCGCTCAAAATCCTTCGTCTCGAAGGCCAGGTTCAAGGCGCGGAGCGCGATCTCTTCGCAGGTGAAGTAATCGGTCTGGGCGAGGGCCTCGGAGGCCTGCTCCATGAGCGCATCGATCTGTTCGGCCCTGGACGGTTTTGCTTTGCTCGGCACGGCTGGCATCCTCAGAAAACTCGCTTGCGCAGGTGGCGAAGCAGGAGAGCCCGATCGTATCGTACGGTTCAGGCCGCGCTCGCGCGACACCCGGCCGCCAGATCACGCAGCAGACCGGTCCACGCCTTGGCCTGCTGGTCCATGTCGTAGGCCAGAAGGTCCGCCAGCGTGGCGAGATCCCGCGCCTTGAGCGACTGCTTGATCTCGGACAGCTTCGATCCCAGATCGGTGGCGAGATCCTCGAAGGCCTTCTCCCCGTTCACATAGCCGAGTTCGACGCCGCTCACCTGCCTCGACAGCGAGATGCACTGCTCCACCTGCTGCCAGATATCCAGCACGGCGGCCAGTTCGGGCATCGCACGGGCCATCTCGCCGAGCTGGATCTGCTGGGCCACCGCGCCCTGACGGTCCTTGTTGGACTCGAGCTGGTCCGCCGCCTCCAGCAGCGTGACCCGCACGATGGACACGGGGTCGGCCGAGGTGATGTGCAGCTCGGCCGCGAACGGCTCGGTCACGGGGGGGTCTGCCAGCTGATCGTCCGGCACGGGTTGCCCGTCGGCGGCGACGCCGATGAGCAGCCGATCCCCGGCCCGTTCCGCCGCGACGGCGAGGGCTTTGGCGAGCGTGGTCCCGGATTCGTCGATGAGTTCGTTGTCGAGATAGATGCGCATGATGGCGTTATCGGTCGGATTCGGGCGCGGCTTCGACAAACCTCGGCAGACGGCACACTCCGTGGTCCGTCGATGCCGTCTGAACCGGCGATTCCGCTGCGGAACGCATCGCCGGGGACGGGTCGGGGGGCTATGATCCCATCCCACTTCTCCGCCAATTGTCCCCCCTCCCTGACTGGGAATATCAGGACCCATCATCCATGCACCTGAGGCATTCCGATCACAGCCACGGCCCCAAGGAAGTACCCGTCAAGTTCATCCTCGAAGACCCGCAGGACCTGACCGGTACGGATCAGGCCGAGTGGGAGGTGATGGCCGCCAAAGGCGAGCACCTGCTCGAGGTGGCGGTGGAGAACGGGATCAACATCGAGCACGCGTGCGGAGCGGTCTGCGCCTGCTCGACCTGCCATATCTATGTCGAGCAGGGCATGGACCAGGTCTCGGAGGCCACCGAGGCCGAGGAAGATCGGGTCGAGGAGGCCCCGGGCCTGCAGATGAACAGCCGCCTGTCCTGCCAGTGCGAGATCGAGGGCAAAGGGCCGATCGTGGTTCGGGTTCCGGCCTGGAACCGCAACGCGGTGAAGGAAGTTCCGCACTGATGGCGGGCGATTCCTGAGGCAAAACGGGATTCTTTGACTCCGGGAAGCGGAAAATCCGTCCCCGATGAACATTTTTTTACATTGAGAATCCGGCTTTCCCGCCAGTAAAGCGGGTTTTTGCGCCAGACCATGCAAAAATATGGGGCTTTGTCTCACAAAATTCTTGCAATTGGGTGACTGGCCTGTGAAGATAGGCAAGCGGCGTGGCTTTGGGACTTCCCAAAACTATGTCGTCTCTCTCTCTTCTCTCAATGGTCTACCATTGGTGCAAACGGCCGCGTGGCGACGCGGCCGTTTGTATTTTTGGATGATGATCGGCGGCTGGGCTGAACCCCGACCGCACACCAGGAGATGACCCATGGACGACAAACTGCATTGGCTGGATGTGGAACTGATCGCCGAGGAACTC
>CBFGVX010000009.1:0-60930 GCA_965652425.1 uncultured bacterium | reverse complement strand
GTGTGTCCGGCGGTGTGCTACGACCTTCGCTTCCCGGAACTGTTTCGGCGGGGGCTTGAGATGGGAGCGGAGGCGTTCGTGCTCGGGGCCAATTGGCCGGAGGCGAGGCAGTCGCACTGGCGGGCGTTGTGCATCGCGAGGGCGATCGAGAATCAGGCGTGGGTCTTGAGTGTGAACCGGGTCGGGAGTGACCCGCATCTACGGTATGCGGGCGGAAGTCTGGTGGTTGATCCGCGCGGCGAGGTGGTGGCCGAAGGAGATGCGCAGCAGCGGGTTCTCTCTGTGGTCGTTTCGCGGGGTGCTGTGGAAAACTGGCGTGCGGATTTTCCCGCGTGGCGGGATCGCGCTGAAATTTTGCGCTGAAGGCGAGCCGGTCGGAAGTTCCGATAATCCGGGGATTTATGACAACGGACGCGGTCGTCCATCGAGAGAAATGGCGATCCTGAGTAAAAACTGACGGTGGTTCCCCATTTTCAGGGTTGACTGGGAGTATCCCTGTGCTAGTCTGTCGTCAGAGAGGACTTACACGGCGGTGCCGTCTGAGTCAGCGAGCGACGCTCGCAATGGGAGCCGAGAGACCCCCCAAACTCTGGTCGAGATGTGTCCAAGGTGATGCGGTCACACATCTGACTCCTCGCAGCGCGATGCTCGAGAGGGTGTGCAACGCACCTCTGCATCGCACCACGCTGCGGGTAACCCTGTGCTCACTTCGCCGATGGGAGACCATCGGCGAAGTGATTTTTTGGGGTGTATGCCTTTCAGGATCCGCGGTGAAGGGGCTGGGGTTTCGTGCGGTACTCAGCCACCGATGCCCGCGACGCGATCGACTTCGTCGAGTGAGGTTGCGCCTTCGGCGGCGAGGAGCCAGCCGGCCTGCTGCAGCGTCCGGAACACGCCCTGTTCGACGATGCGTCGCATCGCCTGGATGGAGGGCGAGGTGAGCACGCAGTCGCGCAGTTCATCGTTGAAGTCGAGCATCTCGAAGATGGCTTTGCGTCCGATGTAGCCCGTCCTCAGGCATCGCCTGCAGCCGGTGGCGCTGTAGGTGTGCTCCTGATCACGCAGGTAGCGTCCGAGGCGAGTGGCTTGACCGGGAGTGACGCGGATCTCGCGCTTGCAGTGGGCGCAGAGCAGGCGGACGAGCCGCTGGGCGATGATCACATTCACGGAATTCGCGACAAGGTACGGTTCGACCTTGAGGTCGAGCAGGCGGAAGACAGCGCTGATGGAGTCCTTGGCGTGGACGGTGGAGAAGACGAGGTGGCCGGTCATGGCGGCCTGCATCGCGGTTCGCGCGGTCTCATCATCGCGGATCTCGCCGACGAGGATGACATCGGGGTCCTGGCGGAGTACGGATCGGAGCAGGTCACCGAAGCCCTGGCGCTCGGAGACGGGTATCTGCGTGGTGTTGTCGAGCTGGTACTCGACGGGGTCCTCGATGGTGACGACATTGCGGACCGCGCGGTCGATGGTGCGCAGGCAGTTGTAGAGGGTGGTTGTCTTGCCGGATCCTGTCGGGCCGCAGGCGAGGAGCATGCCGGCGTTCTGCTCGCAGAGCTGGACGATGCGCTTCTCGACGAAGGGAGGCATGGCGAGTTCGTTGATCGATTGGGGCGCGGTGCGTCCGTCGAGGATGCGGATGACGAGCTTCTGGCCGTGGACGGTGGGTGTGAAGGACGCGCGGAAATCGACTCTGCGGTCGGCGATATCGGCGGCGAAGTGGCCGTCGAGCACGGCGTCTCTGGCGGACTGCTTGAGCTGGCAGGCGGTGCGGATGACGCCCATGGTCCGTTCGCCGACATCGCTGGGCAGATCGATGACATGGACCATGCCGCCGTCGACGCGGATGCGCACGGCGAGGAATTCGCGTTTCGGTTCGAGGTGGATATCGGTGGCCCTGCCCTTTGAGGCGAGCAGGAGGAGCATGCGCACGGCGACGGCTCCGTCGGCGTTTGATTCGAGCGCCGGTGAGCGTGTGTCGTCTGCGTTGACGAGCACGATCATTTCGTCCTCGCTGCCCTTGGGGGGGATCTCATCGATGGTGGAGCGGAGTTCTGCGGCCCACGGCGCGAGCTTCTCTGGGCGGCCGTTGAGCGGGACTCGCTTCCGGGCTGCGGGCGGGCTTTCGACGAGGACCACGAATTCCTGCTTGCCGATCTGGACGCGGTCGCCGTCCTTGAGCTCGGCGGTCGAGATCCCTCTCCCGTTGATATGGGTGCCGTTGCGGCTGCCGAGGTCCTTGATGACGAACGAGCCGCCCGTTCCGGGCTCGATCACGCAGTGGAAGCGCGAGGCGACATCGTCCTTGCCCAGATTGATGTCGTTGTCGGGGTGGCGCCCGATGGTGAGGTTCTGCGTGGGAGAAAGCGTGATCTCGCCCAGGCGCTTGTCGGCGAATCTGATACGGGTCTTGGCCATTGCCGGTGATCCTAGCGGAACCGGGGGCGCGCTTGCGAGATGGTGTTCCCTGATCTCGTTGGATGTCCGAGGGAGGGCCTGTTATCGACAGGCGACTGAATTTTGGTCGGATAATCGCTCAGTCGAGCGGTTCGCGCTCGGCGCGAAGCCGGGGCTGCTCGGTCCAGCGCGTGACGCGAGGCCGGGCGGTGCCGGCGGGGGACCGGAAAGCGTCGGCCGGGATCACGGTCGGAGCCGGGTCCGACGGGCCCTGCCACATGAGTACCAGTCCGGCGTGGCCGCTGTTTTCGTAGAACAGCACCTCGATGTCCTTGGTTCCCTGCGTGAGATGGATCTCCCGGCTTTCCCAGCGGAAGCTCTGGAGGCGGTTCTGATCGATGATGGTTTGGCCGTCGATGGTCAGGCGTGAGCCGTCGTCGCTGCCGAGTTCGAAGCGGTAGAGCCCGGTTTCCGGGATGACGATGCGGGTCCGTGCACGCAGGGCGAAGTGGTCGTCGGGCGAATCGGGGATGAAACCGCTGCCGCTGCGGGTGGGCCAGTTGATCTGCGTTTCGTTTGTGGTGAGGTCGGGTGCGGACCAGTCGATCTGATCGAATCGATTGATGGAACGGTTTTCGAAGTACCAATCGACTTCGATGGTGGCATCGATTTCTGCGAAGGCGGTTGCGGGGACGGTGGACCAGGCGGATTGCCCCGGCGGCCTCCACTCAAGGTGAAGCCCGGCGCTGCCGGTGCGCTCGAAAAACAGGATTTCGATCGAGTGATGACCGGCTTCGAGTTCGATCGTGTTATCACGGTATTGCATGCCGTGGAGTCCGTCGTTGTCGATGAGCGGCTCGTCGTTGAGGTACATGCGCGAGCCGTCGTCGCTTCCGAGGCGGAAGCGATACTGACCGTCGGCGTGGGCGCGCAGCGTGCCGAGGATCCTGACGGCGAACCCGTCCTGCGGCGATCCTGGTTCCCATGGGGCGCTGGTGCTCTGCCAGTTGATGAGACCCGCGCGGGTCATGCGGTCGGGTGTGGACCAGTCGATGTCGTCGAGTCGGCTCTGGTTGCCGATGCTGTCGTACCAGTGGACCTGGAGCCCCTGCTGTGGCTGATCGGAATCTGACGCGATTGATCGACCGGGCGCACATAGCGGGCATACGACCGCGCACACGCTGATCCAAAGGAACAGGGGGATGCGGTATGGTTTGCTGGCGGTCATGCGTTCGTCTCCCCCTCGGTTATCGACGGGTGGGTGCGTTGTCTGAAGCCGGTCTTTGCCGCGAGGGACGAGAGCTGTGTGCCAAGAACTGACGCTGTTTGATCCGGGACCGTTCGAGTTGGCTGAGGGTCCGATATGGCTGGACGGGATGCTGCACTGGGTGGATATCACGGCGGGGGCCGTGCATCGGCGCGGGATGGGATGGGATGAGCGGGAGTCTGTTTCGCTGGGCCAGAGCGTGGGGTGTCTGTTTGCGAGCGGCGATGGGGGATTGTGGGCCGGTGTGCGGGACGGTGTGGCGAGGATTGAGTTCGGGAAGGGGATCGTGGGCTGGATCGATCGGTCGCTTGCGGGCGAGCCGGAGCGGCGATGCAACGATGGCAAGCGGGATCCGAGAGGTCGGCTGTATGTCGGTTCGATGCTTGATTCGATGCGCGAGGGGAGCGGGAAGCTGCATCGGCTTGGCGAGGGTGGGCTTGAGGTGGTGAGGAGTGGATTGACGATCCCCAATGGTCTGGCGTGGTCTGGAGATGGTCGGCGGATGTACCACATCGATTCGCCGCGTCGGATCGTGGAGGTGCTTGAGTACGACCCGGACGAGGGCCGGGTGGGTTCTGTGGTGGGTGGTTTCGAGACTCCGGCGGAGTTGGGTTATCCGGACGGGATGTGCCGCGACGAGGGCGAGGTGCTGTGGATCGCGCACTGGGGGGGCGGCTGCGTGTCGTCTTGGGATGCGCGGGAGGGCCGGCTGCTCGACCGGATCGCGTTGCCGGGTGAGAGCGCCACCTCGTGCTGCTTCGGGGGAGATGGGGATCGAGAGTTGTTCGTCACCACGGCGTCGAGCGGCAAGACGGGTCCGGGGGCGGTGTATCGCTGGCGAGGAGCGTGACGGCGGGTGAGCGATTTGGGGCTGGTAACCCGGTAGGTTGTGCTGGTGTTTCGCGAAATGCCGCTCAGGTTTGAGGGGTTCTGGGCCGATTGCAATCGCAGCAGGTGCAGAGTTGCGCCGAGTATCGGACCTTGATGGTCCGGCGTGCTGCTGCGGTTAAGGACGCACCATGAACGGCTTGTATGTTCTGATTGCTGACGACGAGGCGCCGATCACGAGTATCCTGCGCTCGCGGTTGCAGCGTGCGGGATTCGAGGTTGCTGTCGCTGCCGACGGTCAGGAAGCGTTCGAGTTGGCTCAGCGCCGGGTGCCGGATGTGGTGGTGACCGATCTCCAGATGCCTCGTTGGTCCGGTCTTGATTTCGCGAAGGCGATGAAGGAAGACGCGTGTCTGAGCGGTGTTCCGGTGATTCTTCTGACTGCGCGAGGGTACATCGCGGATGAGTCCGAGCGTGAGGCGACGAATATTCGGGCGCTGATGGCCAAGCCGTTCAGCGCGAATGAGGTGGTCCGTCGTGTGATGGAATTGGTTGGTTCGGTCTCGGCGAACCAGCGGAGGGAGTCGGCGTGAGCAGTCAACGATGCACGGAAGCCGTGATGCGTACGGTCGATCGATTGATCGAGGATTCTGCGCGGATCGGGATTCTGTGCGTGTGGCTGGACAGTACCGGAGAATCGGATGTGGAGAGGTGGCGTGCGTGCGTTGAGCGTGTGCGTCCTGAGCTGGCTGCGCGGGGTGCGGGGGTAGATGGGTCGGCATCGGCGATCCGGATCCCGGTGCAGCGTGGCGGGCGTTCGCTTGGCAGCTTCGTGATCTCGGCGGATGCTCTGGATGGCGTGGGTTTGGATGCGGAGTATGTGCGATCGCTGTACACGCTGGTTTTGAACAACCCCGACAACGAGCAGATGCTGGAAGACTT
Organism: uncultured bacterium; assembly: GCA_965652425.1. GTDB lineage: Bacteria > Planctomycetota > Phycisphaerae > Phycisphaerales > UBA1924 > JANSXG01. The sequence goes on along the minus strand of CBFGVX010000009.1, from coordinate 55,496 downwards.
TACGGAGCATCTGGCACAGGCGTACGAGAATATTCAGCTGCTGTACCGCGTGGGCAAGGCGATGAGCACGCCGGATGATCCGGCGGGTTTCGCGAGGTACCTGCTGGATCAGACGCTGGACTCGACACCGTTCCGATGGGCGGCGATCGTGTTCGATGATCATCCCCTGCTGGTGGAGAGCGTGTGCGGGCAAGTGTTCCGTGCGACGGAGATCCCGGCTTCGGGTGATCTTGTGGAGCGTGAGGCGTTGCGGATCGCGGCGAAGCTGCGAGATTCGAGCGGCGGGATTTTCTATGACGCGGACGCCACGCTGGAGCAGCAGGGCACGGCCCACCTGATCGCGTGTGCGGGTGAGACGGTGGGGATGCTGGTGTGCGGCGGGAAGCAGGGTGTGGAGGCGGATATCAGCAGCTACGACACGCAGTTGCTGGAGGCCTCGGTGAGCCATCTCGGCTCGGTCCTGCAGACTGCCCGGCTGTACGAAGATCAGGCGAAGATGTTCCTGGGCACGATCAGCTCGCTGATCCGTGCGCTGGACGCGAAGGATCCGTATACGCGGGGTCACTCGGATCGGGTTGCGGCGTTGGCGCGTCAGCTGGCGCGGCAAATCGGCCTGGATGAGAAGACCTGCGAGCGGTATCACATCACCGGGCTGCTGCATGATGTCGGCAAGATCGGTGTGCCGGAGGCGGTCTTGTGCAAGCCGGGTCGGTTGACGGACGACGAGTTCGCCTTCATCATGCGTCACCCTGAGATCGGTTTTCGTATCCTCGACGGCGTGCCGGGTATGGAGGACCTTCTTCCGGGGGTGATGCACCATCACGAGCGCTACGACGGGAAGGGGTACCCGCACGGGCTTGCGGGGGAAGAGATCCCGCTGATCGCTCGTGTGCTGTGTCTGGCCGATACCTTTGACGCGATGAGTTCGAACCGTGCGTACCGTTCGGCGATGACTCGGGAGACGGTGCTCGAAGAGATCATCCGGTGCGCCGGCTCGCAGTTCGATCCGGAACTGGCACCGGTGTTCGTGGGGTTGGACTTCGCGGAGTATGACCGGATGGTCGCCAGGCATGTGCGTCAGGCGGCGATCGAGAACCAGAAGAATCGCGCGGCCTGAGCGTTGCCCGGCGGAACGAATCGGGGATGTGCGACGGGGGTCCGGCCGTCAGTCGATCACACGCGTGATGGATTGATGGTTGATGCTCAGCGGGCGCTCGGTGGGCGGGTTTGAGGCGAGCTGCTGGATCTGCTCCGGGGTGAGCTCGTAGGCGAAGATGGCGGCTTCGCAGATTTTGCCGTGGAAGTAGTGGCCCATGCCGGTATCGCCGTGGCGGCCGAGGAGGCCCTTGGCTGCGCCGAATCGGAGTCTTTCTTCGTTCGGTTCGGAGGTCCACGCCTTGCCGAGGCCGAGGGTGTGGTTGAGTATTCCGGCGGGTTTGCCGTCGAGGTAGGTGGACCAGCCGGCGGGGCCCCAGGTGAGGACGACATGGTGCCATGTGTCGCCTGTGATATCGCCGATGTTGTGGGCTCTCAGGGCGTAGTTGTGATCGAGCAGCAGCCCGACGCGTCCGTTGTTGCAGATGATGGAGAACTGCAGTGCATCGGGCTCGTCGTGGGCGTGCTTCGAGCAGACGATCTGTATGGTGCCGCTGGAGATGTAAAGCGAAGAGGGCTGGAACCAGACGGAGACGCTTCCGTAGTCGAGTTCCATCGGATCCTGGTGGTCGATCTCGTAGTAGGTTTGGAGCGTGCTGTGAAGCATGGGCATGTTGTAGACGCCGGTGGGATCCTGGCTGTCGTAGTGGATTTTGCCCTTCAGTCGAGCATCTCTGAGAGCAACCAGATCGGCGGCTCTGTCGCCGTTGAGGTCCCAGAGCGGCCAGTAGGCGATGGGGCGGTGCCTGAGAACGGTGTCCGGAGACATGGTGTGGGTGGCCGCGCGATCGAAGCGGTATCGGTACATCTGTCGTGCGTTGCCGTGCTCAACGGTGGCGGTGAGTTCGATGGGATCCGCGTAGTCATCGAGGAGGTCGCTGTCGTACGGGTCTGTCGCGGTCACGCGGATGACCCCGTGACCGAATTGGGCTTTGGGGATGAGATCGCCGTCCGGGTAGTCGGCGCGCCAGTCCGGGTTCTGCCCGATGATGGTGAGTGCGGCTTCGAGGGCGGATCTGGCGTGGAGTCGAGCGGTGGCTTCGTCGGCGCCGGTTGACGCCGCGGCGAGTTCGGTCCGTGCGTTGGTGAGACTCGAGAGCGAAACCGTGATGACGATGGAGAGCACGGCGAGCACGACGACATAGACGGTGCCGCGTCTGGAGTGTTGGCGATGGGTCACTGGAGGACCTCCCCGCTGGGCGGCAGCGCGTGGAGTCTGGCGAGATCGAAATCGAGTGATCTGAATGCGGTGAGTTGGGCGATTTCGCGTCCGGCCCTCGAGACGGTGACGGTGATGAGTTTGCCCCGCTGGAATGTTCCGCTGGTCACGATGGATCCGTTGTCCAGCGTGGCGTACTGGACGGTGACGGAGCGTTTCCATCCTGAGAAACCGGGGACTTCGGTGCCATCGGGGAGCAGCGGGGGGGACTGCTCCCAGCCGTGGTAATCATCGATGTCGTTGTACCGGGTTCTGGTTTTTCCGTCGTATTCGTCCATGCGAACGCCGAAGCTCGTGATGCCGCTTTCCGGATCGGTCCAGTGCTGTGCCTGGATCTCGGCGAGCAGCTCGGCAGCGAGGTGCAGGCCCCTGGTTCGATCGGATGAGAGAGCGCGTGTCTTCGCGGTGACGCCGAACAGCTGGATGACCGCGAGGGAGGTCATGCTGACGATGACCATCGAGATCGTGACTTCGACAAGTGATATGCCTCGACGGAGTTTCATTGGCCGTACCTCACTGGCGCGGGCAGATCGACCATGGTGCTCACGGAAGTTGCGGGTGTGGGTCCGGGCTGCACGCGGATCCGGATGGCGGAGGCGGTGGTCTGGCTGGTGGTTTCCTGCTTACCGATTAGGAAATATGTGCCTCTGAATCGGAAGCCCAGACGCGTGGTCACACTGCCGGACCAAGAATTTCCACCGTCATTGGTGTAGCGCGAAGCGGGGTTGCTCGGGAAGAGGAACTGCTGGAAGACTCGTGTTCTGAAGGAGTTGTTCCCAGAGAGGCAGACGACCATGACCCCGATCTGAGTGTCCGGTGGTAGCTTGATAGTGCCCCCGACGGGTATGCGGTGCCAGCTTTCGCCTCCGAGATCGGAGGTGTTGATGACTTGCGATGCGAGCGAGATTCCCGATGGATTCTGGCCGCTGAGCACACGAAGCTCGACTCGGACACGGCCGCCGTGTTGATTGCGCTCAAGTCTGATCTCGGCGTACTCGGGGATCCAATAGAGCGCGTCGTTGGGGACCGCATTGAGCGGGAGCGCCTGAAAGAACCCCTCGCCTGTGCGGAGCAGCTCGGCGCGCGAGTTCATGGCGGCCACGATCCCTCCGAGCAGGCTGGTGTTGGCGCTGAGTTCGTGATCAAAATTGGTGGAGCTGCCCGCGCCGGTGGTGGTGAGGGAATGGGTCTGGAGGGTTGCGCTGAAGTCGACATCAAAGACCGACTGGATCAAATCGACGGGCTTTTCCGCGTTGATCGTTCGGGTGAGCGGGGTGCCTTCTTTGCCAGACCACTCGTAGGTGATGGTTTCGGGCAGATCGTCGCCGTTGCGATCGGCGGTTCGGAACCGGATAGCGTGTGGGCTGACCGAAACGATCGAGACGGCGGATGAGATCTCTTCGGTGATCAGGTCGAGTGGGAAGGCCGCGTCGCGTGTGATCGTTGCGGGGTCGTCGGGTCGGGGCGCGGCTTCCATCGTGAGCGCGAGCATGGTTCCGAGGGAGATGAGCACGATGCCGACGAGGGACATGCTCAGCGCCATCTCGATGAGCGTGAACGCGCGGCGGTTCGGAGAGACTGCGTTGGAATCCTGGTGATGAGCCATCGCGATCGCTCTACTTTCCGAAATCGTGAGGTGTCACAAGATCGATGCTGGGGGCGTCCCTTGCGGGTGGCACGGGTATGGATTTGATGCGGCGTGCTTCGATTGAGCCGCTGCCGCCCAGTGCGATGAGCCGGGCGTTCGATCCGAGTCCGATACGGACTACCCCCTGGTTCACGAATGTACCGTGGCCGGTGATGACGAGGACCTTGGAGTCTGCTCCGGAGAAGCGGACATCGGAGATATCGACACCGTACGGGAGTTCGCTGAGATCGACGGAGAGGTCGATCTTTGGGTTCTGCGGATCCCTGACACCGACGAGTGTGTAGCGGTCGGTGTCCGGGTCGAAGGAAAACTCGATGGTCGTGCTGCGAGCGCGGGCCGTGCGGAGCGCAAAGTCGAGGTCTGTCTCGATCTTCTTCACGGCGGATTCCAGGCGGTATGAGCTGGACGCGTAGCCGAAGCGCGGCGCTGCGATCGCGGCGATCGTGCCGAGCACGAACACCACAACAACAAGCTCCACGAGACTGAATCCCGTGGAGCGTGCTGAGTGCTGGAAACCCGTCGTCATGATGTGGTGTTCCGATCGGCTTGGCTGATCGCGAGTGTCCCGGATCAGTAGTTGGCGTACGGCGTGTTCTTCGCGTCGACCACGGTGGCGGCGTAGTTGGCGCGGATGACTCCGCTGGCCTCGTCGTAGAACCAGGCGCTGCCGTCCTCGGCGGTGTCGGAGACGGTGCTCAGGCCCTTCAGCGGCCCGACCTTGATGGAGGGGACTTCTCGCAGGTAGGGGCCGAAGATGTGGGTGTTGTCCTTGGTGGCGCTTGTGTTGCCCTGTTCGTCCGTGTAGGTGGTCAACTGGGCGACGAAGTCGTCGAAGCTGGGGAAGCTTCCGCCGTGCTCGGCCTGGTACAGGTCGATGGCGGTGCGCATCACATTCAGGTCAGCGACCAGCGATGAATCCGCGGCTCCGCTGGCGGCGCGGCTCATGCGGGGAACCGCGATGGCTCCGATGATGCCGATGATCACGATGACGATGACGAGCTCGATCAGACTGAAACCGCGACGACGGATTGACAGGTTCATAATGGCCTCCAGGTAAACCGTTCACTCGTGGGCGCGTTCGATGCACCCCACAAACCCGAGATTCGGCGATCGGTGATCCATGCTGAAGTCCAAACGAAAAACCACCCCTCGGTTGGGGTGGGTGTGTGCGGTCTGGGGAATGCGTTCGGACTAGTTGCTCAGGCGCAATTCGACGGTTCTGCCGTCGTATCCGATGGTCGCGGTTCGAGCGGAAACCGAGATCAGCGTGATGCCCTGTTTGGTTTCTCCAAGCCGGATCGGCGTGCCGTTGATGACCGCCATTTTGGTGCCGGTAGAGTTCGCGATGATGGAACTCACCTCGAAATTCGGGAGCGGTTTGGGCTGCGGAGCTGTCGGTTCCTGCGTCGTCTCGGAGGGCAAGATCTGCTCGAAGGGTTCCTCGGCCTTGGGGGCGAGGACTTCGGGAAGACGGAAGGCATCCCGATCGTCAGGGGGAACCGAAGCGACGGAGTCGCGGAGTTCGTTGAGCGTCTGGGCGATCGGCACCGCGGGTTCCGCTTTGTTGCTGTTTCCTGTGGCGCCAGTCTGGTTGGCCACGGTATCGGCGACGCTTGCCTGAGCGCTCGCATCGCTGCCGCCCGAGAAGATCAGGCCACGATCGATGGCGAGCGCAGCGAGCGCGAGGCCGAGGAACCCGATTTTCTTCTTCGCCGATGATGACATTGCCATGCATGAACCGTCCGGTTCAGAATTGGCAGATGCAAGCTGAAACCTGCGGAAATTTGCCGGATCAACCCGCAGATTCGATACACCAGGAGAGCTGGAACTCGAAGGCGGGCTGCTGGTCGGTACGGGTCAGTGTGCGTCCGATCGAGAACGAGCGGATGCGAACATCGGGGAATTCTTCGCGCAGGGAGGCGAGGGTTCTATCGAAGTCCGAGAAATCACAGGTTCCGGACATGATGACGGGGATCGTGGAGATCGTTTTTCCGGCCTCGAGTCTGCCCGCGCGGATCTGGTTCAGCTTGAGGTTCTGCCGCTCGGCGAAGGACGCGAGTTCGGCGATCACCTCGTTGCGTGCGGATTCCGGGCGCAGGACGATCTCGCTTCGAGCGAGTTCGATCTTGGCGCTTTCCTCGGCCTGACGCAGACGGCGCACCCGATCTTCAGCGGCGTCGAGTTCGGCTCGCATGGAATCGAGCGTCGCTCTGTCGTTGCCGAGTCGCTCCTTGGCCTGCAAAGCCGGCGCGACACCCACCAGGTACCCTGCGCCGAGTATGGCGAGGGCAACGGCGGTTCCTGCGGCGTGTATTGCTTTGCACGGTGAGGCGATCTTGCTGCTCATGGCGTGGTCCCCCATCCAGAACCGATCCTGCATTGCAATTCGAATGCGAAGAACTCGTTGCTGCCGATCGGACGGCGTTGCGCCGATGTCGTTTCCACGCGAGCGAAAGCGCCGGATTCCTCCAGACGCATCACGAAATCGGAGACCGAGGCGCGGTCGGTGCCCACGCCGTTGAGGGTCATGGTTGCTCGCCTGATGGACTCCTCACCCCGCACGGGTTCGAGCGAGATGCGCTCCAACGCGATCTGATCACCGAGTCGTGCCGAGACGACGGGGAGCAGCACGCTCCAATCGGGATGGCTGCGGACGGCTCTCGACACTTCGAGGCGCTTCTTCATGCGGTCGATCGCCGCGGTGCTGGAGGAGGCGCTGGCCTGAGCGGCGGTCGTGCGGAGGACGATGGCCGAACGGGTGGACTCGAAATCGGACTCGATGTTGGAGATCGCAGCTGCGCCGATGCAGGCGACGGTGATCGTTGTGGCCAGGATGGAGAGGGCGGCTCCCCAGCGTGTGATGCAGGTGCACCGCTGCTGCTCGATCCGACGCTTGCTGGACATGAGATTGAACCGGTTCATCATGCGGCCTCCGATCGCCAGCGTGCAAGCCCGAGGGCGGTCACGCCCTCGCCGGGTCTGGAGCGCTCTTCGATGGCGCTGCGTGTGCCGGCGAGTTCGCTCAGACGCGGTGATACGAACTCGCACTCGAGTGTTCGTGCGAGGTAAGGCGCGAGGCCGGGTATCGAGCCGGAGCATCCGACAAGGAAGACCTTGTTGATGATCGCGTCGGCGTACTTGCTGGAGGCGTACGCCGCGGAATGGGCGATTTCTTCAACGAAGGGCTCCAGGATAATACCGGCCGCGCTCGTCAGGGGGTCATGATCGGAGTCCGCGCCGATGCCTTTCTCACGCAGCGCAGCGTTGACGCCGGTGACCGGCATCCGCAGGGCTTTGGCGAGTTGGGATCGGAAAGTTCGGAGCGTGAGCTCGCTGAGCATTCGTTCAAAGATGATCGTCCCCTTGTGGACTACGGTCAGCACCGCCCGGGATTCGCCGAAGTCGAGCACCGCCTGGGTCTGTTCGGGATCGATTGGGAGGGCGCGGACGGTCGCCGCAGAGGTGAGATCGATGGCGATCGGCTCGATGCCCGCGGATTCAAGCCGGTCGCACAAACTGTCACCCGCCTCGTTCGCACAACTGACCGCCATCGTTTGCGTCGCGGCGGATGCTCGGGCGGCCGGCGGGAGTTCCCACATGCCCAGTGCGAATGAGTCGGGGCTGATCTTATGTATCCGCGAGATTTCCTGGCGTGCGAGTTGCTCGACCGGCGCACCGGACGAGGCGGGGGGGAGCTCGAGCACGGTGGTTCTGATCATGCCTGGGTTTGCGGCGATGACAGTGCTGCTGCCACGAAAGCCGCAGCGGTCGAGGATCGAGCGGATCCTGGCGGCTTCTTCTGTGGTCAGGTCCGAGTCGGGGTGTGAGCGGCCGAAGGACGCGAACGCGCGAACACGACCGATGGCGTCGAGCTGTACCGCGTTGACGCGGTGGGTGCCGATATCCAGACCGATGGGACTCCAGGCGCTGGGAAGATTCAGACGCATGATCAGGCACCTCCCTGTGCGGTCGAACTGAGATCGAACAGCGGCAGGAACATGCTGATCGCGACAAATCCCACCAGCACGCCCAGAACGATCAGAATGATCGGTTCGATGATGCTGGTGAGCGATCGCATGACCACTTCGTTGTCCTCGTCGAGGAAGTCGGATACACCGATCAGGACCTCGCCGACGCGACCGGACTGTTCGCCGTTGCGGATGGCTTCGCTCACGGAGATCGGAACCAGATCGGAATTGCAGAAGACCGTGCTGATCGCGTCGCCCTTGGTCACCGCGTTCTCGGCCTTTTCGATGAGTTCAGAATACGATGCACTGCGGGTACTCTTGCGGGTGAGTTCCAGCGCATCGAGCAGCGGGACCTGGCTCTGGACGAGCACGCCGAGGAGCCGTGTGGTCTGAGCGATCATGAAGCTGCGGACCAGCTTTCCGAGCACGGGCGCTTTGACCATCGCGCGGTCGATCTGAGTTTTTCCGCCCGGCGATCGAACGAAGAGCACGGCACTGATCACGCCGCCAACTACTCCTACGATCAGCAGGATCCAGTTGGAGCGTGCGAAATCGCTCAGGCCCATTAGCATCTTGGTGGTGACGGGGAGCGGTGTGTCCAGGGTCTCGAACAGCCCAGCGAAACGAGGGAGTACAAATCCGATCATCAGCGAGAGCACACCGACGGAAACCGAGATCAGCAGTGTCGGGTAGACCATCGCTCCCAGCACCGCGCTGCGGAGCTTCTGTCGTTGACGGGTGAGCTTGGAGAGGCGTTCGAGCATGACCTCGAGTTTGCCGCCCGTTTCTCCGGCGTGGATCAGACTCACGGCGATGGTGTCGAAGGAATCCGGATGGTCGGCGATCGCTTCGGAGAGCGGCGTGCCTTCCTCGACTTGGGATCGGACATCCGAGACGACTTCGCGCCAGCGTGGATCCTTGATCTGTCGTTCTACGGCTTCCAGTGCGTCCACCAGCGGTGCCCGTGGAGACGAGGATCGAGAGCTGGCGGGTGAACATCGCGAGATTCGCGGTCCGCTTGGATCCGAGTGAAAGATGAAAGCCCTTCTTCTTCGATTCGATCTCATCGGTCTGCAGGGCGGATGCTTCGCGGATCGACGCGACGAACAGCCCCTGATGGCGCAGCAACTCCGTTGCCTCGGCAGCGGAGGTTGCCTCGATGGAGCCGTCGGTTCGGCTGCCGCTGGCTTTGAACGCTTCGTAGGAGAACCTCATGCCGCTTTGGCCTCCGGCTCAAGCGGCTCATCGGGCAAGGACGGCTGGTCCTCCGACTGTTGCTGTTGCGGTTCTTCCGCATCGACCTCGTCGGTGCTGGTCACGCGCAGGATTTCCTCGAGACTCGTCTTGCCGGCCAGTGCAAGGCGTACGCCCTCTTCGCGAAGGGTCAGGCCGCCGGCTTCGCGGTGCATGGCGCGGATGGTGTGCGTGGGTTCGCGGTGGTAGATCGCCCGACGAAGATCGGCGTCGATCTCCATGACCTCGTAGATGCCGAGTCGACCGGCGAAGCCGGTGTCGTGGCATTGGGAGCATCCGTTGCCGCGAGAGAGGACATAGCGTGCCTTGGGGTCAAGCCCCGCATCGATGAGCGCTTCCTCGCTCGGGGTGTACTTGGCGATGCAGCTCGGGCAGAGCGTGCGCGCCAGGCGCTGTGCGGCGACGCCGTTGAGCGCGCTGGAGATCAGGTAGGCCTCGATGCCCATGTCCTCCAACCGCGCAACGGCCCCGGGGGCGTCGTTGGTGTGCAGTGTTGCGAGCACGAGGTGGCCGGTCAGTGAGGCCTGGACCGCGACGCGCGCGGTGTCCTCGTCACGGATCTCGCCGACCATGATGACATCGGGGTCCTGGCGCAAAATGCTGCGCAAAGCCCGGGCAAAGCTCAGACCGATCTGCTCCTGAACCTGGATCTGGTTGATCAGATCGAGCTGGTACTCGACGGGGTCCTCGACGGTCACGATGTTGACCTCGGGACTGCGCAGCAGATCGAGCGCGGAGTACAGCGTGGTGGTTTTACCCGATCCGGTCGGTCCGGTGACCAGCACGAGGCCGTAGGGGCGCGTCAGCACTCGCTTGAACTTGACGAGCGTCTCGTCGCGGAAGCCGAGATCCTCAAGGCGAACGCTCAGGTTCTCCTTGTCGAGGATTCGGACAACGAGTTTCTCGCCCAGGAGCGTGGGCATCGAGCTGACACGCAGGTCGATCTCGCGGCCCTCGGCGACGATCTTGACGCGGCCTTCCTGGGGCAGCCGCTTCTCGGCGATGTCCATCTTCCCGATGACCTTGATGCGCGAGACGATCGCGGCGTGCATGCCGTGAGGTGGGCGCATGAGATCACGCAGAGATCCGTCGATCCGGTAGCGGATCCGGGTGCCGCCCTTGCTCGGCTCGATGTGGATATCGCTCGCGCCGTCGCGTACGGAACTGAGCAGCGCGACATTCACGAGGTTCACGATGGGGCTTCCCGCCACCATCGTGTCGAGGTCCGTGGTCGGGCCGTCGTCGTGGGACTCGCGCTCGATGACCTCGACATCGGATTCGGCGATCGAGGCGAGGAACTCGTCCACATCGATGTTCTCGCCCGCGTACTTGCGCACGAATTCCATGATGTTCGCTTCGAGCGCCAGCACGGGGCGGATCTCGAGCTGAGTGAGCTGCTTGAGTCGGTCGATGGTGGGCAGACTCTGCGGCTCGGCCATGGCGACCGTCAGAGTCCCGTGCACGCGGAACATCGGGATCACCTTCAGCCGCTCGCACTCTTCCTGACCGATGAGCGTGAGCAGCGCGGGGTCGATGAGGCCGTGGCGCAGATTGCAGCCGGGCACGCCGTGAGACTTTGCCAGTGCCTGGACAAGCGAACTGCTCGTGACCACGCCTCGATCGACCAGCAACTTGCCCAGCATCTCGCCGGATGCGCGCTGGTCGGCGAGGGCCTTGTCCAGCTCGTCCTGAGTGAGCATGCCTTCGTCGAGAAGCACTTCTCCGATGCGCAGTTTCTTGGGTTGCCTCACAGGAAACTCCTCACAGCGCTTCCGACATCCTCGAAGTGCTCGAAGAGTCGGTCCAGATCGGTGAGCACGAAGACTTCGCGCACCGTCTCGGTGGCAGAGCAGATCCGCAGCGGCTGTCCTGCGCGGCTCATCTCCTGGCTGAGGTCGCTGAGCGCTTCCAGGCCTTCGCTGTCGACATAGGGGATCGCGCAGGCGTCCACCACGAGGCGTCCGGAGCTGCTCCTCAGGGAGACCTTGGTTCGGTTACGGAACAGTTCGGCGTCATCGCCGACCAGCGGCCCCTCGGGCTTCATGACCGTCACCGCACCGTGCTTGTACTGCTGGATCTGCATCGCTGGTGTTCCCTGTTACGCCGCGGCTTTCATGACAGCGGGGAGCGTTATCGTGAAGGTGCTCCCTTTGCCGAGCTGAGAATCAAGGGTGATATCACCGCCGTGGAGTCTCACGATCTCGCGAGCGAGGGCGAGACCGAGCCCGCTGCCCGTGATCGAATCGATGCGCTTGTCGCTGGCGCGGTAGAACTTTTCGAAGACCCGTTCGTGTTCTGCGGGATCGATGCCGATGCCCGAGTCGACGAACTCGATTCGGAGCATGCCGCCGCTCTCCTCGGCCCGTACGGTGACCTCTCCACCCTCCGGTGTGTACTTGATGGCGTTGCCGAGCAGGTTGTGAACCGCGATCGAGACCTTGTCGCGGTCCCCGCTGAACACCGGCAGCTTCGGGGGCAGGTCGAAGGTCAGCGTGATGTTCTTGTCCTCGGCCTGGACGCGGTAATCGTTCTCGAGGTCTTCCAGCAGCTTCTCGGTTCGCACATCCGCCTGGTTGAGCCGGATCGAACCCGCTTCGATCTCCGACACGCTGAGCATGTCGCCGACGATCCGCACCAGACGCTGCGATTCCTGATTGATGATGTTCAGCGCCTTGTCGCGCAGCGTCGGGTCCTCATCCCCGGATTCGATGGCCTCTTCGATGTAGAGCCGGATGTTCGTCAGCGGGGTCCGCAGTTCGTGGGTGGCCTGCGCGACGAAGGAGTGCATCGCGTCGTCGGCAACACGCTTCTGGGTGACATCCTCGATCGTGATGAGTGCGCAGCCGCTGGGCATTCCCGCGAGCGTTCCCACCCGCACCCGGAGATAGGTCTTCGCTTCGTCCTGCATCCGCTCAACCTCGTAAGTCGAGCGTCCGAGCCCTTTTCCGGAAGCCGTCTTGATAACCGCGTCGCAGACCGTGTCGTCCTTCAGCACCTCGCCGAAGCTCGATCCCGGTAGATCCTCACGAATGCATCCGAGCAGCACCGCCGCCGCTCCGTTCGAATACCGGATCATTCCTTCATCGCTCACGAGCAGCAGCCCGGTCCAGAGCGTGTCGCACGCCGCGGCGAGTTCGGAGAGCACACCGGGCTGATCGCTGTCGCCGGCCAGCTCAGAGTGAAGCTCGGCGCTGAGTTCGACATCGTTCGAGCGTTCCTCGAGTAGGGCGTTCCAATATTCGGCTTCCGGGCCCCACGCGTCGCACACGCGCAGTGCTTCCGATGAGCGTTCCCCGCCCGCGTGCGATTTCAGAGCGGAACCGACCGCCCCGAGCGCCTTCAGGCGAAGGCGGAAATCGCGGTACACGATGCCCAGAAGCAGCGACCCGACCAGTACGATGCCGAACACGCCGATGTAGGGCCCGAGCGCCGGTGATGCCGACTCCTGGCTCGGCTCGATCCGAAGAATGGCCTCGCCGCGATCACCCACGCGGATCACAACGGCATCGGGAACGCCGAAGCGGTCCACCGCGATCGATGCGACCTGCGAGCTGGGCAGCGTGCCGAAAGTTTCGGGCAATTCGTTCGCGGTAATCCGATCCTGGCTGGTGTGCGCGATCACTTCCCCGCTGCCCAGTTCGAGACTCACCCGTTCCAGATGATGCGTCTGCTGCAATTCATTGAGCGTCATGCGCAGCCGGGACAGGTTCCCGGTTTCGAGGTGCTGGCTCGCGGTCTCAGCGAGGAGCGTGCCCAGCAATCGTGTTTCCTGGCTGCGCGACTGTTGCATCGCGCGATCGGCCTGCATGTAGGCGATGCCGATCACCGCAGACGAGCACAGCACGACCAGCCCGATCAGAGCGAGCCCGGCCACGGCAAATGTGGATTCGCCCTTCGGGAGAACTCTCAGGAATCGTTTCAGGACTCGTTGCGCTTCTGGTCTCATAACTCTTCTTCGTTCTGAGAATGGTCGAATCGATGCGGATTCCATCGGCCGAAGATCGCCCGAAGTCCACCCCCTTCCCGCAGCTTCTTCTCGACACCCGCTCAGTGACGGTCCGAATTCGGCCGATAACGCGAAGTCGGCAACCCCCTGGCGTATGCCTGGTTCAACCGTGTTTCTGCGGTAGTCTTGCCGGAGTACCGATTTCACCGGAGGAACCGAATGGTGCGCGCGATCCGATCAGGAACCCTGCTTGCGGCGATTACGACCTGCCTCGTTCTCGTCAGCGGGACTCAGGCGGCAAAAACCGATGCCCAGAGCAGCGTCTCGTCCGTGAAATCCATCGGTGAGGACCTGTCTCTGGAAAGGATCTTCCCGGAGGAATCGCCGTTCGGACCATCCGCATCCTCCATGTCCTTCTCCCACGACGGCCGATTTGCCGCGTTCCTCTACCGGCCGCGCATCGAGCGCAGGCACGGGAACGACCTCTGGCTCTATCACACCGATTCCGGCAAAGTCGAGCGGTTGACCTCCGTCAGCGTGCTCGCTCCCTTCCAGGCCACCACGCGCGAGGTGGCCGAGGACCGCACCAAGCGGGCAAAGAAGGCCGGCAAGGGCGAGAACAAGCCCGATAACCAGCAGTCGGCCCGCGCCTCTGATGACCCCCTCGCCGGGACTTGGTCCGGCCGAGTGCAGGGCGATGCCCTCCCGGCGGGTGTCGAGGCATCGCTCACGATCACGAAGACCGATAACTCCTACCGGGCACAGTTGACGAGCGCGCTGTTTGACCTTGTTTCCACCGAGATCGAGTTCGACGCGGAAGCCGGCTCGCTCGCAATCGAGTTCGAGTCCGCCGACAAGACCGGCCGGGCGGTCTCCGGCAGCTTCGATGGGGCGGTTGACGAGGATGGCGTGTCGGGCGACCTCGCCCTCGAGCCGCTGGGCTGGCAACTGACCCTCACAGCTGAACGCCAAGAAACCAGCGATGATTCGGGCGATGCCGATAACGCCGAGTCCGACACCGATCTGGCTGACCTCGTGCTCGAAGACGATCACGACCACGACGGTCCTCGCTACTCGGGCGTCAGCAGCTTCGAATGGTCCCCCACAAAGAACGAGATGATCTTCAACTCCCGCGGCGACCTCTACCGCTTCGATATCGAGTCGCGCGAGATTGAACGCCTCACCATGACCCGTGATTCGCTCCGGGATGTCCAGTATCTCCCCGACGGCTCGGGATACACCTATCTCAATGGCGGTGCCCTCATCCGGGTGTCCTTCGGCTCACACACCATGGTCCAGCTCGATCCCGAACTGCCGCGAGGCCAATCCATGTCCGGCTACCGGATCAGCCCCGACGGCAAGCGCCTGGTCTTCCTCGCCACCAGCGGAAGCGGCTACTACGCCGGCGCACGGACCGTGAACATCATCAGCTACCGCAACCGCTTCGCCGAAGTCCGCCAGGTCACCCGTCATGTCTCCGATGACCAGCGTCCGGACCTCGAGACCTTCGTCTATCTGCACGAGCTCGACCCGGATCTGACCGAGAAGACCGAGCCCAAGATGGTGTACTCGCGCAAGCAGTCCGGGCCGCGCGACATCATGATCGTGCCCGACTGGGCACCCGACTCGTCGCGCGTCGCGTTCAGCGTCTTTGATCAGGAGACCAGTCAGGTCAAGATCATGGAGGCCCGCTTTGTCGAAAAGCAAGCCGAAGAGGCCGCCTCCGAAGAATCGGCCGACGACGATGCCGAGTCTGAGGGGTCCGAAGAAACCCGTTCCGAGTACGAGATCGAGGAAGCGCGTGTCGTCTACCAGTTCTTCCACAACGGCGGCCCGAACACGCCTCGCATGGTCGTCCCGACCTACCTGCCCGACAGCCGACGCATGGTCTTCCTCACCGAGCTCTCCGGCTTCCGCCACCTCCACACCCTCGACCCGGTCTACGAGCAGCTCGAACAGCTCACCTCCGGGCGCTTCGAGGTGTACCCGGTCGATGTCACCCGCGACCACACCGCGATGCTCGCGCTGGCGACCAAAGACGACCCGACACAGCAGCAGGTGTTCCATGTCGACCTGACCAGCGGTGCCATGACCCGTGTCTCTCCGGCGGACGGGTATTACTCCAGCCCGGCCATGAGCCCCGACGGTGAGAACTACCTCGCGACCTTCGTCGACTTCGGCACGCTGCGCGAGCTGGTCGCGTTCGAGCACGATTCCCAGGAGCACACCGCGCTGACCGACTCGCACACCGACGAGGCCCGCGCCATCACCGAGCCCACTCCCGAGTATTTCACCTACCAGAACCGCCACGGCCAAACCATCCACGGCCACATGTTCCTGCCCCCCGGCTACGACAAGACCCAGCAGCGCCCGTTGCTGATCTATGTCTACGGCGGTCCTCTGGGGACGAGCAAGCAAACATCTCGCGGCAGTTTCTCGGCACCCGGTTACTTCTTCGCCTACTACATGGCAAAGAAGCACGGCTACATCACCGCCACGATCGACCCGCGCGGGGCTTCCGGCTTCGGCGCGGTATTCGAAAAGGCGAACTTCGAGCAGGTCGGCGTGCCGCAAACCGAAGACCTTGTGGACGGCGCGAAATGGTTCACCGAGAACTACAACGCCGACCCGCAGCGCCGCGCCATGCACGGCTGGTCCTTCGGCGGCTTCCAGACCCAGATGGTCATGTATACGGAGCCGGATGTCTTCGCCGCGGGCATGGCCGGTGCCGGTCCGACCGAGTGGGAGAACTACAACTCGTGGTACTCCACCGGCACGATCGGGGAGTCTCGCATCGGCAACCCCGATCTGAAGGCCTACTCGCTGCTCCCGCTCGCCAAAAACCTCACCGGCCAACTCCTGCTCGTGCACGGCGTGGAAGACGCGAATGTGCTCTACCAGGACACGATCCGCGTCTACCGTGAACTGCTCCAGGCCGGCAAGGAAGCCCAGGTCGAACTCTTCATCGACCCCACCGGCGGCCACGGCCTCGGGGGCGATGTCAAGACCATCAACCGCTATCGCAAGTACGAGAGCTTCCTGCTCCGCACGATCGGTCGCTTCGAGAACCCCGAATCTGGCGAGGATACTGATGCCGAAGAGGTCGCTGACGAAGCGATCGCCGAGGAAGAGGTCATCGACGAGGAGACGGTCGAGGAGATGATTCCCTAGCCGCTCTGTTTGACGGAGACGCTAATCAAAAAGCACCGGCCGGTCGCCGGTGCTTTTTTTCTTACACAGTGAGTAGACTTCAGTGCATGTCAGTTGAGCACACAGGGCGCCAGAACCTCACCGATGCCATTGTCTGGGTCTTCGAGACCATTGTGTGCGCGGCGATCTTCAGCATCGGTGCCCGACTATTCTTCGGCGGCATTATCGAGGACGGCGGCTGGCGCGCGGTGTACATCGGAGTTTCGGTCTGGCTCCTCGGAGCTGTCTGCGCCACCATCGATGTCCGCCATCGCCGAAGAAAACGGCGCGAGCCGGGATTCAGACCCCTCTGATCAGGCCCAGATCAACCACAAGCATCATCCCATACGCGGGCCGCGAAGCGTCAACTCAGGCCGCCAGGGCCATCGCGAAAGTTGGATCGGGATCGGCACCATCCTCGAACTCCACCGCGACCGCCAGATGCCCCGACCGGTCGGAGCTGACGCGCCGGACAATGCCCTCGCGGACATTCTCGCGCCGGACCACCGCCCCCTCATCGCCAGCGATCACCACCTCGATGATGTCACCGGTCGCGAACGGGCGCGACCCTCGGAGTTGAAGCAGGACGCCGCTGTCTGAGATATTGACCGTCTCGCCCGCGGCGTACAGCAGGTTCCGCTTGTCGCGGATCTTGCAGAGAGCGGACAAGGGGCTGCGTTCGTGCCGGCGGCGTTCCGAGCCGCTGGCATCGATGACGACTTTCCGGGCGAGGTGGACCATATCTGTGCTCCCGAGCAGCATCGCTCGTCTGCGGGTGGTCTCGGGTCTCGCCAACTGATCCATGCGGACCCGCATCGGATCCATCGGCCCCCGGTGAACGCTTCTTCATCGTCCGCGAACAAAACAGACCGAAAATCTGCGAGCGTTGAGCACGATTTGCTCGATAACCGGGCATGGACCCACTCGTTTCGGTCATTCTTCCCACGCGAGAGCGCCCCGAAAAACTGCGCGCCTGCCTCGACTTATTGGCCCGGCAGGAACCGGACTCGCCTCCCTTCGAAGTGCTCGTCTCCCTTGATGGCCCCTGCGAGGCCTCGCGCGAAGTGATCCAAAGCCACACCGGCTTGCGACACCTGACCCTCACGGAAGCGCCGAGGCAGGGCATCGCGGTCGCCAAGAACCAAGCCATCGAACGGGCCACAGGCCGCTTGCTTCTTTTCATCAACGATGATGTGCTTCCGTCTGCATCATTCGTGTCCTCTCACGCACTGGCGCACAGCGATCGTGAGAATCGAGGTCTCGGCGACGCGATGGTGCTCGGTCACTCGCCTTGGGTCATGCCCGAGGGTGCAACGCTTTTTGACCGCCTGATGGCGCAGTCATCGCTGGTGTTCTTCTACGACCAGATGATCACCGAATTGGACGAGGTTTCGGCCCCGAGGGATCACGACTGGGGCTTTCGGCACGCCTGGAACCTGAACCTTTCGGTCCGGGCATCCTTGGTGCGGGAAGCGGGGGGGTTCTGCCCAGCCATCGCCAACTGCTGCTACGAGGACATCGAACTCGCATGGCGTATGAACCGCTGCCGCGACGGCGGCGTGCCGGTTCTGTTTCGCCCGGAAGCGAGCGCGCCGCACGACCACCGCTACACGCCCGACGGGTATCTGGAGCGCGAGCACCGCCTGGGCTACGCCGCGTACGGCTTTGCCAAGGCCTCACCTGAGTGCGCCCTTGAGGTCTTCGGATGTGAACTGGATGCCGTGGACGAACTGGCCTACGCCGCCCGCTTCATCGAGCACGAGCAGGGGGCCGAGAAGCGGCTGCTTGCGTCCTTCCGTGACCTTGCCGGTCTTCCTGCCGATGCGATCGCACGGGGAGACACCGCGAGAAAACTCCTGAAATCACTGGAGCAGCAGGCGATTTTATTGCGTCGGCTCGCCTTCCGCAGGGGACTGATTCTTGCCGCCGAAGGAGGCAGGATCGAGGGTCTGTTCCACCCCGCCGATGGTCTCGAGACGCCTCCGCCGCTGCGCCCACACGCCCGGGCGTGAGCCCTCGGAGTCCAAAAAGTCTGGAAAAACAGTGTCCTTCCCGGCCCAGAATGGCCTCCGTCCGAAAAAAACACGGAAAAAATAGGTGAAAACGGATCGAAGCGTCCGAAAACTATTGTGCCGGGCGTGTACCTGGCGTACATATTTCGCAGAGAAAGATCGGCGCGCTCGTGCGACGCGTCGAAAACAGTGCCACGGCGAGTGCCCCAAAAACGCCTCGCCCACAGAAGAAAACGGAGTTTCACATGGCTGCTCGTACCACCAAACGCTCGACCACCAAGAAGCGCACCACCACCAAGCGGACCGCTTCGAAGAAGCCCGCCGCCAAGAAGGCCCCGGCCCGCAAGGCCTCGGCTCCGAAGGCCACCGCCGCCGCCCCGGCCCCCATCGCCGCCGGCAAGCCGATCAAGGTCGGCAAGGCCGAGAAGCCCCGCTCCAAGAGCGAGGTCTACAGCATCATCTCCGAGCACACCGGTGTCTCGAAGAAGGAAGTCGGCTATGTCTTCGACGCGATGGGCGAGATCATCAAGAAGGACCTGTCCAAGACCGGCCCCGGCGAGTTCAAGGTCCCCGGCATGATGAAAATCACCGTCCAGCGCAAGCCCGCCACCAAGGCGCGCAAGGGCATCAACCCCTTCACCGGCGAAGAAACCATGTTCAAGGCCAAGCCGGCCCGCAATGTGGTCAAGGTCCGTCCGCTCAAGGGCCTCAAGGACGCCGTCTGATCACTCCCGATCAGCAATGACGACATGATTCCGGGCCCGAACGATGCAACCGTCGTTCGGGCCTTTTCTGTAGAGTCGCGCTTCACCCCCACGCGCAAAGGATCGCCAGATGGGCCCGCGCATCGCGCTCGTCAGCCGCGAGTTCCCGCCCGACCACGGCGGCGGCATCGGTTCCTACGCCGCACGCATTGTCCCCGCGCTCGCACATGCCGGCGCGCGCGTCCATGTCATCACCCGTCGGTTGGGACCGAGCCAGATCGAGATCGACACGCCGCCCGGCGTCACCGTCCACCGGATCGAGATGGGTGACCGCTCCGGTGAGTCCTGTCTGCGCGCCTCGATCGTCGCGGCACAGAAGCTCCTCGACATCGCCCGAACCGACGGCCTCGACGCCATCGAGTTCGCCGAATACGAAGCCATGGCCAGCGCGTGGCTCGCCCTCCGATCGCTCGACGAGGCCGCGGCAAGTATCCCCGTCGCCGTCCACCTGCACTCACCCACCGAACTCAACGCCGAACTCAACGGCCACAACCCGCGCTCCCTCGACCGGGCTATGCAGAACCTCATCGAAGCCGAAAGGCGCACCATCGCCCTCGCCGACGGCGTCTGTGCCCCCGGCTCGTTCATGGCCGACTGGGCGTCCCAGCATTTCGTTATGTCCGAGCGACCGACAGTGATCCCGTACCCCGCTGTAGCTGGGAACTCACCGATACCCAACCGCGATTCACGCACTCTGCTCTATGTTGGTCGCCTCGAGCACCGCAAAGGCGTGGACACGCTCATCCGGGCGTGGAACCGAATCGCGTTGAACCACCCCGAGTGGACCTTGCGATTCGTGGGTGCGGATACGAACACCGCACCCGGCGGCGGCTCCTGCCGCGAGTGGCTGCAGTCACTGCTCGATCCGTCGTTGTGTGAACGAACGCTCTTCAGCGCTCCGATGAACGCCGAGGAACTCGCCCAAGCTCGCGCGAGCGCGGCCGTCGCGGTGATACCCTCGCGCTGGGAGAACTTCCCGAACACCTGCATCGAAGCGATGGCCTGCCAGATCCCCATCGTGGCTTCCGACCACGGCGGCATGGCCGAGATGCTCGGCCTTCCCGCGATGAGAGGAGCCGCAGACGGTCCCTGCGGATCGGTGTTCTCCGCCGGTGATGACGCCCAACTCGCTCAGGCGCTCGAGCGCTGGATGAGCATGGACCCGGAACTTCGCATCACGGCCGGAATGGCCGCGTACGATCGCATCACGGATCTCTGCGATCCGAAGCGCGTGAGCGATCAGCGACTGCGATGGATGAAGTCGCTGCGGCCACAGAGAACCGGCATTGACCCGTCGCTGGCCCGTCTGCTGCATATCGATGACAGCGCCTCGGCATCAACCATGGATGCCGCTCTGGCTCGAACCCTGGAGCGGTTCGACCACGCAACCGGTGCCGCGGCCCGTGCCGGCGACCCCGCGCAATGGATCGAGCGCCTCCGTGGTGTTTTTGCCGACCTCGCCGAACGCGGCCTCTCACCCGTCGCTCTCTATGGGGCCGGGCATTTCACGCGCAGCACCGGTCCCGCGCTCGAGAACTCGCCTGCCGAAGTCGCCTGCATTATCGACGACCATCCGGACTCCCAGGGTCTCACCCTGCACGGCCTGCCGATCGTCTCGCAGTCCGAAGCCATAAAAATCGGTGTCCGCGCGGCGGTGCTGAGCGCAAACCAGTGGGAAGACACACTCTGGGCCTCATCAGAGCCGCTGCGCAAAGCCGGGATCGAGGTGGTGCGACTGTTCACGAAGCGTTCCCCGCGCGTCATGATCGTGGAATCCGGAACCGACACCCGTCACTTCGCCGGTGTGGCGGCCGAGTTGCAGCAGCGGGGCGTCGAGGTCGCCATAGACACCCAGCACGCGGTCTACCCGGTTCCCGACGACGATACCGACCTCGTCTGCATCGCCGATGTCCTCGCCCCGCGCAACATCGCCGTCGCCCGTGCCGCCCGCGCCAAGGGCATCCCCACGCTGCTCATGATGGACGGCGTGGTCGAGTGGCGGAACACCTTCATCAACCCGCTCGCCGGCCCGAACTTCCTCCGCCCCGCACCCGTTGACTACATCTGCTGCGCCACCAATCACGATGAACACCGGCTGCGAGAGCTCGGCAACAATGCCGTCGCCACCGGCCTGCCCCGCTTGGACTCCCTCACGCAGATCGAACGGGATAGCAACGGCCCATTGCTGATCGCCACCGCGAACACGCCGTGGTTCGATACAGTCGAGCGGGATCGGCTCATCGAAGCCATGCGTACACTCATCGATACTGCCGCATCACAGAACATCCCCATCCGCTGGCGTCTGACCGGCGGGCTTGATCGAATCCTGGGCGTCGAGAACCATCCCGGCTCGCTCGCGGAAGCGATGGACGGCTGCCGCGGCCTGCTCGCAACACCATCTACGCTGCTTCTCGAAGCACCGCTCGCCGGGCTGCCCGAAGCGAGCATCGAGGCATTCGGCCCGGTCCCATGGGCGCTGCCCGCAGTGTGGTGCTGGTGTACGGATGGGGAAGAGGGAGAGTTCTCAGAGACGGTGGAGCTGGACCATGTGCTGGACCTGCTCTCGTCACCTCTTTCAGAGAGTGTCACACCCGAGTGGCGGATGCGCATGGTCTATCCGCCCGTCGCGGCGGAACGGACCGCCGCCGAACTCGTCGCCGACCGTATCGAGGAAGTCGCGCGAAGACCGGGAGCGACCACAGTCACCGCACCGCTGCTCGAAACAGTCCGCCTCCCGGACGAATTGCCCAGGACCGATCGCCCTCGCGCGGTCTCGGTCATCGTCTGCGACGGCTCGCCCACGAGCGGAGTGACCACCTTCAGTCTGCGCATGAGCGTCGAGAGCGCGTCACGAAACCGCGGCTGGGAATGGCACACGCTGCTGCTGCAGACGAACCCGAAGAACGCAGCGAACGACGGCCTGCGGGAGCTGTCGCCCGACGACCGCGAGTGTGTCCATGTTGCCGTGCTCGATCCCACCGCGGACCATCACGAAACACTCGCGGCCTGCCGCGAAGCCATCGAGCGACTTCACCCCGATGTGCTCGTACCGAACTTTTCCGATATGACCTGGGCGATCGCCGCCCAACTCCGCCATCAGGGCGTCCGAACGCTCGGCATCATGCACTCCGATGACGAAGCGTATCGCTCCACGCTGAGCGAGCGCCCGTTCTGGAACGCCGGTGTGGCGGTAAGTTCGACCTGCGCGCAGCAGATGCGTGAGATCGCCGCGAGGATCTTCGATGCTCCGCCAACGGTCCAGCAGATCACCTACGGCGTGCCGGTCGCCGAGTCGCCGCCGCAGCGTTCAGAAGCGGGACGGCTGCACTTGCTGTATGTCGGCCGCCTGATCGAGCACCAGAAGCGGGTCTCCCGGCTCATCGACCTCGCGTCGCACCTGCGGCATCTTGATTGCGATTTCGTTCTTGATCTCATCGGCGACGGCCCGAGCGAGCACTCCCTTCGTTCACGAGCCAAAGCCGCCGGTCTCGAACAGGTGATCCGCTTCCGAGGTCGATTGACCCCCGATCAAGTTCAACAGGAACTCGCCGCAGCCGATGCCCTGGTGCTGACCAGCGATTTCGAAGGCACCAGCATCGCCATGCTCGAAGCGATGGGGCAAGGGGCTTTGCCCTGCGTCAGCCGCGTCGAGTCCGGTGTCGATGAATGGATCATCGATGGTGAGAACGGCCTGACCGCTCCTGTCGGCGACACCAGTGCCTTGGCTGAAAAGATCGCGTCGATCGCCAGCGACAAAGCCCGCTTGCGCCGGATGCAACACGCTGCGTGGGAGACTGCTCGCAGCAGAGCATCGACTTCGATCATGTATGAACGCTACGAGCGTGTGCTCGATGAAACGCTGCGAGCACCGCTCAAGCCCACCACGGACACGCTCGGCTTGCACCTCACGGAGAACGGGCGATGGTTCAAACCGTGGTGCGACAACCCGGATGGAGCAAAGGCCTACGCCCGCCGCATACTCACCGAAGCTGGGTATACCCGCATCGCCGATGGCACACCGACTCCCGGTTGCGATGCGGTCCTCGCCGATGTGCTCTCGTCACCCGAAGCCGTGTGCCTCGCCGATGAGTGGCGTGAGCGCGGCATCGCGGTGGCGTACCTGCCGTTCCTGATCAGACCGGGATGGATCCGCTTCGGCGCCGTGATGCGCCGAGTTGCAGAAGGTGGCTCACGACGGATCGCGCTCTACGGAGCGGGGCAGCACACCCGGCGCGTCCTTCCGGTCCTGCGCGACCACCTCCCGATCGTCGGAATCATCGATGATCACGCCGCCGGGCAAACCATCCGCGGCCTGCCGGTCGTCGCCCCGGACGCCGCGCTGTCATCGCTGGCTCCCGATGCGATCGTGCTCTCCAGCGACAGCATCGAGGGCAAGCTCTGGCACGCCTCACGCATGTTCCGTGATTCAGGCATCCCCGTACACGCCGTTTACGGCGAGCACGCGGACTCGCCCGAGCGCAGCGCACTCGCCACACCCTGAAGCACCCGACCGACCGCTGAGCGAGCATCGAATCTCTGCGCGGCATCGAACCGCATCGGGTCGAGAGTCCGGTCATACTCCGCTCGATGCTCGATCGCGTACGCCAGCCGTTCCTCCAGTTCCTCACGCGAACCGAACGACGCGTGATCGAGCATCGCGGAGCCGATGCGGTATGTGTCCGGATCAACCGGTCCGCATTCAAGAGACCGGAAGTGCTCAAGGAACCGGATGTCGATGCGAAGGCAGTCCCCCCGGCGCTGCACCTCGTTCAATCCCAGCCGTTCCCAGCGGTGCAGATGCTCAGCGACACTTGGATGGTTCAGCCGGTGATACAGCGGTGATCCGTCCGATTCCCGCGAATCGGGAGCCGCGCTGCGTGCCAGCTCGGCCATCAGTCTCCAACGCCGCTCCATCACATCCACCCCGCGCCGGTAGCACAGCATCCGACCTCCCGAGAGCAGGCACTCAACCACCCGCTGGTGGATCAGCGAGTGAGCGCTCGCGTTCAGATGCACCGCGGCACACCGATACGCCGCTCGCAATTCTTCCCCGTGCAGCAGCTCACCACGCGCATACTCTGAAAGCGTCGGATGCCGTTCCCACCCCTGCCCGTACAGCGCGAGCGACCATCCCCTCCTCGCGCAGATCTCTGAGGCCCACTCCACCACCCGGTGGCGCAGCATCCGATCCGCGAGCGGCAGAATCAGCAGACGAACCGTGCGATCAACTGCTGCCGAATCGGACTCGCCCGATTCTGTTTCCCGTAGAGCGCCGCGTGCCAGCCCATCAAAGTCCGTTGCATTGAACGAGGGTTCGCCACTGGCAAACGCCTCGCGAAGCCGCTCCCACGCGTGCCGAACCAACGCGCCGTTGGGTGTGTCCTTTCCCGCCTGATCCTCAAGCCGTTTGAACATCGCTTCGGGCGTCTCGCTCTGCCGCGTCGCCACCGCTACCTCACAGGTCATCCGATCGCGCAACTCGCGCGGGACCTCACCCTCGTGAAACTTGCTCCGGCTCACCGGCATCGGCGCATCGATCACCCGATCCCTGCGGTAACCGAACCGGTCCACCATCTCTGGGAACCGATACCCCGCAAGAAAATCATGGTTGCCTTGCCGACCGCCCAGCTCTTCAAACAAATGCGGCATCGCGTCCTGCACCCAGCACACGCTCGGCGCACGATCCGGCAACGCCCCCCCTAGCCGCCAGCGCGGGTGATTGATCAGCAGCACCAGATCCGGATCGCATGCCGCGTACGCTCGAAGATACGCCAACTTCGAAAACACCGAGTACTGGTCCGGCTCCGTGAGCACCGTCACGCGATGACCCAGCGATTCAAAAGCAGCGGCCATATCGTCCGCCGAGTGCCGGACATAAGTGGTATGCCTCGAAACGGTCAGCAGTATCCGCAGATCGTTCCCTCCAATGATCCTCGTGACGCATTCTCTCGCCGAGCGCGTCGATCGTTCGATCCGGATCATCTCCGCTTCGGTCTGCTCTTCTTGCTCGTTCTTGATGCGCTTCAGTGCTTCCGAGACTTCGCCGAACAACTCAGAACTCGACCCGGCATCCTGCAGCACGACCCGCGGCAACGCGCACGCGATCGTCCCTCGCAGCGAGTCAATGAGCTTCGTGATCGCGTCCCGACCGACCATCATCGTGACCCGCTTCAGATCCTTATCCGCTCGATCGCACACCGCCGCCATCCCGAGCGCCCGAATCGCCCGGTCCCCGTCCGGCTCGACCACATACACCCGCGGTGCATACCCGTTCGGCAGGGCTGGCGTCGCTCGCAGTACCGCCCGCAGCAGCATCGGCGTGCTCAACCCCGCGATCAGTACCGGCGCCAGATGCTCCCGAGGCGGGCAATCCTCGGACAATCCCGCACCACGAATCTGCTCATCGCCGTGCTCCCGCGCCGCCGCACCGATGAACTTGCCCGACTCCGTCCACAGGACATGACCCTTCTCGGTGATCCAAATCGGATCCGGCGCCGCCTCCGCGAACGCAAACAACGCGCGATTGGCATCCCGATTGGCGATCTGCACATCGGCCGGGATTTCACAGGGTTTGAGAGTCCGCAGCGACTGTCTGAGCTGCGCTGTAGCAAGGCCGTGCCCGCCCTCGCGATCGAGATCATTAAGCACTCCGATCGCCGCGTCTCCGAACCCGAGCGAACCCAGGTTCGCCGCCAGCAGGAACCGCACCGGTGCACAGCGACGGATCGCCTCCTCGGCTTCCCCGACCCCACGGATGTAGTCCCACGGGCGCCTCGCCTGCCCGATCTGCAGCAGTCTCGTGAGTTGGTCCTCGATCGCCGCCGTGCTCACGCCCGGGCCCCGATCGGATACCCCGCTCGCTCGATCAGATCTCCCGCTTGATCGAGAATCAACTGCACCTGAGCATCGCTCAGCCAGTTCACCCAATCCCCAGCCACACCCTTGCGAAAGAAACTCGCGCGATCCTCTTCGCCCCGTGCCCGCCCTCCGGAAAGCGCCTCAAACGAAGCCCCATCCACGCAGTGCCGCACCGTAGCCGGATCATGCTCCACACCCAGAAACCGCAGCAGCTCTTCAATCTGCTCCCGCGGCGATGCGACCAGATCCTCGTACCGCAGCATCAGCGACCGTTCGAATCGGTTCCCTCCCTCGAAACCGGCCCGGTTCGAATCGATCCACAGGGAAAGCGAAGACTCCAGAATCTGATCGTCCACGCGCTGCGCGTCCAGGCATGCTCGGTAGCGGTCCGACTCGGAATGTCCGCTCGCGATACGGATGTTCGCCTGATGCACGAACCCGGAGACCACCACATCCCGCGGGTCTCTCAGGAGGTGCACGAAGCGCAGGTCAGAGCTGTACGACGCGAGCCGCTCGATCACCGCCAACCCGGTTCCCCAGTACGGCGTGATCTTTTCGCCGTAAACGGACTTCCCGCTTTGCTCAAGGGTCGTCCGACCGATCGCATCCACGATCGAGAACAGCATCCGATCGTAGAAATCGCAGTCGGAGCCGGCGGGGGGGTGGTAATACCGCGACAGGTTCCGCACGAACGACTCGATCGTCAGATGAATCGCCGTCGGGTTGTTCGGATCAAAGTACTCGCCGAACGCCCGCGATTCCGCGCAGTGCAACCGCGGATGCACGCTCAGCAGCCGCTGCATCCAGGTCGAGCCCGATTTCGCGGCTCCGAACACCACGAACCCCATCACCCGTTTCCCCCCCGAAGCATCGGCAAACGGCGTTGCATCCGGGGCGCAGCATTGGGGATCGGTCGTGGGCAGAGTCACCATGTGGTTATCGACCGCCGGCGCGGGCACGCTGCAGCATCCCCGCCCGCTCTGGTTTAGTCTGGGTGCATGAACGAATCGCTCCCTCATCCCTTCGGATTTGTCGATGCCTCCGGCGAGAACCGGGAACTCGCCACGACCGCTCTGGGTTCTGTTCCGCTCGGGCTGTGGGCGGTGCGCAACCTCGCGCTCGCCATGCCCAGAACTTCCATCATCGCCGCCTGTGACCGCCCCGCCGTCGCGAAGATCTTCCAGCGGGCCGGGGTCCGGGTCATCGAAGCCACCAAGGCCGTCGAATACCTCGCCGAGCAGCGCCCCGACATCTTCGCCCGCCTCGAGCGCCCCTTCTGCCGCCCCGAATCCGCCCACCGAGCCCTCGTCTCCTCCACTCCAGAGCTCATCAACGAGCAGAACACCGCCATCGAGCGTCTTCGAGTCACTTCCCCGGAAGACCTCGAACTGGCGCAGGCACTCGTGCGAGGCCTCGGACCAGATCACCCCGTCACCAGTGGGGTTCAGGCGTTCCGCCTCCCCGTTTCATGTATCAGCGCGGTCGTCTGCGATGTGGACGGCACCCTGACCACCGGCGAGATCATGTGCTTCGGCGACCGCGCTGAGCCCGCCCGCCCCTTTAATACCCACGACGGAATGGGATTCGGTCTTCTGCACAAGGCCGGAATCAAGCTGGGTTGGCTCACCGCCACCAGCCGAGGCGGATCCACCCAGGCCCGCGCCGACATGCTCCCGATCGATGCCGTCGATATCGGCAAGGGCGACAAGGGCGAGCGTTTCATCGGGCTCTGCGAAAAGCTCGGAGTTCAGCCCGATGAGGTGGTCTACATCGGCGACGATGTCAACGATCTGCCCGCCATGGACATCGCAGGCGTCTCGGCGTGTCCGTCCGATGCCCACCCCAGCGTTCGGGCCAGGGTGGACCTCCTGCTCAGCCGTCCCGGCGGGCACGGCGCTCTCCGAGAGCTCGCCGACCTGATCCTCGATGGCCTCTCTGCACCCATTTGATCGCCCATCCCACGACGATCTTTCTCAGATGAGGGTGCAATACGGCCGATAAAACCGGGGATGGACACCTCCTCGTCGAACCCTGCGCCCGATTCGAAGATCGTCGGACGCACCGAACTCCTGCGCCTGCGCCGCCAGGCCCGCGCAGGCGGCCGCACGGTCGTGCAGTGCCACGGCTGTTTCGACATCGTCCACCCCGGCCACATCCGCCACCTCCAGCACGCTGCCCGCCAGGGCGACATCCTGCTGGTCACGATCACATCTGATGCCGGAGTGAACAAGGGCGACGGTCGCCCGCTGTTCAGCGAGGAACTACGCGCTGAGAATCTGGCCGCGCTCGACTGCGTGGATCTGGTCTACATCAACCCCGAACCGACCGCTGAGAATCTCCTCGACGCCGTCCAGCCCGACATCTACATCAAGGGGCGGGAGTACGAGTCCAACAACGATCCCCGTTTCGCCGCCGAGCGAGACGCCGTCGAGCGCCACGGCGGCCGGGTGGTTTTCTCCTCCGGCGACATCGTCTTCTCCTCCACCGCGCTGGTCAGCGCCATGGAGCACCGCGAAGACCCCATCCACGCCCGCCTGCGCCAACTCGCCGGTGCCCACGGCATCACCGCCGAGCGCGTCTCGTCGCTTGTCGGTGCGCTCTCCGGACAGCGCATCGTCGTCGTGGGTGAACCCATCATCGACACCTACATCTATTGCGACCGACCCGAGGTTGCCAGCGAATCGGCCGTCCTTTCGCTGAGACCGCTCGAACGCGTGTCCTACGACGGCGGCGCCGCCGTGATCGCCCGGCATATCGCCGCTCTGGGCGGGCAGCCCGTTCTTATCACCGCGCTGCCGGGAACCGATCAGGCCAATCTCTTCCGCGAACGCATGGACGAAGCGGGCATCGAGGTGCGCTCAATCGAGGTCGAAGCACCGATGCTCGAAAAGCAGCGCCTGCTGGTCGGCTCGCAGAAGATGATGAAGCTCGATCTCGTCCGCCCCCTCGCCCTCGATTCCGCGCAGCGATCCGCCCTGCTGGGTCTTGTGAAAGAAGCCGGGGCCGAACGCGCCGGTGCAGAAGGCGCGATCATCGCCGACTTCGGCCTCGACCTCTTCACACCCCGGTCCCTCGCCGAGACCTGCGCGGCCCTTCGCGGCGTCGTCGGCTTCGTCGCGGGCGATGTCTCGGGTCGCCGCTCAGCGCTCGCATCCATGAAGCGCGTGGACCTGCTCTGCCCGACCGAAGTCGAACTCAGAGCCGCCGTCTCGGATTACGACTCCTCGCTCAACAGCGTCGTCTGGACGCTCATGCAGCAGACCGGCGCCGCCCAGATCATCACGACCATGGGAGACGAGGGGCTCATCGCTTTTGACCGCGTGCCCGGCGCGAGCGGCCCAGACTGGTCCACCCGCGTCACCGGCGAGCATGTCCCAGCCCTCTGCGCCCACGCCGTCGACAACCTCGGCTGCGGCGATGCACTCCTCGCCGCTACCACCATGGCTCGGATCGCCGGGGCGGAACTCCCGGAAGCCGCGCTGCTCGGTGCCGTCGCCGCGTCCATCGAGGCCGGCATGGTCGGCAACCAGGCCGTCGATGCGACGCACCTCCTCGCGGCGGCCAAACGAACCGTCAACGCGGCACTCGCGGTCAAGCCCGCTCCGACCACGCGCGGGCGCATGGTCGTCTGAGGCCGGAGACCCTCGATGCTCACCATCGTCATCCCCACGCGAGACCGCCCGAGCCAACTCGCGAGGACGCTGCGCGACATCGAACGCCTCGGAGCCGAATCCTTCGAGCCGCTGGGCGGCGCCGAAGTCATCATCGCCGACAACCGCTCGAAGTTCCCCGTCACCGCACCGAGAACGCTCGCCGGATCGATCCCCGTCCGTGTGCTCCATCGGCCCACCAACGAGGCCGCCGCGGCCCGCAACGCCTGCGCCAGCGCTGCATCCTCGCAGGAGCATTCCGACTGGCTGCTCATGCTCGACGACGACTCCGCGCCGACCGATTCACGATTCGTGGACGAACTGCTCGCCGCCCCCGACGAGGTCAGCGCGGTCTGCGCCCAGATCCATCTCGAATCCGGGCAGCGCGAATCCGGTGGCCTTCCCGAAGTCCCCATCGGTTGCGGCGTTGCGATCCGCACCAGCGTCTTCAACCAGCTCGGCGGCTACGACCCGACCTTTCACTACTATGTCGAGGAATACGACCTCGCCGCGAAGATGATCCGAGCGGGATGGAACATCGCGTTCAGTTCGAACTTCCGTGTCCTGCACCGCAAGGACCAGACCGGCCGGAACATGGACGCCATCCTGCGCAGTCTCGTGCGCAACAACGCGTGGGTCGCCCAGCGCTACGCGCCCGACGGTGTTCTGGAATGGCTGCTCGACGAAACGGTCGAGCGCTACCGCCAGATTGCCGAACGCGAGAACGCCAGATCCGGATTCGAATCCGGGCTCGCCGAACTCCGAGAATCGCTCGATGCCCAGCCGCGCACGCCCATGACTCCAGAGCAGTACGAGCGTTTCACCGGACTCGCCGCCGTGCGCGAACAACTGCGCACTGCGCTCGCCTCTGACAGCGGCCCCGTCTGGGTCGGCATGCCCGAATCCTCGCCGCCCGGAAAGAACGCGTGGGCCATCCGGCGCGTCCTGCGCGAACTGAACGCGACGGTAACCGATGATCCGATGGAAGCGTCCACTCGGATCCCGGCCACGCTCAGCCCGGGACCGATGCTCGACGCCGCCGAGCACTTCGCCTCGGTTTCCAACGCTCGCGTGCATCTCGCCTGGAACGCCCGCGTCACCATGGCGGAACTGAGCGCAAAGCACCGCTGAGTCAGAACTTATCTCAGCCCGTATGATGCTCCCATGAACGACCCCGCACACGAGCAGGAGGGACGCCGATTCGTCCGCCGCATCGCGCCCGCGAAGGTGAATCTCGCCCTCGCCGTCGGACCGCCCATCGACGACGATTCCGAGCACGACGGCATGCACCCGATCGCCTCGTGGATGGCACCGATCAACCTCGCCGACGACCTGCTCGTCACGCGCCTCGAAGACGATCGGCTCTCACGCTACGCCATCCTCTGGCACACCGAAGCCCCCCAGCCCTCGACCCCCATCGACTGGTCCGTGCGCGATGACCTCGCCGTGCGCGCCCACCTCCTGCTCGAGCGCGAATCCGGTCGGCCGCTGCCCGTGCAGATGAAACTCGACAAGCGAATCCCCGTCGGCGGCGGTCTCGGCGGCGGCTCTTCCAATGCCGCGGCCATGCTCCTCGCCGTGCGAGAGCTCTTCGATCTCGATCTCCCCGACGACGATCTCCGCACCCTCTCGCGCCAGCTCGGCTCCGATGTGCCGTTCTTCCTCCAGAGCCGTCCCGACCGCTCCGACCTCGGACCGGGACCGGCCGTGATCGAAGGGCTCGGCGAGAAGTACACACCCGTCAAACCGGTCCACCCCTCCAGCGCGCATCTCGTCCTCGTGCTCCCCGAGTTCGGCTGCCCGACCGGCAGCGTGTACCGTGCCTTCGATCACGCCGTGACCGGCGTCGACGGCTCGACCGAGCATGTCCTGCGCGATGTCGAAGTCCACAAGCTCGCCTCCTCCGGCGAGATCCGTTCTACCGAACTGTTCAACGATCTCGGCGCGCCGGCCCAGCAGGTTCAGCCCAAGCTCGCCGCCGTCGTCGCCAACATCGAGCGCGCCATCGGCGCAACGCCCCATGTCACCGGCTCCGGCTCCACGCTCTTCCTCCCGTGTCCGGGCGGCGAGGTCGAAGCCGATCTGCTCGCGCAGCAGCTCGACAGCCACCTCATCGGCTGCCGCGCCATCGCCGTGCAACTCGTCTGACGCTCAGCCGGCGACACCCACGCCCGAGCCGCGCCGGGCGGCAAGATCCTCCAGCACGCCCGAGATATCCTCGGCCTTGCGGATCTCTTTCATGCTCCGCGCCAGCTTGCAGCGCCAATTCGGATACTCATCGCTCGTGCCGGGGATGTTCTGGGGCCGGGTCTCCGCCCAGAAGTCCTCGATGTTGACGAGCGCCAGTTCGGCCTCGCTCTCGGCCAGATACCGGTTGAACCCCGCCGCGACCTCGGACGCGCTCGCGCCCTCGATGCAGTAACCGCCGCTGGCGAGGAAGTCCGCCAGCGCGCGGGAGCGATCGGTCCACTTCTCGCGCGAACTGTCGAGCGTCTTCGGCACCGCGTTGCCCCGGCCGAGGTACTGCCCGACATCGCCGCCCATCAGATCGAGCGCGAACGGCGGCAGATCGTGCGTGTTCAAGCTCGCCGCCCGGTTCGCCGAGATCGGAGCCAGCGAAACAGCGCTGCGGCTCTTCTTCCCGCCCGCTTTGCCGGCTTTGGTTTGCACGCTGAACTGCCCGATGTACAGCATGCCGACGCGGTGCTTCTCCATCGCGATCTCGATCGCCTTGGGAACAGTCCCGAGGTTCTCGCCGATGAGCCGGCACCTCGTTCGGTGCGATTCGATGCACAGGATCGCGAACAGCTCCTCGTGCTCGTAACCGATGTACACGCCATCGGCACCCGCCATCCCCTCGGGGATCAGGAACAGGCGGTAGAAGCACATCACATGATCGAGCCGCAGGAAGTGGGCGTGCGCAAGGTGGTTCCGCAGCGCGGCGATGAAATGCTCATACCCCGTTTCGCGGGCCACCTCCGGGTGCATCGGCGGGAAGCCCCAGTTCTGCCCGTCATCGAAGGCGATGTCCGGAGGCGCACCCACCGAAGCGCCCGTCATGAACAGACTCTGGTTGCTCCAGATGTCGTACCCGCTCGCGTGCGTGCCGACCGGCAGGTCGAGGTACAGCTTCCCGCCCCGCTCGGCCATCTCCGCGCTGAACGCCGCGAGCTGCTCGTGCATCGCGAACTGCGCGTACAGGTGGTACCGCTCGTCTTCCGGGCGGTAATCGCCGCTGCGAAGATTGCCGCTGCGCATCCGCGTCGGCCACTCCTGCCACGGCCGGTCCTGGCTCTCGCCGACCGCGCGGAATCGCGCGTACCGCTTGACCTCGGGAGTCTGCTTCAGGAACGCCTTGTACGCCGCGTTCTTCTCGCCGCCGGCGGCGAAGAACGATTCCGAAAGCAGCTCGAGCAGTTCGCGCTTGTGCGCACTCACCGCCCGGTAGTCGATCAGTTTCGCACGCCGAAGCGCGGCACCCCGCGCCCGATACTCCGCATCGCTCAACAGATCCCGCGCGGCTTTGCAATCCTCGAATCCCGGGGCCAGCTCCGCGTCGAGCAGCAGCTCGTTCCAGAACAAACGGCTGACCGGAGCGTACGGGCCGGGGTTGAACACCTCGCCCCGCAGGAAACCGCACAGCAGCGGGAGGGTCGAGATCAGATCGGCGCCGCGCTCCGCTCCCCACGCCGCGAGATCGCGAAGGTCCGTCAGATCACCGATGCCGTGGTTCCGCTCCGAGCGGATGCTGTAGGTCGGGCAGAACAGGCCGAGACTCTTCCCGCCACGCTCACCGGCCATGCCCTGATCCGTCGGAACCTGGTACGACACCGTGGGAGCGCACAGCAGCAGACTCTCATCGCTCCGCTTGCCGAGTGTGACCTCCAGACGGTGGTACCCCGCACCGAGCTGCTCCTCAGAGGGTGTGCGAGCACTGCTGCCCGGCAGAGGCAATTCCGCGTAGGTCGCCCTCGCGCCGGTCCGGGTCCGCTTCGTGCGCACGCGCAGGCCCGCGAGGTCTTCCTTGCCGCTCAGCGTTCTTCCGTCCTCGGTGCGGATCGTCCACGCGATCGTCTTCGGGGCCCGCTCGGGAAGCCGCACCGCGGCCGAGGCCCGCCGACCGATCCAGCAGACCGTCACCGGCTCGAGCAGCCGCTGCGACCACTCCGCCTCGATCCGTTCCAGCAGGTCCGCCGCCTGCGATGCGCAATCGATCGGATGACCCAGCGAACGGATCAGGCAGAGGATCGCCTCATCGCTCGCCTCGACGATGCCATCACGCCCCGACTCGTACTCCGTGAAGATGCGAAGGGCGCCGGCCAGTCGGCGCAACGCGCGACGATCGGATCTGGATGCTCGGTCGGAACCGTCCGTTGCCATGACGAAATGCTTTCGAGGAATTCGCCACAGCGGCGAACAGACCAACTCCGGGTGGAAAACACATCAGCCCGGAACCACCGGGTCTCTCCGGCGGCGAGACGGAGACCACGCCGCCAGAGGGGGGCAGAGTGTACCGGAATTCAATCCATGGCTGGCAATCAGCCCAGATCCGCCGGGCTTACCGGCCAATCCTCGGGCAACCCCGGATCCTCCTCGCCCTCGATCCCGAACGACGGCCACAGTTCCCGATCGAGCACACGCCCGGGATCCTTATCGATGCCCGGGAAGTCCCCGAGCATCCCGCCACTGCCGATGATCCGATCTGGCAGCGCACAGTCGCAGAGCTCCATCGCCCGACGCAGCCCGCTCGAACTGTTGGTGCCAAGCAGGGCGTAGCGCTCGCTGAACACCCGGTCCTGCTGAAGGCAGATCGCCTGTTCCAGCGTCACCTCGAACTCGGTTTCCAGCCGGTCCTGTGCGTTCTCGATGATCGGGAACAGCGGCCGGCCCGCGCTCATCTTCGCCACGCGCGCTGCGCCCGATCGATCCGTCGGCGCGCTGTAATCGGCTCGGTACGCCGCCGTCGTGTACTCCACGCGTCCGTCGTACTGGTCATACCCCTCCGGGCAGTCGATCAGCAGGTACAGGTGCCGACCCCGGCCCATCACGATGAAGCTCCGAACCTCGACGCGGCAGAGGATCGGCTCCGGAGCCGGGACCACCGCTTCCGACACGCTCGACGAGGATTCCTCGCTCCGCTCGCACCCCAGCAGGGCCAGCGATGCACCCATAACGATCAACAGTCCCAGGCGGCTGAGTCCATAGCGCATGCCACCAGTGTACGCGCCGAATCACCCAGCGTTGCGATCACTCCGGTCGAAGCTGCCGGCGCTGCACCTTCGCGACATACTTGCACAGTTGTTCGACCACGAATTTCTGATACGAGCTGTTGTGCGAGAAGTCGAACGACAGTCCCGCGTAGAGCCGCTGGGTGGAGTCGATGTGCGTGTGGCGCAGGCGAGCAACAACCCCGATCGGAGCGGGGATTTCCGGGCGCAGATCGATCCGCAGCCAGAACGCCTGATGGGTTTCCAGCCCGCTGTCTTCTTGAGAATCGAGAATCAGGCCGACGCCCCCGCCGCCGATGTTCATCAGCCGGCTCTGCAACGCAGGCCCGACTTCCGGCAGTTTCAGCGAGGTCGAATCCTCCGGCCCAATCTTCGAGGCCACGCCCTTGTCCTCAAGAGCGAAGATCTCCTCGCGGCAGGCCGTCTCAGCGACAATCGCGCTCCGCACATCCAACAGCGGGTACATCGTCACCTTCGGCAGGTCCAGACCCACCGTCGAAACGCGGTAGAAGTTCCGGCGCTGGCAGCGCTCCACATCCGTGGGCATCTGCAGCTTCAGACCGACCGTGCTCGATCGCCCGCCGCCGAGTTCGACCTTCTCCTTGCTCAGGATTTTCGTCCGGAACATCCAGCGGTTCTGACCGATCGCAATGATCCCCACCAGTTCCACGCCGATTTGCAGGTCGAAGGTCTGTCCCAGCGCCATCGGCTGGTCCACGATGATCCAGTCCTTATCCATGTCCAGGATGCGGACCCGCCAGATGATGTTCTTTGAACTGCCATCGCTGTCAGCATCGGAAACGGTCGGAACACCCGTTTCGGTGCGACCGACATACCGGGGCAGCGTGATCTCGAGCGCACCGCCCCGCTCGTGGATCTGCACAAGACTCCGATGCCAGTTCTCGGTTCGGGATCGCATCGCGGGCACGGCTGGCCTCCTGATCTATGGAGCACGATTCTGCGCTGGGCGCACAACCGCTCATCGGCCTCGTCGATCCGGGGATTCACCGTCTTCTGCCGCAGATTCGGGCAAAAATGGCAGACCACCGTTTCTCGCCTGCCAGAGGCCGGGGTTATCGGCCACTTGATGCGTCCGCATCAACATCGAAAACGATCAGACCCTCATCGGGCCGCCGCTGCGGCTGCGCAAAACCGCTGCACGCCGCCAGCAAACGCAGTTCACCCATCGAATACAGCCGGTGAAGGCGATCGCTCGGCAGGATCTCGATCTCGTCGGGGTCCACCTCGTCGCCCCGACGCAACGCGATCACCGGATCGCCGGGCTGCCAGACCATCTGCCAAAGTTCGGTGCCCGAGCCGTCCGCCGCTTCCATTTCGGCGATGCCCGATTGCCAGTTCCCCTCGCTCACCTCGTACCACAGGTCCACCGGGAAATCATCGATCAGCAGAACGCCGTCCGCGTCCAGCACCTCCCGAAGCGTGCGCATCAGGCCCAACGCTTCGAGCGGATCGTGCAGCAGCATGAAGGTATGCCCCAGACACAACGCCGCCGAGATCGGTCCGGGGACCATCGCCCGCAGATCTTCGCTCTTCAGACCACGCAGATCCGCTTTGGCGTGAACCAGCTCACCGGCGAGCGGTGCTCCAGACGCACGCCCGGCCAGAGCCGCCAGCGCATCACCGTCCTGATCGATCGCCAGAACCCTCGCGCCTGCCCGGGCGAGAGGAACGGCCAGCCGACCGTCGCCGCATCCCAGATCGAGCACCCATCCATCCAGCGAAGCGCACCGCTCCAGCAGCGCATCGAGCTGCATCGCGGCGGTGTCGTCGTCCAGAGGGCAATAGTCATCAGTGTGCGGCATGCCCAGAGCGTACCCTCGCCCACCCCCGGAAGCCCGGAAAGTCAGGGCGAATCTGAGGTGTGCTGGCCATTCTCTGAGGGCTCCACTGCCCGCTTGAGCTTCCCGCTCCGAGGCCCGCGACGCCGGTTGTGCAGCAGGTCGTAGACCTGATCCACATCAAACTCGGGCAAGCCCGCGGCGTAGGCGATCTGCGCGAGCTTGACGCGGTTGGTCACCCCGAGCTTCCGCCCAAGCGAGGCCCGATGCCACTGGATCGTCCGCTTGCTGCGGTACATCTGGTCGGCGATCGACGCCGCCGAGTGCCCGTCA
This sequence comes from uncultured bacterium, assembly GCA_965652425.1. Classification (GTDB taxonomy): domain Bacteria; phylum Planctomycetota; class Phycisphaerae; order Phycisphaerales; family UBA1924; genus JANSXG01. The sequence continues at coordinate 18,473 of CBFGVX010000009.1, read as the reverse complement.
CCGATCATCTTCAGGATCTGCAGTTCGCGCCGGGTCAGGTCCGCAAGGGGGCCGAGGTCGTGCACGGTTGTGCGCACCAGGCGCACCCTCGCGCCGTCGGGCAGGGTGCTCAGGTTCGCGTGCACGCCGTGCGATGTCGAGAGCACGCCGGGCCGACCGTTCCCGGCATCTTCCAGCGGTTCGTACAGCACATGGGACCACGCCCCGCGCACCATCGCGCAGAAATACAGCGGCATGTTGGCCTCGATGCACAGCCGGATCAGGTTGATCCGGTCCTGCGCGAAATCCGGCCCGAACAGATCGTTGAGCGAGAGCCCGACGAGATCGTCGGGCACGGGGCTGCCGACCATGAGCTTCGCAGCTCGGTCGTTGGCCTCCAAGATCGTTCCCTGATCATCAATCACAATCCGACCGCCGACTCTCGCATCCAGTGTGGCCAAAAAGGATTTGGCACTCACGAGAGCTCGCGTGGTCTGATGTGATGCGTCAGGCACCTCCTCTGCCTGCTGCCTGTTCACCTTGGTTCCTCCTGGCACGCGATTCACGCGTGCAAAAACCTTTGAAGCAGTTGACGATGCTGCATGGCCGCGGCCATCCGTGACACTGTGAAAAGCGCAGTTCAGACGGGAACTGCGCCAACCGATTCACAACGCTTGGGGATTATCTTCCCATTCCAAGCAGAAGATATGGAAACCGGAGATGGGGGAACTCTCCAAAACCAGTATTTTGGCCTAATACATTTTATCTAAAATACCCGAAACAAGGCATTTGTCCAGCGTTGATTGCGGGTAACTACTTAATATTGCCTGGCTCCTGACCGGATCAGGCCAAACCGATCGAGTCGTCGGCGTACACATCCTGAATCGCGTTCAGGAGCTGGACCCCCTCGTTCATCGGACGCTGGAACGCCTTGCGGCCCGAGATCAGGCCGATGCCACCGGCTCGCTTGTTGATCACGGCCGTCTTCACGGCTTCGCCGAGGTCGCCCTTGCCGCTGCTGGCCCCGCCGGAGTTCAGCAGGGGGCTGCGACCCATGTAGCAGTTGACGATCTGGTAGCGGGTCAGCTCGATCAGATGACCGCCGGTTCCGTCCTCGTTGGCTCCAGACAGATGGGTGTAGATCCGCTTGTCGAACTTGCCGTAGCCCGAGTCGCCCATGTTCAGCGCGGCGAAACCGCCGGTGTGCGTCGGCAACTTCTGCTTGATGATGTCCGCCTGGATGGTGACACCGAGGTGGTTCGCCTGCGCGGTCAGGTCCGACGCGGTGTGGTTGTCCTTGCCGCCGTTCTTCTTCTGGTTGAAGGCATCGTTGCGGATGTAGCACCACAGCACGGTCACCAGACCGTATGAGTGGGCTTCCTCAAAGGCCGCACCGATTTCCTCGATCTGGCGCGTGGATTCCTCGCTGCCGAAGTAGATCGTCGCGCCGACCGAGACCGCGCCCATCTCGTACGCCTGGCGCACGCTGGCGAACTTGCGCTGGTCGAACTTGTTGGGGTAGGTCATCAGCTCGTTGTGGTTGAGCTTGACCATGAAGGGGATCTTGTGGGCCCACTTGCGGGCGCACGCGCCCAGCACGCCCAGCGTCGAAGCCACCGCGTTGCAGCCGCCTTCGTAGGCGAGTTCGACGATCTTCTCCGGGTCGAAGTAGATCGGGTTCGGGGCGAAGCTCGCGCCGGCGGAGTGCTCGATGCCCTGGTCCACCGGCAGGATCGACATGTACCCCGTGCCGGCGAGCCGACCGTGGTTCATCATGGTCTGGAAGTTCCGCAAGACCGGAACGGGGCGGTCGGTGATCGAGAGCACGCGGTCCACGAAGTCCGGACCCGGGGCGTGCAGTTGGTCCTTGGAAATGCCCGTGCAGGAATAGCCGAGCAGGTCATCGGCGTCCGAGCCGAGCAGGTCGTGGATGCTGGAAGCGGCGGTGGTCATAGGGGCGATCTCCGGGACCGGTCGTTGGGGAATGCTCAAAATCGATTGGGAACGGTCAGAATACCACAACGGCTCGGTCCAATGCCGAGCCGTGCGCGAGGATGAAGTGCTTTGCAATGTCCGCTGCGGATCAGACCCTATCGGTCGAGCGCGGCTTCACTGCGGTCACGACCTTCGGCTTGGAGTTGCCCTTGGGCGATGGGGTTTCCGGTTCGTCGAGCGAGGACTGCATCCGGCGTCCAACCTTGAATTTGACGACATTCTTGGCCGGCACCGGGACGGGCTCGAGGGTCTTGGGGTTCTGGGCAAGACGCGCTTCGCGCTTGCGGATCTCGAAAACTCCGAAATCCCGGAACTCCAACCGGTTGCCCTTGCCCAGTTCGACGATGACCTCGTCCAGGAACTCCTGCACGGTCGATTTCACCACAACCCGCTTCTGGCCGGTTTTTTCTGCGATCCGGTCGATCAGGTCTTTTTTCGTGATGGTCGCCATGCGAGTTTCCCTTCTTCTCAGAGCACGCTCGGAGTCGAGTCGGTCTTCATCTTGGACACCGAGCGGCAGCATCCGTTCGGGTTTGCCCCAAAGCGAGGCACACCAGCGGTGAATTTGGGTGTCCCCGACGGGTCGGCCATCGGGAGTCACCCGTACAGTATGGCACGGTCACAACCCTCAGTCAATGAAACACTTGTGAGGATTCGCCGCAATCCACAAGCGGTGGATTTCCGGAATTGCCTATTGTGAAGCAGGGGATCACAGCGGTCGAGGAAGCCCGATCGAGGGCAATCAGCGCTGCTGCCAGCGCCAGAAGCGAACCGGGCGCTCCAGCGGCTGAGGCGGTTCGGGCCACTGCCGCGTCGCCAGGATGGGACCCCGGGTAGCGGGGGTGAGGCGAGCATCATTCCGGGTGAACTCATAGCGGTCCGCCGGGATGACCCCGACCCCCGGATCGCCCGCTCGCGCTTCGTGCCATTCGCGGACCGGCTGGCTGCTGAACACCAGCGCGGTGGGCTCAGAAGTCGTGTACACGGCGTACGAGTCGGCTGACTCGCCTTGGCCGGTGCAGCCGATGGACAGAGCCGCCCCGCCAAGGGCGAGCGTTCCCAGAATCCGAAGTCCGCTATGGGTTTTTGCGCAATTCATGCTGCTACAGGAGCATACAGCGCGCATGCCACAAGTCGAGAAATGCCTTCTCGATTCCTCAAGACGATTTCCGCGGGGCCTAGGCATTATCGGGGCTGTCTGGCGACAACGCCTGATGCTGCGTTCTGTTGCCGAATCGCAACAGCGCATGAAAAAGGGTGACCGGCAAAGGTCACCCTTCTCTGCTGGATCGGGCGTGGCTCAGTTGCGGACCGGAGAAGCTGACCGGAGCACGCCTGAGAACTGGAAGGGGATGGGCCCGTGGTTCGGAAGGTCGGTGAAGATGTCCACCTTGCCGATGTACCCGCCGGTGCGGCTGGGTGCCTTGCCGCGGATGATGACCTGATGCTGGGTTCCGTTGGTGTTTTCCACCGGCATGACTTCGTAGTCGAATTCGTTGGCATCGCCCTCGAAGAATTTCACATCGGTGATGTTGAACGCGACATCCTTGGTGGACTTGACGGTCACCGTGTACTCAAAGGGGCTGCCCGGCTCGGCCAGCGGGGCGCGGGCAAAGGGCGGCACGAGTTCGATCTGGCCGATCACCTGGCCCATGAGCACCACATTGAAGCTCAGCTCGGTGGGTTCCGCAGCATCGCCCTCGCGGGTCTTGGCCTTGAACTGGCCCACGATGCGGCTGAAAGTGCCGATGCGGGCGTCCGGCTTGGTGCGGATCAGGAGCTGGCCTCGCGAGGGGAAATCCTCGCTGACGGGCTCGATCTTGGTGTATTCCCAGTCGAAGTCGTCGGCGTGCTCGCCGAGGTCGAAATCGGTGAACTCCATCGAAGGATCGCGGGCCTCGATGATCACGCGGGACTGGCCGATGCTGCCGGCCTCGATGCGACCGAAGTTCACATTCTGCGTGGAGAACTTCACCGCGGGGATGTAGTTCGCCTTGAGCGTGAGCGTGACGGTGCGGTTCTGTTGGGAGTCGGTGGTAACGCTGATGGTCTTGGATTGCGGTCCGGCTTTCTGATCGGGCCGGTAGGAGAAGCTGATGGTTGATCCCTCTCCGGGCTGCCAGACGGAGTTGCGCAGTTCCGCGGCGTTCGCCGAGGTGCAGCCGCAGGCCGGGCGGACCTGCAGAATGGTGAGCGGCTCGGAACCGCTGCTGGTGAATGTGAACTCGCCGGGGATCTCTTTGGTGCTGTAGATGTCGCCGAAATCGTAGACGAGCGACTCGAATTCGATGTTGGCGTTGGGGTTGAGAGCCGTGTTCGGAGCGGGGGGGATGGGCTGGCTGCCGGGCTTACGATCGGCCTGTTCGGGCTGTTTCACGGTGGCGAGCAGTTCTGCTGCTTCTTCATCGGTGAATTGCCGGCTCGTGTTGCCGGTCAGTTCGGCAGAGGGTTGTCCGCTGCTGAGGTCGGCCTGTGCGAGGGGGCTTTCGCCCGAGGTGTCCGGGGTTTGGAGTGACGTGGGGGTGGTCGCGTCGGAGAGGCGGGTCGGTCCGGACTCGTTGTTGATCGCGACGACGGTCAGGGCGACGACGCCGCTGGCGAGCACGGCGACACCGGCGATCCGTCCCCACGGGGCGGAACCGCCGGAGGAAGGGGTGGGGTTGTTCTGGGCCATCTCTGCTCCTGCTTTCTCAATTCCAAAAACAATGCGAGAACCACGGCGTGGGACACAGCCATTGGTTTCAAGACTACGCGATCATTCGCTCGCGGCAACGCCGAGACAGGATCACGCTGGAAAATCGACGCCACCAGCGTCGTCTTTCATCTTATACCGTCGCCACAACGCCGGGTTCACTTGCGGATATTCCCGCTGCTGGCGAATCAGAGTGAGAATCAAGCCAAGAATCGGCCATAACCCGATGCCGGACCCACATGGCCCGGACCCGGATCTTCGAACGCGCCCGGGAGGACTCGAACCTCCGACCTGCGGTTTCAGCTCACCCCACGGTTTCCCGCGGGACCGGACCATCTCTTCACCCGCGGCCTATTGGCCGGTGGGGTGCCGGGCGCTTCCGATGGGCAGAGATTGCCCATGCGGTGCGGGGGTATCGCCGGGGCGGCTCACCCGCTGGTCTCTACACCTTCCGCCGACTGGGTGATCGAAATCACCCGCCCCGTCGGCGGCTCGGCTCGGGATTACCCGTGAATCACAAGGATTCGTGTGGGCTTCCCCGAGTTCACCCGGTTCGCCTCCCGGCGTTGCCGCCGGGGGCCCCTCTTCGTGTCATAAAGAAGGAAACCGCTGCTCTATCCTGCTGAGCTACGAGCGCTCTGGTGGGATCGGCTGCTTTGGAGGGGATCGGGCACTGCGCCGGGGGCCGAACCCGGAAAGAACAGGGCCATGTCGATCGCATCGCGATGCGATGGATGCGAGTATACCCCGGCGGGCAAGGATGCTTGCGTGATGGAAACCCCAGCGTCCGAGAACCATTCAAGCGATACCATCCGGTCGATGGCCGAACCTGATCCCAAGCCATCTCGGCCTCGGTCGTCCCGACCGAAGCGTTCTTGGCGATTCCGGCTGGTCCGGGCGGGCATCGTTGCCGCGCTGTTGATTGTGGTCGGGCTGATCACGGTCACGCAGACTCCGGCGTTGCGCTGGATCGTGATGGGGCAGATCGAGGGGCGGCTGGGTGGCGAGGCCTCGGCGTCGTCGTGCCGCGTCTCGCTGGGGGGCGAGCTGGTCGTTCGCGATCTTGTGCTTCGTTTGCCCGGCCTGGAGGGTGAGGCGGGCGAGTACCTTCGTGCCGATGAGCTGCGGGCGCACATCGAGTGGGGATCGCTGATCGGTCCGGGGAACCCGCTGACGGATCTGGTCCTGCGCGGCTCGGTGTTGCGCGTGTCGCTGGAGGAGCAGACGAGCGAGGTGAATCTCTCGATGCTTCGTCCTCGCGCTGGAAGCGGTGTATCGAGCGGCTACCCGCGTGTGCTGCTGGAGGATGTCAGGATCGAGCTCGGCGAGCACCGCTTGGCCACGGGGTCCGCACCGGCCCGGTACACCATGCTCACGACGCTCGATCTCGAAGGGCAGATGCTCGAGCGTCCCGGCAGCGACGGGATCTACGAGGTTCTGCTTGCGCAGATGACCGGGGAGACGCCGGACCCGGCTGGAGCGCGGGTCAGCGGCGAGATCGATCGGGACACCGGCAGCGTGCAACTCACGCTCACCGGTCTGGACCTCGCGGAGTGGTCGTCCAGGACCGCGCCGAGCCGCATCCGGGAATTCTGGCGTGCGCTCGAGGTGCGTGGCGCGATCGATGACGCGACCTTTTCGTACGGTCCCGGGGAGGGGCTTGCGGTTCGGCTCACGCCGCGCGAGGTGGACCTGCTCATCCCCATCGCGGTCGCCGACGAGAACGAGCCCTCAGGGAGCCGGCGCGAAATGCTCCAGATGCGTGGCGTGCAGGGCGCGATCGTCTTTGCGCAGAGCGGCTTCACGGCGGAGCTGGAAGGGGAGATCGAGGAGCTCGCCTGCCGCGTGACGCTGCAGTACGACTCGTACAGCTTCGACGCGTCGTACCGTGCGCAGATCGAGACGGATTCGTTCAGCTTCGACGATGAAGGCCAGCTCAAGCGGTTCGCGCCGGCGCTGATGCTCCGCGTGATGGATCGGTTCGTCGATCCGCAGGCGGAGCTGTCGGGCTTCGTGCGCGTCTCGCGGGGGCGGGGCGTTGATGGCGCACCCGGACGCACCTCGACGGAAGGCATCCTGAATATTTCCGGGGGATCAGGACGATTCGGCGAGTACCCCTACCCGATCGAGAACATCAGCGGACGGGTGCAGTTCGACGAGAACGAGGTGCGACTGCTCGATATCCGCGGCGAGAGCGCCACCGGAGCGCGGCTGCTCGCGAGCGGGCGGATCTGGCCGCCCCGCGATGGTGCGGCGGTTGACATCGACATCCGCATTCGCGACCTGAAGACGGATGAGCTGTTTGCCGAGTCGCTCCCCGAGAACCGGCGATCCGTATACGAAACGCTCTTCAACGAACGCGAGCATACGCTGCTCCGCGAGCGCGGGGTGCTCCTGTCTTCCGAAGACCGAGCCGAGGCGCTGCACGATCGTCTTGGCGTTCAGCACCGGCTCGATGAGATCGAGACCGACGAGAACGCGTCCCCGGTTGAACTGGAATCGCTGCGCGACCGCCTCGCGGAACTCGACGCGTTCCTCGCCCGCCCCGTCATGGATCTCGGCGGCAAGGGAACGCTGGATATCGAGATCCGGCGTGCGCTGGGCGATGACTCGGACTACGAGGAAACGATCACGATCGACATCCCCGATGCCGGTATGGTTGTTGAGAATTTCCCATACCCGGCCGTCGCCGAGCGGTTTCGCATCGTCATCGAGGGGGGCAAGGCCGTCATCGAGCCGTCCGGACTTCGCGGCATCCGGGGCGGAAGCGGCAGTATCGCCGGTGAGGTCGCCTACAGCAGAACCGACTACCGCCCGGATATCCGGATCAGAGCGACCGGGGTTCCCATCGATGACCTGCTCATCAACGCCCTGCCGGGCCGTGAAGCGTTCGAACGACGCGCGGCGACCGATGCGCCCGACGATTCCTTCTCGGTGCACCGCTTCCTCCGCCGGATGAACCTCGTCGGGCAAGCATCCTGCGAGGCGCACATCTTCGCGGATGAGGATGGTGATACGGGCTACCGCGTCGATGTCCGGTTCGATCAGGTCACGGCCCATCCCGTTGCCGTCGCGCAGCGCAGCGATTCGCAGTTGTGGAACGATCGGCCGGGTACGCCGAGCGATAACCCGGCGCTGCTGACGCAGCTCTCCGGGGCGTTCACCGTGACCAGCGACCTCTTCGAGCTTGGGCGTCTGGAGGGCCAGATCGTTGGTCAGCAGGGCCAGCCCTCTCCGATTACCGGCACCGCTTCGATCGCGCTCGACGGCAACGACGACCGCGATTCCGTCGATCTGGTGCTCGAGTCCGGCGGGATCGATCTGACCGCGCCGCTCGAGCGCGTGCTCGATGGTGCGGAGACATCGCGCGCGGGCATCCTCGCCGCGTTGCGAGATCGCTTCGCTCCCTCCGGTGCGTTGGACGCGACACTGCGACTCTCGGGAACCCGCAGCGATATCCGCTACGAGATCGAGGCGGGCCGGATCGACCGGGTCGGCTTCAACGCCTTCGGAGGACGCGCGGAGATCGTTCGTCCTGACGGTTCGATCCGGGTCGAGCCGGGCAGCGTGACCCTGACGGGTATCGAGGGCGACCTGCGTTTCGAGCAGGGCCTGGCGGGGCGGCTGCGCATCGGTGGGGGGTACAGTCTGGATGCACTCGGAGCGGGCGCCGGACAGCCGCTCACGCTCGAAGGCACCGTGAAGGATGCGCTTTTCGAATCGGCGCTGCTCAGCGCCGTCGCCGGGCAGTTCTCGCCCACTCTGGGAAGCCGCATCCGCGAACTCGGTCTTGCGGGTCTATACGACGCCGATTTCTCGATCATCAGTGGCGGCGAAACCGCCCTGGAGGCCGAGTTGCGACCGCGCACCCTCGCGATCACACGGGCGGGCAACACGGCCTCGTTCGACCGCGCGAGCGGGAAGATCGTCGTGACCGAGCGTGGTGGGCCCATCGAACTCGACCTCGCCTCGCCCGCCATCGCGACGACCGTCCGGGGCCAGTGGAGCAGGTCCGAAGTTTCCCCGTTCACGCTCGATGCCTCCATCGAAGGCACGGCGTCGTCGCTGCACCCTGGTGTGCGGGCTCTGCTTCCCGGCGCGGTGCTCGACATCGCGGCGGGCATGGAGATCGCTTCGGATGCACCCCTCAGTCTCAGCGCTGCGCAGCTGCGGCTCGACGGAGACTCGGTCCGCTTCCGGGGCGTGGCCGGATTCGAAGCGCTGACCATGCGCACCGGTCTCAAGCTCGAGAATATCCTCGGGCGTGCGGCGATCGACGCCGAACTTGCGCCGGGGGAATCGCCGCAGGTCACGGTCGACCTTACGGGTGACCGTGCCACGGTCTCCGGTGCGCAGCTCACCCAGCTTAGTTCGCGCATCGAGACCGGCGAGCGTTTCATGGACGAACAGTCGGGGCGCGCCGCCGACGCTCCGGGGACCGTGTATGTGCCGTCGGTGTCCGGCTCGATTGCGGGCGGGCGTCTGGCGGCACGCGGTGTACTGCGTCCCGAGCCGCAGAGCGCGCTGCTCTCGAACGGCCCCTGGCAGGTGGAGGCGGATCTGAGCGGCGTGGACTTCGGGCGCCTGCTCGCCGAGGTCGCACGCGACCCTGAGCGCGCTGCGCGGGCGGCGGAGAACCGGGGCGTGCTCGACGCGAACTTCTCGCTGGCGGGGCGCCTCGGTGACATCGCGTCCCAGCGCGGGCGCGCCATGCTGCGTGTGCAGCCCATCCCCGGGGCCGAGGGCACGCAGGTGCTGCGACTTCCGGGCCTGATCGAGTTCGTGAAACTCTCGAACTTCCTGCCGCCGGTCAGCGAGCCCATCGACTTTGCCTACGCCGAAGCGTTCATCGAGGGCCCGATCGTCCACATGCACGACATCGGCGCTGAATCCGAGTCCGTGCTGATCAAGGGCTCTGGCACGATGACGCTCCCGGATCTCGCTCTGGATCTGAGCTTCACCACCGTGGTGGTGCAGGATCTGCCGCTCATCACCGAGCTGTTCGAGCGAGTCCGGAACGAGCTTGTGACGGCACGGATCACCGGCACGCTTTATGATCCCAAGGTCGAGGTCGAGCAGCTCACCGCCACGCGCAAGCTCCTCGACGCCATCATCCGAGGCGACAAGCCCCCGGCGCGGCCCTGATACACGCGCCCGAACCGGCCGATTATGCCAGACTGAAAGAACGAATGAACAAGAAAGAATCTGATCAGAAGATCGACAACATGTCCCGCCTCGACTCGGTCACCCCCGACCCAACCCGCGAGGACGCCTACCCAGCCATCAACTCGCCCATGCGCGGCAAGCGCCGGGTCGACCAGCCCGACTTCCGCGAAAAACTCGACGCTCTGATCGAAGAGTGCGGCGGCGACACCAGCGTCTACGAGGGCGAGCTCATCCGCGAGCAGCTCATCACCGCCCTTAAACTCATCACCGACGACCGAGACACCGGCGAGCTCAAGCTGCTCACCACCGCGTTCAAGGAACTGCGCTACGCCTACCAGGTGTTCAGCAAGTACCCCGACCAGCACAAGATCTCCATCTTCGGCTCGGCCCGCACGCCCCCGGAGAACCCGGACTACCAGGCATGCGTCGAGTTCAGCCGACTCATGGCCGCCGAGAACTGGCTGTGCATCACCGGCGCGGGCGACGGCATCATGAAGGCCGGGCACGAAGGACCGGGAGCCGCGGCGAGCTTCGGGCTGGCGATCCGCCTGCCCTTTGAAACGACGGCCAACGATGTCATCGCCGGCGACGACAAACTCATCAACTTCCGCTACTTCTTCACGCGCAAACTCATGTTCGTCAGCCAGTGCGAGGCCGTCGCCGTCTTCCCCGGCGGATACGGCACGCAGGACGAGATCTTCGAAGCGCTCACGCTCGTGCAGACCGGAAAGTCGGCGATGGTCCCGATCGTGCTCTGCGAGGCCGAGGGCTCGACCTATTGGGAGCACTGGGACAACTATGTCCGGCGCTCGCTGCTCAACAACGGCATGATCTCCCCCGAGGACCTGAACCTTTACTACATCACCCGCGACATGCAGGACGCGGTCAACCACATCAAGAAGTTCTACCGAAACTACCACTCCTCTCGCTATGTCAAGGACGATCTGGTCATCCGCATTAAGCACCCGCTCGATCCCGGCGATGTCCGCCGCCTGAACGAGGAGTTCTCGCAGCTCGTCGCCTCCGGCGAGATCGTGCAGCGCGGCCCGTACGATGTGGAGGTCGAGATGCTCGACCTGCCGCGGATCGCGTTCCACCACACCCGCCACAACATCGGGCTGGTCCGGCGCCTCATCGACCGGATCAACGAGTTCACCCCCGCCCGCAGCGACCACCTGCACCCCTCGGAGATCTACTGATCTCCGCCTTGCATGAGCCACCGTCGCGGCATCGCGGAACCGGCTACCTCTCTGCGCATCGGTATATGACGATGAAGCGTTCGTCCCACAGCATCAGTACGGCGTGGTGCAGCGCGAGCGCGAAACCGCTCGCCATCGCATGCGCGTTCGCCCTCAGCATGCTCGCGTCGTGCGCCGGCAGCAACACCCCGGCCGCCGAAAGCACCGAGCGCGAGCTGCGCATGACACCCGAGCGCGTGTTCGATGCCGAACGGCCGTTCATGCGCGGCAACCCCGTCGGCATCGAGCTGCACTGGTGGCTCGCCCGCGATCAGGACGGTGATATCGCTCGGGCCCTCGCCCCGCACGACCGGGCCACCGATTTCCTGCCCGAATCCACGCGAGAGCGCCTCCGCCTCAGTGGCATCCGCGCGGTCGCCGTGCCGCTGTCGGAGGTGTTCATCCTCCACCAGATCGCGCCGCCCCGCGCCGGCTGGTCGCGCCGCTGGCTCGGTCAGGAATCCGAATGGGTCCAGCTTGTGCGCTCGCGTTCGGTGACCGCCGGCACACGGGCATCGGTCTACGGGTCCGAGCAGCGTCTGAGCGCCGGCGTGCTGCGTTTGCTCGGGCGGGGATGGATGCAGCCCCAGGCCGTTCTGACCGCAGACGGCCGACGCATCGAACCCGTCATGAACCTCCAACTCGTCGCCCAGGTCCAGCAGCGCGACCCGCAGACGCAGCGCCAGAACCGCTTCGAGATCCCCGACCCGACCGCCCGACCCCGGCTACAGGATCAGGGACCGTTTATTGATGACATCGAGCTTTCGCTCTCCGTCCCGCGCGGCTACGCCATCGTGCTCACGACCGATTGGCCGGAGAACGACTGGGCGAATGTCGATGGCGTGACCCGCGAGAATCTCATCGCCGAACTCGAACGGCGCGAGGCGGAGGGGGAAGCCGAAGACGACGAAGATCGCCCCGCCGCGGATGCGCCCCGCTTTGGTCCCTCGCCCGCCGCTCCGATCGAAGCCGACCCGGATCTCGCGGACGAATCGGCCCAGGTCTTCGACACGCTCGACGCGCCGATGCCCTCGCTGAGCGAGTCCTTCGGCCCTCGCGCAGCACCGATCCCGACAGTCGGCCAACTGCTGCTCGAAACCCGCGACTCGCTTTCCCGCCCGATGAGGGGGGTGATCATCCTGATTCCGCGCCTTCCTGAGGAATTCCAGTTGTTGCCGTAGGAAAATATTTCACCTAGTTACGACTGTGGGTATATTGGTCCATGCTGCAAGGTGAATCCACAGATCGCGTGGTCAGGCTTCGCCCAATCAGTAGAACGACTCAGAGTGAGTCAGGAGGAGAAGAGACATGAGCAGAAGAAGCGCACTGGCTGCCGCGGCAGTCATGACGATCGCGGGATCAGCGTTCGCGTCCCCGACAATCTTTACCGGCAACCCCGCCACCGACGGATGGGACTTCCAGGGGAACTCGCTGTCCGCATCGAACTACATTCGCGGAGCGGGCAACTTTGATTACGGAATTTACACTTCGTCCTTCACACTCGGGGCTGGCTCGAACATGCTCGGTGGCGGCTGGTCCGCTGGCGATTCGATTCTTGGTGCTGGCGGCGTGATCAACAATCGCACAGGCAACCTCACCCAGTCGGTACGGATCGTTACCAAGTTCGGTGCCGACCAGAACGCCTGGCCGGGAAGCAGCGGCAGCTTCAGCGGCGGCGCCGGTGGAAACGGTGCGATCCTCCTCGGAACCTACGCTCCCGGTGGAGGCAACAATCTGAATCCAACAAGTTCTTCGTTCATTGGTCCCGGTGTTGTGCACCAGATGCCGCTCGCCCAAAGGTACGACTCGGGTACCAGTTCGATCAGCACGACCATCGGGAAACTATTGTTCACTTTTGATGCCGACAATGTGCTCTCTTCCTGGCAGGTTCTGCTGAACCTGACCGTGCTCGAGTCGCTCCTCGCGCCCGGTGAGGAACTTCCGAGTGATCTGTCATCTGTGAATTCCACGCTTCAACGCAGCAACAATTCCAGTCTGTTCACCGATGCACGAGGCGGATTCGAAACCGCCGAGTCCGTCGTCATCCCCCTCCCCGGAGCCGCCGGTATGGCGCTCGCGGGCATGGGCATGATCGGCCTGCGTCGCCGTCGCTGAATCGTTCCCGATTTCTCAAACGATGACCGCCGGCCCCTCAGGGCCGGTTTTTTTCATGGTCTTCACCGAGGCGCGCGCTCGTGTACGCCCGACAAGTTTCCGGTTCATGTTTATCCAAATTCACATCTGACTTGCCTCGTCGGTTTCACCCTTAATCCGGTGGTATTCCCGGAAGAATGGTGTATCTTTATCAGCGTGAGATCGCGCCGCATGTGGGCTATATCGCCTGATAGAGATGCCGGAAGAGAGAGGATACCTGACATGATGAAGAACCGAATTGTTATTGCTGCCGTGGCCGCGTTCGTTGTCAGCGTGGCCGGATCGGCGGCGTCCGCCGCGACCGTCGTTCCGTCCAACCTCAACGGCTATCTCAGCGTCAGCAATAACCCGCTGACCACCAAGGTCTTTGAGACCCGTGCTCGGCACGGCGGGTCGGGCTGGACGCACGGCATCCGCAACCCCATGACCGGCGTGTACGACAACACCGGTACTTTCACCTCTCTGCGGAGCAATGGGAACACCGTCCCGTTCAGCATTTCGTACGACGGCGACACCCTGACCTACACCGTCGGCTCCAACACCCGCACCGGCGCTGCGACCGGCAATGTCACCGACCTGTGGTTCAAGGCCAACAACAACGGCAGCGGCGGTCAGGGATCGTCCGTCGTCGTCAGTGACCTCTTCCTCAACGGCGGCTCGCTCGGCGGCAGTTCGGTCGAGTCCTTTGGCGGCGAGAACTTCTTCTTCGTCTCCAGCGGCTCCCTCGGAGAGAACTTCACCCTCACCGGCAACATCACCCTCTCATGGGCCTCGACGCCGAGTCATGAGGGACTGAAATTCGAGGTCATCGCGTTTTCCTCAGCCGTCCTCATCCCGCTCCCCGGAGCCGCCGGCATGGCGCTCGCGGGCATGGGCCTGATCGGCCTGCGTCGCCGCCGCTGATCGCGCAACCTGCATCCGAATCAACCACCGGGAAACCGGTGGTTTTTCATTTTCACGCCCTGGGCAACTTTGCCCAGTTTTTCTTTTGTGTCCTATTTTCAAGAAGATGAAGCAGATTTTTGGGCCTCGGGTTTTCTTGTATCAATTCCCCTGTATTCTGGGGATCAGCGAAAGCAGATCGTGCCGGGTCACGAAGCGTAGTTCTGAGTCGGCACGATGAATGTGGTCAGGGAATGACCGCCGACCAAGGAGGAGTAAGACATGAACTGGATAGGAAAGACTGTCGCTTGCGCGGCACTGATCAGTTTCGCGGGAACTGCCGCGAGCGGTCAGACGGTGGTGTGGTCGATGGATGCGGGCGGCGATTTCTTCACGAACCCCAACGCATTGAATGCCGGACAAGGGATCGGCACGACCGGGTTCGTGTACAACAATGTCCGCAACAGCGGCGCAGTGGGCATCAACAGCACCTACGCCCGCTCAGGCAACGGTTCCGCCTTTCTGAGCACACCATCGGGTGCAGCGAAGGCAGACATCGAGTTCTACACCGGCAGTTCGCTCGGAACGCTGAGTCAACTCACTTCTCTTCGGTACGACTGGTACCGCGATTCATCGAGCACGAACCCCGCTAACCAGCACCCGGTCGTTCGCCTGCTGGTGTCGGACGGCGTGAATGTCGGCGGTCTGGTCTTCGAGCGTGCTTACAACGGCGGCGGCAGCGTGCCGACCAACACATGGGTCTCCGAAGACATCTTCTCCCACAACGGTTCGAACGGCGCAAACCTCTGGAGCTTCGGGGCGGGCATGCCGTTCCCCGGTGATCCCGGCGGCCTCGGATACGGCAACACCCTTGCCGACTGGGTTTCCGGTACCGGCACGATCGATGGAAGCTGGATGGTCTTCGGCATCTCGATGGGTGTCGGGTCGGGTTGGAACGGCAACTTCGAAGGCGCAGTCGACAATCTGGTGATCGGGTTCAATGGTCAGGAAATGAGTTTCAACTTTGAAACACTCCAGTCCACGGTCATCCCCCTCCCCGGAGCCGCCGGCATGGCGCTCGCGGGCATGGGCCTGATCGGCCTCCGTCGGCGCCGCTGAGCCGCCGATCGAATCCGAACCTCGAACCACCGGAAATCCGGTGGTTTTTCTTTTGAAATTCAGCAAATCCCACCGTATCAGGGGAGAGTAGATTTGTCCATTTTATCTTTTCGGGTATTCCCGCATGAATTCTCGCCGAATCCCTAAATCCTCCTTTGCAGAGTGGGGTATTGGGGTAAGTTACTTGCCGGAGAACTCTGTGCTGTTCAGGGGAATCGTGTTTTTCCCAGGCCCGGTACACGCGGATTTGGCGGGCAAGAGCCCGTCCAGCCAAGGAGGATGAGAGATGAAATGCTTCGGAAAGGCCGCGATCGCCGCGGCGACGCTGGCAATGTGCGGCACGACTGCGAGTGCAACGCCCTACATGATTGATCGAGGGCTGCCGACAACTAACCTCAACAATGCCGCTGGCAGCAACCGCAGCAATGTGGCGTGGGGCTTTGAGGGCAACTACATGTCAGGTGATACCTTCACCCTGCCTTCCTCAAGCCGGATCGACAAACTGTCCATCTGGGTTGTGGCCGGCTCCGCGGATCCGGGCACAACTCTGCAGGACACCTTCAGCAGCATCTCGTTCTATTTGGGAAGTGCCTCTGATTCTTCCGTGCCCCTTGCGATGAGCGCGAATCTCACCGGCAATCTCAGCGACAATCCGAATGTTGCAGTCAGCAGAGTGACATACGCCGATGGGCAGGATTACCAGAATCAGAACTCCGGCTTCAACAGCATCTTCCAGATCGACTTCCTCAATCTGGGTAATTTCGCCGCCGGTGATTTCGTATTCGCGCTGGGTGGACAACCCATGAACGGGGCAAACCCTTTTCTCCACGCTTCAAACGCAGATCTGAGTGGTTCCTCGCAGGATGGTGCGAATGATCTGTACAACTGGTTCTATGGCGCACCGGGTGATGCGTCGGTCCTTCTCGGCGGCGATTACCAATCCAATGGCGTCGGATGGGACAAATCGAGCGACATCAATGTCCAGATCATGGCGGTCGTCATCCCCCTCCCCGGAGCCGCCGGCATGGCGCTCGCGGGCATGGGCCTGATCGGCCTGCGTCGCCGTCGCTGAATATTCACCCCAAATCAAATCACGACCCTTGAAGAACGCTGGCCTTGTGCCGGCGTTTTTCATTGCGGCTTCGGATCACCGGCGGCCGGAATACTCCTGTGATAATGAAGAGATATGGTCTGATATGACGCGATATTGAGCCGAAATTTGGCAAATTTCACAATCCAGTTGGAAGTGCTTGGATTTTGGTCCATAGTTGAGTCAATAGCCGGTGACAATCCCCGGTTCCTGTGTGTTCCGGGCCAAGAAGTGGCCCATACCCTTGAAGAGAGAGACGACATCATGAAATTTGTTCTGACCACCGTTGCTGCCATCGCATCCACCGCCGGCATCGCCGCCGCCGATATGGGCCCTGTGCAGCTCGAAACCGCCTCCGGCCTGAGCGCCAGCGTGCAGACCGGCGACCGTCCGACCAACCGCGGACTTGGAACCATTACGGCGACCTACGACTTCGCCTCCGGTTCGCTGGATTACTACAACGGCGCTTCGGAACTGAACGAGCCCATCGTCTTCGACAGCTCGCTGGGCGGTCTGCGTGTGCTCGGCGTTGAGGCGTCGGATATCACCGCGACTGTGAACTGGAACACCGGCTCCACCTTCGAGAATTGGGCCAGCGAGCTCCGCCTCGGCTGGGCCGATGCCGAGTTCGGCATCATCGGCCTCGCTCCGTTCTTCCAGGTCAACGAAGGCCCCGCCGAAGAGGGCGGTTCGCTCGAGTTCACCGGCGGCGGTTTCGACTTCCTCGATACCGATGGCACCATCGACATCGACGGCGACGAGATCATCGACGACTTCTTCATGCCCGCCGAGGGCGCTGCGGTCGGCGCGTTCAGCGTGTACAACGATGGCTCCGGCATGGCAGCAGGAACCATCACGGGCGGCACCATCACCTTCACGCTGGAAGTCCCGACCCCCGGCAGCGCGATGCTGGCCGGTCTGGCCGGTCTCGCCGCCATGCGTCGTCGCCGCTGATCGGCTCGGCACAAGCCCTATCGGACTCTCAACACCATGCAGGCACGGTCTTCCGGACTGTGCCTGTTTGTTTTTGCCCTGCTGTTCTGAAGCGATTCAGTACGCCCGCTGGAGTTCCGCGCCGGGGTAGTAGTGCATCAGGATCTCCTCGGCGGTGCGACCCTGGCGGGCCATGCCCTCGGCGCCGAACTGGCTCATGCCGACGCCGTGTCCGAAGCCGCGCCCGGAGAAGATGAGCTTGTCGCCGTCGCGCCGGGTCGTGAAGTCGCCGCTGTTGATCCGCTGGTCGCGCGTGGGGGAGTCCAGCCCGCTGTCGCCGGAGTGGTTCATCGCGAGGCGCGTGTCCTCGGCCGACAACTCCCACCAGCGACCGCCCTGCTCGATGATCCGGTATCGTTGGGGGCGGCCGAATTCGTTGAACGCGACCGGATCGACCTTCGCCACCTGCTTGATCGTTCGCATGCCCATCCGCCGGCTCTCGGCGAAGGCCCGGATCCGCCGGCTCAGCTCTTCGATGTCCCGTTCGACCTGCCAGGTGAACAGCGGGCTGAACGAATCGACATCGTCGCGGGTGGAGGCCTGAATCGGGGGCATGAGGTTGAACTCGTAGCCCGGCCCGGTCGGCCAGGTGTCGCGGGCGCTCGCCGCGCGTCCGCCGGTGGTCGAGCTGTAATACGCCCGGAGCAGATGCCCGTTCCAGGTCAGCACCTGGCCGTAGGTCAGATCGACCGCGCGCAGCGCGGTTGGGTTGGTGGTCGATCCGCCGTAGACCTGATCCTGCGTGGTGGATTCGAGATCGAAGTATGAGCCGATGGAGATCCGGCGCTGGCGCTCCTGCATCGCGTAGCTCCGCGCGGCGATCGCCTGGGCCTTGAAGGTCTCGAGCGCCCAGTTCGGGTACAGCTCCTTGGCGATCACACCAGGCAGGTAGACCTCGATGGGCAGGTGTTCGACGACATCGATCTCGCCGGTTTCGTCCGACCCCGAGCGACCGTGCAGCCAGAGCGAGCCGGGCAGGCGTTTGCCGTCGAGGGTGAGCATCTGGTCCGAAAGCGAGGTGATGCGCAGCGCGTCCGTGGAAGGGCCGGAACCGGAGCGGGGCATCCGCCGGGAGTGGCCCCGCCCGTCGGTGATGCGCCACGAATCGCGTCCCAGCGTCACCGTGATCGGGGTTGGGACAGTCTGGCTGGATGCGCCGAGGTCG